>JBKQHM010000504.1:0-15738 GCA_052148775.1 Isosphaeraceae bacterium | reverse complement strand
AGACCCTTTGTCGGGTCGGTAACCGAGGATCCAGGGAAAAACGGCGCGATTCAGAAGGCATCGTGTGGTTCAAAGGGTCGCGGCCTCCAAACGGACCGCGGTCGATTTCCTTCACAAGCTCTCAGCCTCGGCAGTCTCGGAGGCACCAATGGCTCCGCCAACGCACTCAACAACTCCAACCAGGTCGTCGGCTGGTCGCAGACCGCCAGCGGTGCCCAGCATGCCTTCCTCTACTCGAACGGCACGATGCAGGATCTCAACCTCCTGATCCCCACCTCGGCGAACATCAACCTGGTCGATGCGGTGGGGATCGACGGTTCGGGGCGGATCGTCGCCTATGGCACCGACTCGTCCGGCCAGATGGACGAATTCCTCCTCACGCCCCAGGGTTCTTCCGTGCCCGAGCCGAGCACGCTGTTGGTGTTCGGCCTGATGATGGCCGCCGAAGCCCTGCGTCAGATTCGGTCGCGCCATTCTGTGAAGAATCGAGTTCCACGCTCAGCCAATCGGTGACCACGGTCGTGAGACCGTGGTTCGGACGGGGAACCTCCAACCTCGCACGTCAGTGCGATCCGCCGGGAGGATCGGGCTGACGCCCGAGGTTGGAGGACTTGTGTCCCGTCCGAACCATGCACTCACGTGCATGGTCACAGGTCGCCACAACACGGGCTCGCGGTGAAGAGCGGAAGGCTTCTCGAGTTTCCTCCCCATATTGGCTTGCCATAACCTTCCGGACCTCCAGAGAATCGGGCAAGCTTCCGAGAACTTCAACGATGCTCCCGTAAGGGAATCCGCCTCGGCGGCAACTCTCTTGTCGAACCATGAGCGAGCCGAGCCGACTTCCCACAACTGGGCCGGAGATTGTCAGCGCGAGCGCGATGGACTGGGGTGCAACCCTGGCCTTGCACGAGCGATGGCTGAGGCGGGTCGTCGCGTCGCGGCTGGGCGAGCCGCAGGCGGTCGACGAGGTCATGCAGGACGTGGCGCTGGCGGCGGTCGCCCAGCGGTCGCCCTTGCTCAACCCGGCGCGGGCGGCCGTCTGGCTCTATCGGCTGGCGGTGCGGCATGTGCTAATCTACCGGCGCAAGTCGGGCCGGCGACGGTCGCTCGTCGATCGATACGCCGCCCGATGCGGCACCGTCGCGGTCGACACGGCTCCCTCGCCGCTGGCGTGGCTCGTCCGGGATGAGCGGCAGAAGCTGGTCCAGGATGCGCTGCGACGGCTCCCCCCGCGCGACGCCGAGATCCTGGTCCTCAAGCACGCCGAGGGCTTCACCGCCCGCGAGCTGGCCGACCGGCTGGGCGTCGCCGTGGCGACCGTCGAGACGCGGCTCCATCGTGCCCGTCACCGGCTCCGCACGGAGCTGGCGCCGCTCTCGTCCGAATTCGAGGCATCCGACCATGAGTCATCCTGATCCACAATTCTCACTCGACGACGACTTCATCGACCACATCGTCGATGGCGGCCTCACCCCGGCCGAACTCCGCGCGGCCATCGACCGCCTCGACCGCGAGCCCCACGGCTGGAAACGTTGCGCCCTGGCTTTCCTCGAAGCCGAGTGCTGGGGCGAGTCCTTCAGGGCCCTCGATCAACCCTCGGTAATTCGCGTCCCGACCGAATCGCCGACGGCAACACAGGCCGATGAGCGAGTCCGACGGTACGATCGCGCCTTGCGGCGCGTGGCCATCGCGGCCGGCATCGCCGCGGTGTCATTCGCGATTGGGTGGACCGTGCACCCGGTCCGACCCTCGGCGGCTGTCCACAGTTTGACTCAACCGATGGTCCCCGCCGTCGCAACCCATCTGGAGGTCCCGAGACCTTCGCACGACGGACCTCAGATCGACGATGTGATCGAATCGCTGGGCGAGTTCGCGCGGCCACCGGAGAACCATCGCCTTCCTCCGAAACCGGGCGATGGCATCGTGGCGGTGGCACACGTGCGACTCGGCTCCGGGAGCGACACCGCCGAGGTGCCGCTCCTGGCCGGGCCGGACATCGACGAGCAGTGGCTCAGGGACCAGCCGTCTCGCCTGAGCGAGCACCAGCAAGCCGAACTGGAACGCCTGGGATATCAGGTCGACCGCCAGCGGCGGATCATCACCGCCACGCTGGCCGACGGTCGACGCGTGACCGTCCCGGTGGACCAGGTCCAGCTCCGATATACCGGCAACAACCCCCTGTAATCAGCGCCATCCTCGGCGGAACGAGAAAACGTCCATCATGCGGAGATCTTTCCTTCTCGACGAAAGGAGACTCGACGTGAGAACTCGACTTGCCTTCCTGGTCGCAATCGCCCTGTTCCCGACGCTCAACGGCCCTGCTCGGTCCTACGGTCAACAGGCCCAAGGCCAGCCCGGTCAGAACCCGCAGCAAGGCCAAGGAGATACCGTCGTCGGAGCGATTTTCGGTTACTCGCAACAACAGCAAGGCGTGCAACCAACCCAGGGCCAGCCGGGCCAAAACCAATTGGGATCCCAGCAACATCAGGGCTCGGGGCAACAACGGCAGGGCCAACAGGGCCAACCCAACAACGCCCAGCAGGGTCGGGGCCAGCAGGGTCCGAACAACAACGCCCAGCAGAACCTCAACGGATGGATTCGCAGTCTCAACGACCCCGTTCTGACCCTCCTCGACTCCCGCAACCGCAACTCCGGCATGAGCCTCGCGCCCGCCGACGACGCCCTCCGGGCGCAATTGAAACTGTCCAAGGACGAGGGCTTGATCGTGACCGAGGTGGAAGCCGGCTCGCCCGCGGCGCTCGCGGGGATCGAGCCGAACGATGTCTTGCTCCGACTGGGAGGATCTCCACCCAAGGGGATCCGTCTCGCGAAACCCGACGACCTGGAGAAAGCCCTGAAGCTCGTCGGAAGCACACCCGAGCCGTTGCAGCTTCTTCGAGGCGGCCAACGTATCTCGCTCATGATTCAACCGCAAGTGCGGGTCAGCCTGGGGCCCGTCCAGCCGGAGCCCCCCACTTACTGGGTCGGCGTCTCGGTCGCGTCCATCGAACCGGCGCTCCGGGCGCAGCTTCAGCTCCAGCCGAGGTTTGGCCTGCTCGCCCTCGATGTCGTCAAGGACAGCCCGGCGTCGAAGGCGGGCCTACGACCTCATGACATCCTCCTGAGGCTCGACAGCGAAGCGTTGACCGACCAGGACGCGCTCATCCAGATTGTCCAGGCCAGGGGCGAGAAGACGATCCCCCTCGAGATCGTCCGCGAGGGGAAGAAAGAGACCATCGCGATCACCCCCGAGCGCCGAAAGAGCATGAACGTCGCCGCGATGACGGAGGGGCCCTTCACGGTGAATTGGGACATCGTCCTCCCCGGCGGGGTCCTTCCGGGCCAACCGGGTGGGAACACGCTGGAATTCGTCGTGAACGACCTTGTCCAGAGGCAGACGGTCACCAGAGATGCCAACCAAAGAGTGCGCTCGATGAGCGTCCCGCCTCGCGCCATCTCGTCCCCGAAGGATTCCCACGACCTCAACTCGGCGACAGCCAAGCAGCTCGACGATCTATCGGCCCAGATCAAGGAACTCCGCCAAGCGATCGACGCATTGACGAAGGCCGCCCAGATGAAGAAGTGACCCAGTTCGGATCGATCACTCGGCCGTGTCGGGCGTCGACCCGGCCGATGATCCTGGCACCGCGGCCTTCTCGACGCGAAGGCCGGCCTTCTCCAGCCGGCTGACGATCACCGGCCAGTGACGGCCGAGGCTGTGCCCGTCCATCGTGTGAGTGCAAAGGATCGTCTCGCGGTCGTGGCGGCCCATCACCTTGACGCCCCCCGGCGCCCGGTGCAAGGCCCGCCGGACCGCGTTGATGCTCGGTGCCCGGACGTAAAACCGACGGCTGGGCTCGGCCTCGCGTTCCTCGTGCTCGTCGTTCTTGATAGAATTCATCATGAACCATCCATCCTAAATTCAGAGGGGAAGCCATGCAGGAACGTGATCCTTCCCGCCCGGACGAGGAAGAACTCATAACCCCACTTGATGCAATTCGTCTAGACAAGACCGCCTTGTCCGTTGTTTCCCTCAAGGAAGCCGATGCACTCGACAGAGCTTACTGGGCGACCCAGAGCCCGGGAGCTCGTCTCGAAGCTCTCGAATTCATGCGTCAGGTGATGTATGGCTATGACCCAATTGCCGATCGCATGAAAAGGGTGATCGAAGTCGTTACACGAGTTCCTCGTTAGACCTATGAGCCTTCACCATGACCGACCCTCCCACCAGTATCCGGGCGCACCAGGCTGAGCAAGTCCTCGAAGTCACCTGGCCCGACCATCGCGTAGACCGCTTCCCGTATCATACGCTCCGCAGCGAGTGCCCCTGTGCCGGGTGTCGCAATGAGTGGACCGGCGAGCGGATCCTCGACCCGAATTCCATTCGTCCCGACCTGAAGCTCGAGGGGATGGAGAACATCGGCACTTATGCGGTCCAGTTCGCCTGGAACGACGGGCATTCCTCGGGCCTTTTCACCTGGGAAAGCCTGCGTAATCTCGGCGGTGTCGATCGCGTCACGAGTTGAGCCGAGGTCGATGGACGCATCATGGCAGAGCCGATCCTGACCGTCGCCGTCCCCACTTGCAACGGCGCGGCCCATCTCGCCGAGGCGATTCGCAGCATCGTGGCCCAGGATGGCGTCGCTCTTGATCTGGTCGTCTCGGACGACCGATCAGACGACGAGACGATCGATGTGGTTCGCGCCGCGGCAGGCGATCGCGTCCGTATCGAGATCAATCCCGAGCGGCTGGGACTGGCCGGCAACTGGAACCGTTGCGTCGCCCTGAGCCGGACGCCGATCGTCGCCGTGTTCCACCAGGACGACGTCATGGAGCCCGGCCACCTCGCGGCCCACACGCGGGCCTTCGAGGCCGATGAGCGCGTCGGGCTGGTCGCCAGCGCATCGGAGGTGATCGACGATCGCGGCGAGACGGTCCCCGAGACCGTGGTCGGACGAGGCGGGCTCGGGCCGGTCGACCGCATCCTGGCACCCGGCGAGCTGGCCCCGGAGATGACCGCCGGGAATCTGCTCCGTTGCTCGGCGGTTACTCTCCGCCGCGCCGCGTTCGACGACCTCGGCGGATTCGACGCGTCGTATCGATACGTGCTCGACTGGGAGTTCTGGCTGCGTGTCTCGCGGCGATGGAAGGTCGCATGGCTGGCCCGTCCGACCGTCCGCGTGCGCTGGCATGCGGCCAGCGAGACGCATCGATTCAAGACCAGCACCGCCGACCTGGACGAGACGGTGCGAGTTCTCGAAGAACTCTTTGCCATCGACTTGAAGGACCGGCCCGATGCCGGAGTGCTCCGCCGAGCGGCCGACGGACGGCTCGCGCGAGCGTTCTTGAATCGGGCCCATGATGCCCTCCGGGCCGGGCGGACCGACCTGGCGCGCGACGCGCTGCGCCGGGGGGTCCGGCTAAGTCCGTCGCTCCTCGGCACGATCCTCCGCGACCCCCGGCTCGGCATCCCGATGGCGGCGCTGGCCGCCTCGCCACGGCTCGCCCGGCGGTTGTTTGGACCCGGAAGATGAGCGTGCCGTGGCGACCCGGCCTTCTCGCTCATCGGGCGGACGGAACCGGCCCGATCCCTTGCGGTGACAGGGCCTGCGCCTTGCGGACCAGTTCGACGAACTCCTTGCGATAACCCCCGGAATCTCCGGCGAGGGTCGGCTGGGCGATCTCGAGTAATCCGGCATAACTCAGCGTGCCCTTGTAGGGCGAGCCGCGGAGCATCATCCCGAACCCGGCGACGGCCGACGCGAATTTGAGGTCGTCCGAGGCATGGGCAAAGTCGATGCCGGTATCGATTGCCGGCTGGTCCACCTGACGGCCCTTGGCCTCGTCCGGCTTCTTGTAGCGGAGCTTGACCGTGAACGACTCGACCCGCGAGGCGGCGCGATCGTCCCGGTTCCCCGGTTCTCCGAGGGGAGGCTCGAGCTCATAGAACGCCGTGACGTGGTGCCCGGCGCCGATCTCGCCGGCATCCTTGGTGTCGTCGAGGAACGCCTCGTTGGGCAAGGCCCGGTCCTCGTAGCCGATCAGTCGGTATTTCGACACCCTGGCCCGGTTGAAGTCGACCTGGATCTTCACGTCCTTGGCGACCGTGACCAGGTTCGCGCCCAGCTCCTCGACCAGGACCTTGTACGCCTCGCGGGGGGAGTCGAGATAGGCATAATGTCCGTTCCCCTTGTCCGCCAGCTTCTCAAGCTTGCCGTCCTTGATGTTGCCGGTCCCCACGCCCAGGACGCTGAGGAAAACGCCGCTCTTGGCCTTGGCCTCGATCAACCGGACGAGTTCGTCGTCTCCGGTCACACCGACGTTGAGGTCGCCGTCGGTGGCCATGATGACGCGATTGGTCCCGTTCTTGATGAAGTTCTTCGTCGCAACGTCATAAGCGAGCTGGATGCCCGCGCCGCCGTTGGTCGAACCCTCGGCGCGTAACTGCGCGATCACCGACAGGATCTCAGCCTTGTGGATGCAGGACGTCGAGGGGAGTACCAGCCCCGAGGCGCTGGCGTAGACGACGATCGCGACCCGGTCATTCTCGCCGAGCTGATCGACGAGCCGTTGCAATCCCCACTGGACCAGCGGCAGCTTGTTCGGTTCGTCCATCGAGCCGGAGACGTCGATCAGGAAGACGAGGTTGCTCGCCGATCGCCGGGACTGGTCGATCGGCCGAGCGGCAATGCCGATCCGCGCCAGCCGATGCCCGGCATTCCACGGACAGTGGGCGATCTCGACGTGGACCGCGAACGGATGCTCGCTCGAGCTGGGCGGCGGCGCGTCGCGATAGGGGAAGTAGTTGAGGAATTCCTCGATACGGACCGCGTCCGGGGGCGGGAGCATGTTCTGACCGAGAAATCGGCGGACGTTGGAATAGCTGGCCGTATCGACGTCGATCGAGAAGGTCGATTGCGGCTCCTTGTCCACCGATTGGAAAGGATTATCGACGATGCGTGTGTAGACCTCGGCATCGAGTACGGCCTCGGGCCGAGGCAACGCGGCGGGGGTCGTCGCGATCGCGGCCTGAAGGGCCTCGGGAGCCATTTCTCCCTCGACGGCGGGCGAGGCTGCCGGCCTGGGCGCTGCGTCGCGGGCTTCCCCTTGTTTCGACTCCGTCCCCAGCAGGCGTGGAGGAGGCTCGTTGGATTTGATGAGGCGGTCGCCGACGGCCGGTGGGAAATTCTCGAATTGCACGACTCCCGGGCTCGCGGCCTGCTGAACGGGCGGAAGGGCCTGAACCTGCTCGCCGGCCTTGTCCTTGATGGTGGGAACAGCAGAGTCGGCCTTCCGAGCGAGCATTCCCAGGTCTGTTAGGGCCATGTTGTCGAACGGGTTCGGCTGAGCGAATTGACTCTGTTTGCCCTTTGTCGCAGGGAGTGAAGGTGTCATCTCGGCACGGAGAACCCGAGCACTTTGACCCGGCTTCGATTCCGCAAGAGCCTGGGACGAGCCACGGTTCGTCTGGCCCTGACCTTGTCCCCGGTCCTGACCCTGGTTCGCGTTCTCACCCAATGGCTCGCCATAAAGATAGTTCTGTGCATAGGGTGGATTCACACCTTGCTGCCCGTTCCCATTCTGACCCTGCTGCCCGTGGGCCGTGTACGTGGTGTATTGAGAGGGATTCTGTCCTTGACCTTGTTGTCCCTGACCTTGACCTTGTTGTCCCTGACCTTGGCCCGGTTGGCCCTGGCCCTGCGCCTGCCGATTCTGACCTTGCTGGCCCTGACTCGAGTTCATGCTGTGGAAACTCCGGCCCTGACCCTGGTTTTGGCCCTGTGCCTGTGCCAGTGCCAAAAGGCCCGGACGCCGAGCGGGGACTCCTCCGATGTCCGGTTTATTCGCGGCCGGTCGCATTCCAGCAGGAGGAAGCGTCCTGGTAAGTGTATTGCGCCGGGCCTGCCTTTCATTCTCTGCGTAGAGCGCCGGACCAGGCGCGGCCGCTCGCCCCCCCATGGCACCCATCCCACTGCCCATGCCGGCCATGCCGCCCATCATGCCGTTCATTCCTTCCCCCGGATTCGTGTCAGGCGCCTTGGTGGCGATCCGCTGGGACGGGTTGGACTTTGGGGCTCGGCCTTGGGTCGTCAGTACGATGCTGGGGGCTGACGCGGCGGGTGCGCCTTCGTCAAGGTCCCTGACGCTCCGGGTGATCATCCCGATGGCGGCGAGATCGTCCCCCGGATTCGCCAGTTGGGCTCCATAACTCACCCGGGGCTCTAACCGTTTCGTATACATGGGGAGCAACGCGATGGTCACCGCTCCCAGGAACAAGGCTGCGACGGCCCCGAGCTGAATCCGGGGGCGACGCCACCAGGGGCGGGCGGATGCGGCGGGTTGAGGCAAGATCGCCGCGACTGGCCGGTGATTCGTCCGTGGGGCGGGCGAGTGGCTCGCTTGCTCCTGGTGGAGTTGGTCGGTCAGCCAGGAGATGGTCGAGCGGATCTCATCAACGGCCTGTCGGCATTCGGGCGAGTCGTCGAGCATCGCCTCGACCTCCGCATGTTCGGCCGGCTCGAGCTCGCCGAGTACGTAGGCGGTCAGTCGGGGGTCGTTCGGGTCAAAGGTCATGGCGAGTCCTCCTCAGTTGCGAGCCCTGGCCGCCTGGCCGTCGAACAGGTGACCCCGCAGCGTCTTGATCCCGGCGTGGATCAAGTAGCCGACATTCGAGACGCTATGGCCGCTCATACGGCTGATTTCCTGGTACGAGAACCCATTCTGGAACTTGAGCCGGATGACCTCGCGCTGATTGACGGGGAGGTGATCCAGCAGCTCCAGGACGCGCTCGCCGAGCTCCTGGCGTTCGGCCGCCTCCAGGGGGGCCGGGCCGGGACTCAGGCAGTGTAGGACCTGCTCCTCGCGTAACTGACTCATGCGTTGCTCCTTACGCAAGACGTCCAGCGCCCGGTTTCGACAGACGGTGAACAGCCACTCGGCCAGGTGATCCTCAATCGCGGCTCGATCCGAGGCGCAGAGCTTCAAGAACGTCTCCTGGACGACGTCCCGCGCCGACTCCGCATCGTGCAGCAGGCGCGAGGCATAGAGGGTCAGCGGCCCCTCGAAACGGACCACGGCGTCACTGACCCATTGCTCGTGCCCGACGTCCAGGATTCTCGACATCACCCCTACCCGGAAGGCGACCGATGTCCGTCCACTCTCGATGACGGGGCAGCCGACGATTTCTTAGACGAGGCCACGAAGAATTCCGATGGTCGTTCGATCGCGTCGATGCAATCCAATAGAAAACGGCGAGGGGGGCCAACGGGTTCATGCCCCCCACGCCGTTCGCCGATCGACTTCGTCCCCCAGACATCCTTCTCAGTCCGCCCCACGGCTCATTGCCTCGACAGACTCTTCGCCTGACGCACGGCGGCGAGGAATTCCCGGCGGTAGCCCGACGGATCGCGGGCCGAGGCCGGCTCGGCGATCTCGAGCACGCCCGCATAGGTCAGGCTGCCCTTGTGGGTCGAGCCGCGCAACAGCATCCCGAATCCGGCGACCGCCGACGCGAATTTCAGATCCTCCGAGGCTTCGCCGAACGACCGGCCCTTGTCCTCGACGCCCATCGTCAGCAGCTTGCTGGTGTCGCCACTGGGTTGCTTGTAGCGCAGCTTGACCGTGAAGGATTCCGGACTCGAGGAGCCGGATACCGTCGCCTGGGCGTACTTGAGCGGGTCGACTCCAGGGCCGACGATCCCTTCCTTGCCGGGCGGGACGATCTCGTAAAGGGCGGTGACGTGATGGCCCGCACCGACCTCACCGGCATCCTTGGTATCGTCGTTGAAGTCCTTGTGGGCCATGATGCGATTCTCATAGCCGATGAGTCGGTATCCGCCGACCTTGGCCGGGTTGAACTCGACCTGGATCTTCACGTCCTTGGCGACCGTGACCAGGGTCGAGCCCATCTCCTCGACCAGGACCTTGTACGCCTCGCGCGGGGTGTCGATGTAGGCGTAATGGCCGTTCCCCTTGTCCGCCAGCCGTTCCAGAGGACCGTCCTTGATATTGCCCATCCCGTAGCCCAAGACGCTGAGGAACACGCCGCTTTTCGCCTTTGCCTCGATCAGTTTGATCAGGTCGTCCTGGCCGGTGACGCCCACGTTGAAATCGCCGTCGGTCGCCAGGATGACGCGATTGGTTCCGTTCTTGATGAAATGCTGGGTGGCGACGTCATAGGCGAGCTGGATGCCCGCGCCGCCGTTGGTCGAACCGCCGGCGCGCAACTGCTCGATCGCCGAGAGGATCTCCGCCTTGTTGATGCAGGACGTCGAGGGGAGGGCCAGGCCCGAAGCGCCGGCATAGACGACCATGGCGATCTGGTCATTCTCGCCGAGCTGCTCGACCAGCCGTTGGAGGCTCCATTGCACCAGCGGCAGCTTGTTCGGCGAGTTCATGGAGCCGGAGACGTCGACCAGGACGACCAGGTTGCTGGGAGGCCGCTTCGACTGGTCGATGTGCCTGGCCGCGATGCCGATCCGCGCCAGCCGATGTTGGGCGTCCCAGGGACATCCGGCGACCTCCACATGGACCGCGAAGGGATCCGGGCTGGAGTCCGCGGGGGGAGCATCATTATAGGGGAAGTAATTGAGCAATTCCTCGATACGGACGGCATCCCTGGGCGGGAGCGTGTTCTGGGTGAGGAATCGTCGGACATTCGCGTAGCTGGCCGTGTCGACGTCGATCGAGAAGGTCGAGAGCGGTTCGCTCGCCGCCGCGCGGAACGGATTCTCGACGATCGGGTTGTAGGCCTCGGTACTCGCCCGTTCCGCCTCAGCTTCCCCTAATGCCTGGCTCGCATCCCGCCCGACAACCGCCGCTTTGCGCTTGCCTCTGAACACCTGACGCCCTTCGGAATTCATCTGAGGCCCATGCGCGAGGGTCGACCTGGCGGCCGGTCGAGCGGGCATTGCACTCTTGTATTGAACCTCGGGTCCTGCAGGAGATGCAGCGGGGGCAGGGGATCCATAGGCATCGGAGCTGATCACCTCACCGGTCCTCGCCGCGGAATAGTTCGCATACGAGGGGGTCGGGACTCCCCCCTCGCGTCCCTCGCGGGCGGATTGCTCGGCGCAACCGCCGACGAAACCAATCATGATCGCGAGAACCGGTACGAGTCCGCAAAGCCACTCCTTACGAGAACGCATGGATGGGTCTCCTCGAGGCGACGGCGACCTGAGGGACGGAGTAAATTGGAGAATGGAAGAAGAGGACGTGCCCAGTCGAATCGAAAACCGGTCGACCGAGCAAAACGCATTGCACCGAGCAACGATGGATGAGAATCTCAGGTCGCAATCATCTTGACGATCCTGTCGCCTGTCTCTTAGACGTTCGTCCGAGGAGCTGGTTCCTTGGGAATCCGCGGCGAGAATGGCATCCCAGGGGGAGCGGCTAATGCCCGACCAGCCAGAGGGGGCAGTCGCGGCGGACGGCCTCGTTGGCGGCCAGGGCGAGCCGGGCGAAGGTCAGGACTTCCGAGGCGTCGGCGACACAGCCGTCGTCGGGGTCGTGGGCGACCCGGAGCAATTCCTTCAGGCCGTCATCGTCCAGAGGCAGCTCCCAGCAATGGGCCAGTTCGGAGAGCTCGTTGCGAAGGCCGGGCAAGCTGGCGCATTTCAGGTCCCCGCCCGCGGAGAGGGGAAACGACGCGGTCTGGACGTTCGCGGGGAGGTAGACGCCGCGTCCGTCCTCGCCCAGGGCGGTGAGGTTGGGGAAGGTCTCCGAGCCCAGCTCCTGGACGGCGCGACGCTGGAGTTCCGACCAGCCGGTGTCCGCCAGCTCGCCGTAGTGGAGGGGTGGGGTGCCCTCCCATTCACCCTCGGCGCCGAAGGCATGGTCGAGCACGCCGGCCACCTCCTCGGCGAAGATCGCATCGAACGTCCCTCGCGCGCCGCCAACCGTGAACGCCACAGCCATGATGTGTCCCTTCTCAGGTTTCCAGGATCTCAGGTGTCGCGCACATCACTCCAAGTGGGAATCTCTCAGCCCCGCTCGGAGTACCGGAACACAGCCAAGGTCGCGGGCACATTGGTCGTGGGCCGGTGTTCCCGTTGAAATGAGGAGACAACCGCCTCGTACGACAGTGTGATCCCGATGGACTCCGCTCCGTAGAGCCACGAGTGCATTTGGTCGTCTGTCGACCGGCAGATGTTGCGGAATGGGACCGGGACATATGAAGGTTTCACGGCCGAGGTCGATGCCAGCCAGACCGGGAGCGAAGGCAATACGACCATCGGCGCGGGTCTCAAGGATCGTGGATGCTTGATGAGCGCGGCACAAAGAAGATTGGAAGTGGACACGCCCCTACCCGACACGGCGTGTGAATCGTATCCTGGTTCCGAGTTCCTCCCCCCGACGTCCCCTCCATCCCCGGTCGTCGGTCAACGCTCGCACACCGGCATCGATCGAGGCCGAGTGAGTCAGCCCTGCGCGCCTAGTGTGGTCCTTTGGGCTGGTTCCTGTCAAGCATCTGTTTCCCGAGAGGCGATTCATGAGGCGATTCCGGAATGGCCTGAACCCTGCCCTGATCCTCGTCCTGGCCGCGATCCTGGGTGCCGAGCCGGCCCTCGGTTCGGACCCGCCGCAATCGGGCGCGGCGGCCGCCAAGGCCCCGATCGGCTTCGCCGCCCGATCGGCCGAGAAGCAACGCGAGGCCGAGGCGCACGCCCTGACCGTCCCCACGCCCAACAATGCACGACGATGGCTCCGCATCCTGACCGCCGAGCCGCACGTAGCCGGCACACCGGCCGATTACAAGACCGCCGTTTTTGTCCGCGACCAGCTCCGCGAGTGGGGCTGGAAGGCCGATATTGCGGAGATGGAAGTCCTGCTCAATTATCCGGAGGCCCCTCCAGTTCTGAACCTCCTGCGGCCGACCTCTCGCGCCTTCAACCTGGACGAAGCGCCCATCGCGACCGATAAGGACTCCGCCAGCACCAAGGCCTTCGGTGCTTTCAATGGCTATGGCGCCTCGGGCACGTTTTTTGGACAGGTCGTCTACGCGAACTACGGCCGACCGGAGGACTTCACCGCGCTCGAGAAGATGGGGATCGACGTCAAGGACAAGATCGTCCTGGCGCGCTACGGCGAGCTCTTTCGGGGATTGAAGGTCTGGAATGCCCAGAAGCGCGGGGCCAAGGGGATCCTGATCTTCTCCGATCCGGCCGACGACGGATACGCCAAGGGCGACGTCTATCCGAATGGACGATTTCGACCCGGATCGGCCATCCAGCGCGGCAGCGTCCAGTTCCTTTCGCGGGGACCGGGCGATCCCTCGACACCGTTCGGCCCTTCCGTCAAGGGGGCGAAACGACTGCCTTTGAGCGACCGTCAATCGACGCTGGTGCGTCCAGGATTCCCGCCTTCTCTCGAGGACGGCGATTGGGAGAAGCAGACGGGCCTGAAGCTGGTCGACTCCATGGCGATCATCCCCTCGCTCCCGATCGGTTACGACACGGCCCATGAGATCCTCAAGGTCCTGGCCGGGCCCAACGTCCCGTCGGGCTGGCAGGGCGGCTTGCCGCTGGCGTATCACGTCGGTCCCGGCCCGGCCGAAGTCCGCCTCACCGTCGAGATGGACTACAAGATCCGTCCAATCTGGAACGTGATCGCGACGATTCCCGGCACGGTCGAGCCAGACCGATGGGTCATGGTCGGCAACCATCGCGACGCCTGGGTCTACGGCGCCGTTGACCCCAGCAGCGGCACGGCCGCCACGCTCGAGATGTGCCGTGCCCTGGGCGAGGCGGTGAAGCACGGCTGGAAGCCCCGGCGTACCCTCGTCTACGCGAGCTGGGATGCCGAGGAGTACGGCCTGGTCGGCTCGACCGAATGGGCTGAGGAGCACGCCGAGGAAATCCAGAAGAAGACCGTGTTGATGCTGAACGTCGACTCGGCCGTCGCCGGCCATGAGCTGTCTCTCAGCGGAATCCCATCCTTGCGCGACTTCGTGCGCGAAGCGGCGGGTTCCGTCACGGACGTCCGCTCGGGCCGGAGCCTGGGTGCCCTCTGGACCGAGGAACGGCACAAAGCCTGGGCCTCCGGCTCGCCGCTGCTCCTCGACGACCCGATCTGGTCCCGCGGTTCTGGGGCGCGATCGTCCACGCCCCGGGGATTCGTCCCCCAGATGGGCTGGCTCGGTTCCGGCTCCGACTACACAGTCTTCGTCGATCACCTCGGCATCCCGACCGTCGACGGCGGCCTGAAGGGCGGGTACGGGGTCTATCATTCGATCTACGACGATTTCAACTGGATGGAGAAATTCGGCGATCCCGAGTTCTTGAACCACGCCACTGCGGCACGACTCTACACGCTGATCGCGATGCGGGCGGCGGCGGCCGACGTGGCACCGCTCCGATTCGTCCCGTACGGCCTGGCCTTGCGCGAACATGTCGACGAACTGCGCCTCATCCATGCCCGACGCATCCGTCAGGACGATGCCTCGTCCGACAAGCCGCCGAGGGAGATCGAGGGACTCGGCGACCTGATCCAGGCTGTCCTGGCCTTCCAGGATCGTGCCGAGGCGTTCGATCGGGCGTCCGAGGCCCTGACCCGACGCGACACCGTCGCGCCCGACAACCTGGCCGCGCTCAACGACGCCATCCTGAAAATCGAGCGGGCGTTCCTGTTCGACGACGGCCTGCCCGGCCGCCCCTGGTTCAAGCACGCGATCTACGCACCCGGCCTGACGACGGGTTATGCCGCCTGGCCCCTGCCCGCGATCCGGCAGGCCCTCGAAGACAAGAATCCGGCACAGCTCACCATCGCGGCCAAGAAGACCGTGGATCGGATCAACAAGGCGTCGGACGCCCTCAAGGAAGCGACGGACAAGGCCGACGCGGTCGCTCGTTAAAGTTGCATGATTCGGTGAGGGCGAGGCTCCGGCCAAGGCTCTTTCAATGATGGCTCGGCCGGAGCCTCGCCCTCCCGGAAACGGCCCAGGCCATGGATCCGTTCGGGAGCCCCTTTGATGATCCCAGTGGAATCGGCGGAGCGGCAGTCGGTGAAATTGCCCCGAGTCCTGGGGCCTGTCGAGGCGCTCTGCGTCGTCGTCGGTTCCGTGATCGGGTCGGGGATCTTCCTGGTCCCCGCCACGGTGGCGGATCACGTGCCGTTCATGGGCGGGATCGTGCTGGTTTGGGTCGTCGGCGGGCTGTTCAGCGGCGCCGGGGCGCTGACGCTGGCGGAGCTGGGAGCGATGTTGCCGCAGGCCGGCGGCCTCTACGTCTTCCTCCGCGTGGCGTATGGGGCGTTGCCGGCGTTCCTGTTCGGATGGGTCGAGTTCCTGGTGGTCCGCAGCGGCTCGATGGCGACGCTTGCTGCGGCATTCGCGCGCTACTTCTCTCAACTGGCCCCGGCGCCCGCGGCGATCCCCGGCAAGGTCTGGCAGGCGGGGGCCGCGGTGCTGGCCATCGCGGCCGTCACCACGGTCAATGTCCTGGGCGCGCGGAGGGGCGGTGGCCTCCAGGTCGTCGGGACGGCGCTGAAGGTCGGTGGCATCGCCGTGATGATGGTGCTTCCCTTCGCCCTCGGGGCCGGCACCGTCGCGAACTTCTCGCCGGCCTTGCCGACGGCGATGAACGGCTCGATCTTGCTAGGCATGATGACCGCGATGGTCAGCGTGCTCTGGGCCTATGACGGCTGGATCAATGTCACTCCGATCGCCGAAGAGATCCGCGATCCGGGCCGCAACATCCCCCGCTCCTTGATCCTGGGGATGGCCGTGCTGATCGCCGTCTA
>JBKQHM010000503.1:0-17001 GCA_052148775.1 Isosphaeraceae bacterium | reverse complement strand
TGGCTCGACTGGTCGTGCGTCGAACGGCATGCCGACTTTCACCGCTTCGCGAAGCGGATGATCGCCTTGCGCAAGGCTCATCCGAGCCTCGGCCGCCCGCGCTTCTGGCGCGAGGATGTCCGCTGGTATGGCGTCGGGCCGGACGTCGACTTGTCGTTCGATTCGCACAGCCTTGCGTATTGCTTGCACGGGGCGTCGCGAGACGACTGCGACCTCTACGTCATGATCAACGCGTACCACGAGCCGCTCGACTTCGAGATTCAAGAGAGCCCTCCGGGCGGCTGGCGTCGTGCGATCGACACGGGGCTCGACAGCCCCCTCGACATCGCGGAACCCGGGGAGGAGGCCGCGGTGGCCTCCCTGCGCTACCGGGTCCTGCCACGCTCGGTCGTCGTCCTCGTGGGAGGAGACGGCTCTGCGTGACGACCCGGTGGAATTGATAGCCCGGCGGGCTCGTTCGCTCCCGCTCCACCATCCCGAACCCAACCCGAGGAGAACCGATCGTTATGACCATCGGATACGACCGACTCGAAGGGGAATACCTATATGGCAAGCGCTCATGATGAGACGACGAAGACGATGACGGAAGCAAGAACCGATCTTCCCAAGGCGCTGCCGGCAGACGGGCCGCCCAAACCAGCCGAGGCCAGGCCGCCATCACACCGCGGGCGAAAATGGCTGGCGTGGATGGGGCTCGCGGCCGGGCTGGCGGTCGGAGGATATTACCTGAGGCCGGCGGTGGAAAAGTACAACGCGCCCGCCGCCGCTGAGGAGCCCACGCACGACGGGGACCCCGCAAGCACGGGAGAGGCGGTAACGCCATGATGGCGCTTGCCACCCCGCCCCTGAGCGCAACCGAGGTGCCGGCACCCGAGCTGCCGATGACGCTCGGACGCCACCAGTGGCTGGCCGCCCTGGCGATCCTCCTCGTCTTCTTCGCGCCCTACCAGACCCTGGTCCAGACGGTCATCACCGACGACGCCGTCCGCCTCGGCATCGAAGCGGACGAGTACGACATGACCTGGGCCAGCGTCGCCTACGACGTCGGCGTCCTCTACGGCGTCTTCGCGGGGTTGTCGCTGTCAGCCCGGATCGGCAAACGCTACACGCTGATCCTGGCCATGCTGGTCTTCTCCGCTGGCAACGTCCTCTGTGGCGCGGCGACCGGGCTCGTCTCCCTGGCGATCGCCCGGTTCGTCGAGGGGTTCGGCAAGCTGCTGGCGATGGTGATCTGCCGCGGCACGCTCTACAAGCAGTTCGACCACGCCCTGCTGGTGGCCATCGGCTTCTATGGCGTGTTCGCCTACTCGACGCGGCACATCACCCCGCTGGTCAACGCGTACCTCGACGTGGACTTGTCGTGGCGGTGGATGTATTGGGGCTACGTGCCGGTCGGGTTGATCGCGTCGGCCCTGGTCTGGCGGTTCATCCGCCCCGACCGGCCGCCGCAGCCGGTGCGCCTGCCGATGGACTGGCTGGCCGTCACGACCTTCGTGGCCTGGATCGCGGTGATCGTGTTTGCCTTCGCCTGGTACCGCAAGTGGGGCGGCTGGTCCTCCAACGCCTTCGCCGCCACGGTCGCCCTCTGCATTGCCCTGCCGGTGGCGCTGGTCGCCTGGTTCGGTTCGGGCTTAAGCCCCGACGAGTCCCTGAACCGGATCCTCCGCTCGCGGGTCTACGTCCTTTGCCTGACGGCGCGCGGGCTGATGCTCATGCACATGGTGGCTGTCCTGACGATCGTCGGCATGTATTGCACCGAGCTGCGCGGCTACCCGCGGATCACGGCGGGCTGGCTGATGGTGCCAACCTCATTGACGATGGCGACGGCGACGATCCTCACAACCCGGTTCCACCGCCGGTCGCTGCGGCACGTCTGGCTGTTCGTGGGATTCGTGGGTTCGGCGGCCTGCGCGTGGTGGTTGTCATCGATCGACAACTTCACGGCCAAGGAGCGAGTGGCGGTCATGATGGCCTGCTGGGGTGCATTCCTCGGGCTGATCCCCCCGGTGTTCCTGACCGATGAGGTCGAGGGGCTGGACCCGAAGGATATGCTCACCGGCATCGCCATCGGCATCGTCGGCCTGGTCGTGCCGATCGTCACGGTGCCGACCGCGACAGCGGTCGTCGTCAGGGAGTGGTCCGATCGTGCGCTCGATGTCTATCGTCTCAACCTCCGCGAGAACCGGCCGGCGGTCGAGCAGGCTTCGTCCCGAGTCGCCGACTATTTCCGCCAGCGCGGGCTGAGCGGGTCCGCCCTCCAGCAGGAAACGAGCCGAGTCCTCGGCGGCTTCGTGACGCTCGAGAGCGTCGCCCACGGGTTCCGCAGCGGCCTGCGGTTCCTCAGCCTGATGATGCTCGGCATCGGCCTGGTGGTCGCGATCTTGCTCGCCCGGGCCGCCCGCGGATTGCGGGCACCGCCCGGGTCGGGCTATACATGATGCGCCCTGCAATATGCCTCGGGATCCTCATGGAGCATGGAGTCCAGTGATCGTCGCCTGGGCGAACGGACTGATCCGAGACCCCGCCGGTAACGTTTGGGCACCGGCCCTGATCCATGGATACAAACCGTGCGGATGACAACGACCAGAACGGGGAAGTACCAGTATGGCAGGCACGAGTGATAAGCGTTCAGAACCTTCGAAAGGACCAAGGCCGGCCCCTGGGGAGGCGGAGGGGACCCTGGCGAAGGATGGTTCGGCTGCCGCACGCGCGGATCAGGTTGCTCATCCGAACCAGGATGCCGCCCCGACCACCGGTTCTCCCACCGTTGCATCGGCCGCGCACCCCTGGCGAAAACGATTGGTCTGGGGGGTGGCCGTGGTCGGTTTAGTGTACGGGTGCTACTCGCTTGTTCCCGCCGTGGAAACGGCGCTGAACACGGTTTCCACCGATGACGCTTACGTCAACGGCCACGTGACCCTGGTTGCTCCCCGGGTCTCGGGCCAGGTCAGCCGGGTGTTGGTCGACGACAACTACCGCGTCAAGAAGGGGGCCTTGCTGGTCCAGCTCGACAAGGAACCCTTCGAGGATCAGGTCGCGGTCAAGAAGGCCGCCGTGGCGGCGGCCGAGGCGGACCTGGTGGCCGCCGAAGCGCAAACGCGCGGCCTGGTCGCCCAGATTGGGTCCGATCGGTACCAGCTCGAGCACGCCATCGAGGACATCCACACCCAGCTCGCCAACCTGCGGGCGAACATCGCGTCGCTCAGGAGCCGGCAGGCGACCCTGGAGCTGGCGCGGAACAACCTCAGGCGGGGCGAGGAGCTCTTGCCGAGCGGAGGCATCAGCAAGGAGGAGCTCGACCAGCGGCGCCAGGCGGTCAAGGTCGATGAGGCGGCTGTCGATCAAGCCCTGGAGGCCGTCCAGGCGACGAGGGTCGGCCTGGGGCTCGCCGCCCAGCCTCCCAAAGGTCACGATCTGGGCGAGGTCCCGGACAACCTCGACCAGACTTACTCGGCGATCCGGCAGGCGCTGGGACAACTGATTCGCAGCGCCGCCCTGCTCGGGTACGCTCCCCCGTCATGGCGATTGACCCCCAAGGAAGCCATCGAGGTCTTCTTGAAGCAAGACCCCCAGCGCGATCCCGATCGTATCTTTGCCACCCTGATCCCCCGGGCACCCGCCATCAAGCAGGCCGAGTCCAAGCTCCAACAGGCCCGCCGCGACCTCGCGCTGGCCGAGCTCGACCTCCGCTACTGCGATGTCGTCAGCGAGATCGATGGCGTGGTGACCAGCCGCAACGTCAACCCCGGCAACAATGTCGCCGCGGGGCAGAGCCTGATGGCCGTCCGCTCGCTCACCGAGATCTGGATCGACGCCAACTTCAAGGAAACGCAGCTCGCCGACCTGCGCATCGGCCATCGGGTCCGCTGTGAAGTCGACATGTACGGGAGCCGGCATGAGTTCGAGGGCCGCATCACCGGCTTCACCATGGGGACCGGGCAAACCCTCTCCCTGCTCCCGCCGCAGAATGCCACGGGCAACTACGTGAAGATCGTCCAGCGGCTGCCGGTCCGCATCGAGCTGACCGACTACGACGCCGACAAGGTCCCGTTGTTCGTTGGGTTGTCGGTGGTCCCCTACGTGTACTACAAGGAGCGGCCGACGGGGCCCCACGCCGGGGCGTTCTTGCAACCATTGGCCCCGCTTCCGACGGGCCCGATGGTCCCCACGCCATCACCCGCATCGGGCGCACGACGCGAGTGAGGTCTGATGGAAGGGGAGTTCCCGCAGATGCTCATACCCTTGGTGGTCGCCGCGGTCCTGCTTTTCGGCAGTCTGCTGGTCTACGGCGCGGCCGTGCAAATTATTGTGAGTGTGGTGGTGAGTCTGATCCGAAGTGGTCCCACCGACCTGGGATTCTGGAAGAATACGGCCGTCATGGCGAGCCTTACGGGGATTACGGCGGCCGCGCATTTGACCCAGATCGCCCTGTGGGCGGCGGCCTTTCTTGTGTGCGGGCTCGTCTCGACCTGGGAAACAGCTTTCTACCTTTCCGCCCAGAGTTTCACGGCTCTCGGTTATGGCGACGTCCCGATGTCCGAAGGGTGGCGATTACTCGGCCCCCTCGAGGCCGTCAACGGCCTCCTGTTCTTTGGAGTGTCGACGGCCGTCTTGTTCACGGTCATGAGCCAGTTGATCGCGCATCGCTTACGCGCCGAAGCCGGGAACCCGGGCGCGGTAGCCGGGAACCCGGCGCCGCTTTCGATGGCCGGCGACGCGGGATCGGAGTGAGCATACGATTTCCTGTCAGGAGGACGTCGGTCCTCCGCGGAGGACGCGTGATGAGCAGCGAGACACTGACCCCAGCCGCCGTCGGTCGTCCGGCGGTCAACCCCTGGTTGGTCGCCACAGCCGTGGTCGTGCCCACGTTCATGGAGTTCCTGGACACCACGGTCTGCGTGACCTCCCTGCGGTACATCGCCGGCGGCCTGTCGGCGACGGAGAACGACAGTGATTGGGTCATGACCAGCTACCTGGCGGCCAACGCCACCATCCTGCCGATCACGGGCTGGCTCTCGGCTCATTTCGGACGCCGCAGGTACTTCCTCCTCTCCATCGTCGTCTTCACCCTGGCCTCGGTAATGTGCGGCCTGGCCACCAGCCTCGAGCAACTGATCCTGTTCCGGGTGATCCAGGGCCTGGCCGGCGGCGGGCTCCAGCCCTGTAGCCAGGGGATCCTGATCGACAGTTTTCCGCCCGAGAAGCAGGGCTCGGCCCAGACGATGTTCGGCGTAGCGGGGCTGCTCGCCCCGGTCATCGGCCCGGTGCTGGGCGGTTATATCACGGTCGTCTACAACTGGCGCTGGGTGTTCCTCATCAACCTCCCGATGGGAGCCCTCGGCTACCTGCTGTGCCACTTCCTGGTCGAGGACCCTCATTACCTCAAGAAGGAGCGAGCGAAGTTGCGTCGCCAGCCGCTCAACTTCGACTACATCGGCCTGGGGCTGCTCGCCCTGATGATGAGCTGCTGGGAGATCCTGCTCAGCAAGGGGCAGGAGTGGGATTGGTACAACGACCCCTTCTGGAGGGCACAAACGCTGTTCGTCCTGTTCGTTCTCTGCCTGGGCGCCTTGGTCTTCCGGGAGATGAGGATTGCCAACCCGGTGGTCAACTTCCGGCCGCTCGGCGAGCGCAACCTCGCGGCCTCCTGCGTCATCATGTTCCTTTCGTTCGCCGTGCTCTACGGCGCCAGCGTGGCCCTGCCGTCCTTACTCCAGGTCCTCTTCGGCTACGACGCCTATGTCGCCGGGGTGGTGCAGTCACCCGCCGGCGTCTTCTCCATCTTGATGATGGTCGTTACCAGCGTTCTGCTCGGTTGGCGCGTGGACGCTCGCTGGCTGATCGCCGGGGGCCTGCTCGTGATGGCGGCGGGGAACTATTGGATGGCCCTGACGAACCTGTACATCAGCCCCTTCTACGTGGTCTGGCCGCGGGTGGTGCTGGTCGCCGGCACATCGTTGCTCTGGGCCCCGCTCAACGTGGCGGCCTTTCGATACACACCCCAACACCTGCGCGGGGCCGCGGTCGGCCTGTTCGCCCTGCTGCGCAACGAGGGGGGCAGCGTGGGCCTGTCGATCGCCAAGATCATCGAGCAACGGCGCGTGCAGTTCCACCTGGCGCGCGTAGGCGAGAACCTCGGCCCGCTGAACCCGCACGTGCAGGACTACTTCCGGGCCGGCAAGGCCTACTTCGGGCCGCTGACGGGCGATCCGGCACGGTCGCAGGGGATGACCCTCCAGACGCTGGACAATCTCCGCCAGCAGCAGGCGGCGTCCCTGGCCTTCTTCGACGTCTTCTGGCTGTTCGCCGTCGTGAGCCTGGGACTCGTGCTCCTCGTCCTGGTGATGAAGCGCTCAGTGGCCGAGCCGGGGGAGCGCATGGGAGGGGAGTAGGCACGATGCAGTCTCCGGCCGCATCACTGCGTGGCCTTGGGCTCTCGATACTTTCGTTCTTTCTCAATCGGTCGTGCCGGCTCGTCCGATATTCCGTGTGTGCGGGTCGTTCTGAATCTCGCGAAGACGTCGCCTTTGCGCCCATGGTGGGAACGAAGTCACATGATGGAAATCACGCATGAGCTGGCGAAGTCAAAAGGGGCATGGCACTGACCGGATCCTTGGCGGTCGATTTGCGTGAAGGCTCGCGCTGGCCGGCCTGGTGGTCGTGGTCTTGCTCAATAGTGGATGCATCTTCACCGGCCCCCAGCAGTGGATTCGCAACGGATTCAAGGTCGGGCCCGACTATGGACGGCCGCCGGCACCCGTGGCGGCGGAATGGATCCACGCGAATGAGCCCGGCGTGCAGTGCCACCACCTGCAAGACTGGTGGCAGGTCTTCCAGGATCCGACGCTCGAGGCCCTGATAGTTACCGCTTACGAGCGGAACCCGACCCTGCGGATCGCGGGCACACGCGTCCTCGAAGCGCGGGCCGGACAGGCGATCGCCGTGGCCAACATCCTCCCCCAGAGCCAGCAAGCGACCGGGTCGTACGGCCGGTTCGACCTCAACTCCAACATGCCCTTGATCGGCCCGCTTGCCCGGGCGGCCCCAAACGCTGGTAAAGTGCTCTCGTTCTCCAACTGGTTTGACGGCTTCAACCTGAGCTGGGAGCTCGACCTGTGGGGCCGCATTCGCAGGAACATCGAGTCGAACAATGCCAGCCTGGATGCTTCGGTGGAGGACTATGACGCAGCCCTGGTGACCCTGCTGGCCGATGTGACCACGAGCTACGTGCAATATCGGATTGCCCAGCAGCGGATCAAGATTGCCCGGGACAACGTACGAATTCAGGAGGGAGTCCTGGCCCTCACCGAGGAGAAATTCCGGGTCGGCACCACGACCAGACTCGACGTGGAACAGGCGAGGACCGTCCTGGAGCAGACCCGTTCGACCATCCCCTCGCTTCAGATCGCGCTCGGTCGGGGCAACGACGCACTCTGCACGCTGCTGGGCATGCCGCCACGCGACCTGGAGCCGGAACTGGGCCCAGGGCCCGAGCTGGGGAGCCCCCCGATGCCGAACACGCCGGCCTGGGTCGCCACGGGCATTCCGGCGGACCTGCTTCGCCGGCGCCCCGACGTCCGCAGCGCCGAGCGCAGGGTGGCGGCCCAGAGCGCCCAGATCGGAGTGGCCGAGGCCGCCTTGTACCCCACCATCGCCATCAACGGCTTCCTCGGTTGGGATGCCGCGGACCTGACCAAGCTGTTCGAGACCAAGAGCTTTATCGGAGCCGTCTTTCCCACCTTCGGCTGGAACATCTTGAATTACGGCCGGATCAAGAACAACGTGCGCCTTCAGATAGCCAGGACGCAGGAGTTGATTGCGGCCTACCAGAACACGGTCCTGATGGCAGGCCGGGAAGTCCAGACTCCGCTCCGGGGCTTCTTGAGATCTCGGGAACAGGCCGAGGATCTTGCCAGGAGCGTCGAGGCCGCCAGGGCCGCCACCCAGCTTGGCGTGCAGCCGTACCGCACCGGAACCATCGATTTCAACAGGGTCTTCAACCTGGAAACAACACAGGTGTAACAGCAAGACCAACTGGCCGTCGCCGCGGGCAACATCGCTCTCAACCTGGTCGACGTCTATCGAGCCCTGGGAGGAGGCTGGGAGCTGCGCCTCCAGAGAGAGCAATTGGAGCGGCAGGCCGATAACCATCATGCCGGCGCTCGGACTGCGGTGCCGGGGGAGGTCCCGGCCGTGCCGGTGCCCGACGGTTTACCGGAACCCATACCGGCGCCTCGGCCGGTTCCATGACCCCCGGCCAGTGAGTGACGCCGGCGTCGTGAGCCTTGGGGAGTGTTGCGAGCGATGACACCCAAATCGGAAAGGAGCAAGCACGGCATGAGAAGTCAGGTAACGATGTCGCTCATCGTGCTCACCCTGATCATGTGTGGTCACGTACTCGGTGGTGAGAATGGGAGTCCCGAGACGCCCCCACAGCCGTTCCCGCATCGGTTGCGACCGGCCGGTGGCTGGCACCCGTACGGCGGCGGGCTGCTGCACTGGTGGAACCCGCATTGCTTTCCGTGTCAAGCCGCCCCGGACGACTACTGTCGCAAGCCGCCTCCCCGAGTGTGCTGGCCGCACTACCCGCCCTACTACACCTGGGGGCCGCCGGAGATCCATTATCCCCACGGCCCGGGCCCCCGGGACTCCAACAGGTAGCACGCGGAACAGGCGCGGGGGGGCCATGACCTGCTTCACACAAGGCCCCCCTCTGCCCCCGTAGCTCTGAATAATCCCGGGTCGTCGGAGGATCAGGCTACGCGGAGCATCGGGTCCTTGGTCGCGATCGGGGCAGTCATCGCGCCGACATGGGCCTGGGCCCAGGTACCGTCGCACGTCGAACCATGGGCCATCGAACAGTTACCCTTCGCGGGCTGTCGCGGTCGCAAACGCGCCAGATGTCTCAGGACCTGACGCTCGAGTCGCGGGCACCGGCATCTTCCGCCTGGTGTCGCAGGGTCTCGAACGACAGGCCGCCAGCCAGCCGCATGAGCTCCTCGGCCATCGTTTCGAGCTGCTCCACCAGTGGCCGGGCCTCTTCGAGCTGGCCTCGAGTCGCATAGTCTTCAAGCTCCGAAGCCACGCGACCGGCAACGGTGGAAAATGTGGCCACCATCCCACTCAGCTTGTGAGCCGCCTCGCCCAGCTGGAGCGTGTCTTGCTCGCGTAGGGCATCCTGAACAGCCGCCAATTGATCCGGCAGACGAGCCCGAAACGAGTGAACGATCTTCTCCAGGATGACGGAATCGCCCCCGCAGACGTCCCACAGTACGCGCGGGTCCAGAAGATCGGGTCCCACTCGCGCGGACTGTGGGCGGTCACTCATGACCCGGTCGATCGCCGTCCACAAGTCGGCAGCTCGGGCTAGCTTGGACAGGAACTCGTCCATACCCGCGGCCAGGCAGCGCTGGCGGTCTTCGGGCCGCGACCGCGCCGTCAGGGCGATCACGGACAGATGGCCCCCCGCGACCTGCTCCCGATCCCGGATCGCCCGGACGACCTGGAAGCCGTCCAACTCTGGCATGTGGACGTCCAGGAGTAGGAGGTCAAAGACCTCGTATTCGGCCAAGGCCAGCGCCTCTCGGCCGTTGTTCGCCAGCCGCACGCGGTGGCCCCGCCGGACCAGGATCTGCTCCAGCAGTTGGGCATTAAACTCGTTGTCCTCGGCCACCAGGATATGCAGCCGCGCCGTGGTCGGAGCCAGTCGACCGTTCGGCGTCAGCCGTGGCGCCCCCGGCGCGTCGCCCTGGTCACGGTTCATCACCCGGTAAATCGTCTCGAGCAGCTCGTCCGGCTGGACCGGCTTGAGCAGGTGGGCGTCGATCCGCAGCTCGCGAGACAGGGCCGGGTTGCCGGGGCGGTCCCCTGAGGTCAGCAGGATGATCCGCGTGGAGGACAACTCGGCCCGTTTGCGGATCTTGGCGACCAGTGACAGCCCATCGGTGTCGGGCATGCGGGCGTCGAGAAGGACCAGCGCGTACGGCCGGCCCGCACTGGCGGCTCCCCAGAGGGCGTCCAGGGCCGCCAGGCCGTCGCCCACGGCGGTCGGCTCCATCCGCCAGCCCCGCAACCACTCCTCCAGAATGCGGCGGTTCGTGGCATTGTCGTCGGCGATGAGCACCGGCAGGTTGTGGAGCAGGACTGGAGGCCAGGCGGCGACCGGCTCACGGGAGTGTGCCTGACGCCCGAACCGCGCCGTGAAGGCGAAGGTGCTGCCCCGGCCCGGCTGGCTCTCCACGGCGATCGTCCCGTCCATCAGGGCCACCAGACGCGAGGCGATCGTGAGACCTAACCCGGTGCCGCCGTACTTCCGCGTCGTCGAGCTGTCCTCCTGCTCGAAGGCCCGGAAGATCGCCTCCTGCTTCTCCGGCGGAATGCCGATGCCGGTGTCGCTCACCGCGAAGCGGAGGTCGACTTGCCCGTCGGATGCGGGGTTGTCGTGGGCCTCTACCCGCACGACGACCTCGCCCTCTTCGGTGAACTTGATGGCGTTGCCGATCAGGTTGAGCAACACCTGACGGAGCCGGGAGGCGTCGCCGACCAGGTCGTCCGGTACCTCCGGCTGCACGTGACTGATCAGCTCCAGCCCCTTCTTGTGGGCGCGCATGGCCAGGGTCCGCAGGGTGTCGCCCAGGGCCGCGCGCAGCGAGAAGTCGGCGAGGTCCAGCTCGAGCCGGCCGGCCTCGATCTTGGAGAAGTCGAGCAAGTCGTTGAGGATGACTAGCAGGTTGTCGGCCGCGGACTTAACAGTTTTCAGGTATTGCCGCTGGTCCTCGGCCAGAGGTGTGTCGAGGGCCAGCTCGGTCATGCCGAGGATGGCGTTCATCGGGGTGCGGATCTCGTGGCTGACGTTGGCCAGGAACTCGTCCTTGGCCCGGTTGCCCGCCTCGGCCGCCTCCTTGGCCTGACGCAGTTCGCCCTCCAGCCGCTTGCGCTCCGAGATGTCCTGGACCATCGCGATGGCGTAGGCGGGGAATCCCGCTGCGTCGCGCTGGAGCGACACGGACACATCGACCCAGATGAGAGCGTGATCCTTGCGCAGGTAGCGCTTCTCCAGCGAGAAGCTGAGCGTCTCGCCCCGCAGCAGGGTGCCGTACTTCTCGAGGCTGGCCGCCAGGTCAACCGGCTCCGTGATGTCGTGCCAGGACATGGTGAGCAGCTCCTCGCGGGTGTAGCCGGCGATTTCGCAGAACTTCTGGTTGACGCGCAGGAAGCGGCCGGTAACACCCTTGTGGGCGATACCGACTGCGGCGTTCTCGAAAGTGCCGCGGAACCGCTCCTCGCTCTCACGCAACGCCTCCTCGGCACGCTTGCGGTCGGTGATGTCCTCCGCCAGTCCCGCGACGCGTGAGAGGTGCCCGTCCCGGTCCTTCATCGGGAAGACGCGACCGCGGATCCAGCGCACCGAGCCGTCCGGCCGCTCCACCCGGTACTCCCTGACCCAGAACTCGCCGCGTCCCTGTTGCTCCAGGTGCGCGATCGCCTCGTCCCGATCCTCGGGATGGATGCTCTCGACCCAGGACCCCGGTTGTTCGTAGAAGCTCTGGAGCGTTCGCCCCCAGACCTCTTCGTAGCCGGGGCTGACGTAGATCACCCGCTCGCCCCGGGCGTCCATGATCCAGAAGATCTCGCGGATGTTCTCCGCCAGTTGCCGGAAGCGTTCCTCGGTCTCGTGCAGGGCCTCCTCGGCTCGCCGGCGCTCGCCCGCCACGATGCGGTCCCGGGCCCGGTGCAGGGATTCGCCCAGGCCGCTGATGATCGTGCCGACCAGCACGAAGAAGGCCAGATCGACCACGTCGTCAATGTTGTTGATCCACAGGGTATATCGCGGTTCGATGAAGAAGTAATTCGCGGCCAGGGCACTGAGGCAAGTGGCCAGGACACCGGGCCCGAGGCCGCCGATGTACGCGGCGATGGTGACGATCGGGACGAAGGACATGTAGAGGACCGCGTCGCCCAGCACGGGCCAGATGGGCCAAAGGACCAACAGCATGACCGCCGGGGACAGCACCGCAACGCCGTAGGCAATCAGTCCGGAGCGTGGTCTTTCGTCCATGCCAACCTCATCGGGCGAGAGCAGCCTTCGCTATCGATGGCTCTGTCGCCTGCGGCTTATCGGGTGAAGAGTGCGCGTCGGGATCGACCGCGATAGGCTTAGATACGCCAATTGAATGCCAAATGGGTAGGTGGATGGTCCCGGCTTTTGTCCAACTCCACCACCAGCGGGTGGACAGGACGATCCGACCCGCTGATAATGAGTGGCCTGTGGTTTTGCGTCTCAAGTCACGCCCCTGAGATTGCTTATGGGTATTGGGGCAAATGGGAGGAAATAATCAGCCAGAAAACTCGATTTCATCCCAGCTTAATCCCCCAACTATCCATCAACCGTCTCAACCGCGTGACGTTATGGACAAAGCCGCGGGATATCACTTCGACCTCCTCACTTACCGGAAGCGAGCCAGCCATGGCCCACCTCTTGCTGATCGACGACGATCCGGTCTTGATCCCGGAGCAGGTGCGCCAGGCGTTCCCCGCCCCCCCGCACCGGGTCGAGGTCGCCGGCACCGGGAGGGCGGGGCTTGAGCACATCCGCTCCCAACCGCCCGATGTCATTCTCCTGGACCTGCGCCTGCCCGACCAGAGTGGCCTAGAGGTCTACCGGCAGATCCGCCGCATCGACGCACGCATTCCCGTCATCTTCGTTACGATCGCCAAAACGGCCGACGCGGCGATCGAGGCAATGAAGCAGGGCGCCTACGACTACCTGTTCAAGCAGCTCGACCTGAACCACTTGCGGCGGGTCGTCGGCGAGGCCCTGGAGGTGGGCCGGCGGATGCGCGCCCCGGCCGTGGTCGTCGAGACTCTGGCGGACTCCGACGTGGTCGGCGCCATACTGGGTGGCTGCCCGGCCATGCGCGAGGTGTACAAGGCCATCGGTCGCGTTGCCGCGCAGGACGTCCCCGTGCTGATCACCGGCGAGAGCGGCACCGGCAAGGAACTCGTCGCCCGCGCCATCTACCAGCACGGGCCCAGGGCTGAGGCACCGTTCCTGGCCCTCAACTGCGCGGCCATCCCCGAGACCCTGCTGGAGAGCGAGCTCTTCGGCCACGAGAAAGGGGCCTTCACCGGCGCCGATCGCCGCCGCATCGGCAAGTTCGAGCAGTGCAACGGCGGCACCCTCTTCCTCGACGAGATCGGCGACACGCCGCTGGCCCTGCAGGCCAAGGTCCTCCGGCTGTTGCAGGAGCAGTCGTTCGAGCGGGTCGGGGGCAACGAGACGGTGCGGACCGACGTGCGGCTGATCGCGGCCACTCACCGTGACCTGAAATCCTTGGCGGCCGAGGGGAAGTTCCGGCCGGACCTGTACTACCGGCTGGGCGTCTTCACGATCCATCTCCCGGCCTTGCGCGATCGGGGCGAGGATCTGGCGATGCTGGTGCAGCATTACTTGCGGCGGTACGGCCGCGAGCTGGGACGTGAGGTGACGGAGGTGTCACCCGAGGCGATGGAGCGGCTGCGGGGCTACGCCTGGCCGGGCAACATCCGCGAGCTCCAGAACGTCCTGAAGCAGGCCCTGCTGCGGTCCAGCGGCAGCGTGCTGTTGCCGGCCTTCCTGCCCGAACCCCTGGAAGACCCGAGCGGAGATTTGCCACCATCGCCGCCGACGGAAGAAGAGCTCGACCTCGAGGGGTTCATTCGCGGGCGGCTCGGGCCCGATGCCCGCGACCTCTATGCGGAGACGCACCGCCAGGTGGACCGGCACTTGCTGACGCAGGTGCTGGAGTATGCAGAGGGAAACCAACACCGGGCAGCCCGCCTCCTGGGGATCGCCCGGCAAACGCTCCGCCTGAAGCTCCGCGATCTGGGTCTGCATGTCACGCGCACCGTTGAAGCCGAAGACGAGGATGAATCCTGAGATCGCCGATCCGACCCACGTCGGGCTGCCACAGTCAACGACGCGGGGCCGCCCTCACGATGGTAGTTTTTCAGCCAGACGGGTCACGCCCCTACCACATCGACGCCCGGCTGGAGTGCCCGGGAGAGCCCCGAGGTGACTCGCCTCGTTCCGGATTCCGGAACAATGGCCGGGGCGCTGACGGTCATCGGATCACGCGCCGGCCATTGGCGATCAAGGCCCTGCTAACGGTCGCCGACGGCCTCCAACTGTGCACGTAGTGCCTCGATCGATAGGTCCTCCACCAGCCCGACGAGGTCTCGCGCCATCGTCGCGAGCTGCTCCACCAGCGGCCTCGCCTGCTCGAGCCGGCCACTGGCCGCATGATCCTCGACCTCAGACGCCACGCCCCCGGCGACCGTCGAAAACGCGGCCACCATCCCACACAGCCGGTGCGCGGCCTCGCGCAGCCGCGGAGCGTCTCCCGCGCTCAGGGCCTCCTCGACCGCCGCTACGTGATCCGGCAGTCCAGCTCGCAGCGCCCCGCAGATCCTCTCCAGGATGCGCGCGTCCCCCCCGCAGGCGGCTAGCAGCACGCGCGGGTCGAGCAGTCCGGGAACGGCCTGATCGGCGCGCGGCCATGACGCGGCGACTCGGTCGATCGCCGCCTCCAGGTCGGCCGCGCGGAGCGGCTTGGATAGGAAATCGTCCATGCCCGCCGCCAGGCACCGCTCACGATCCTCCGGCCGTGATCGCGCCGTCAGGGCGATGACGGGCAGATGCCCCCCTTGGGCCCGTTCCCGCTCCCGGAGCGCCCGGATGACCTGGAAGCCGTCCAACTCCGGCATGTGGACGTCGAGCAGCATCAGGTCGAAGTTCGCCTCCGCCGCCAGGTCCAGTGCCTCCCGGCCGTTGTTTGCCAGCCGCACGCGGTGGCCCCGCCGAAGGAGGAGTTGTTCCACGAGCTGTGCGTTCCACTCGTCGTCCTCGGCCACCAGGATGTGCAGCGGTGTCGCGGTCGGAGCCGATTGACGGTCCGGCGCCGGCTGGTCCGGCGTCGGTGCTTCGCCTACGGCCCGGCTCAATGCCTCATAGATCGTTTTGAGCAGCTCGTCCTGCTGGACCGGCTTGAGCAGGTGGGCGTCGATCCGCAGTTCGCGAGCCAGGGCCGGATCCCGGGGGCGGTCCCCTGAAGTCAGCAGGATGATCCGCGCAGCCGACAGCTCCCGCCGCCTGCGGATCTTGACAGCCAGCGACAGGCCGTCGGTATCGGGCATCCGGGCGTCAAGCAGCACGAGCGCGAAAGGTCGGGCCGCGGCGGCGGCGGCCCAGAGGGCGTCCAGGGCCGCCAGGCCGTCGCCCACGGCCGCCGGCTCCATCTGCCAGCCACGTAGCCACTCCTCCAGAATGCTCCGGTTGGTGGCATTGTCATCCACGACGAGCACCCGCAGGCCCTGGATCGGCACCGGCGGTCGTGCGGGGGCTGGCTCCGACGGGTGCTCCTGGCGGCCAAACCGCGCCCTGAACATGAAAGTGCTGCCCCGGCCCGGCTGGCTCTCCACGGCGATCGTCCCGTCCATCAGGGCCACCAGACGCGAGGCGATCGTGAGACCTAACCCGGTGCCGCCGTACTTCCGCGTCGTCGAGGTGTCTTCCTGCTCGAAGGCCCGGAAGATCGCCTCCTGCTTCTCCGGCGGGATGCCGATGCCCGTGTCCATCACGACGAAGCGCACGACCACCTCGACGCCAGGTGCAGGTTCGCCTTCGGCCTCCACGTGCACGACCACCTCGCCCTTCTCGGTGAACTTGATGGCGTTGCCGACCAGGTTGAGCAACACCTGGCGCAGCCGAGCCTCGTCACCGACCAGGGCGTCCGGCACCTCCGGCTGCACGTGGCTGAGCAGCTCCAGCCCTTTCTTGTGGGCGCGCATGGCCAGGGTGCGCAGGGTGTCGGCCAGAGCGGCCCGCAGCGAGAAGTCGCCCCGGTCCAGCTCGAGCTTGCCAGCTTCGATCTTGGCGAAGTCCAGCAGGTCGTTGATCATGCCCATCAGGTTGTCGGCGGCCGACTTCACCGTCGTGAGGTACTGCCGCTGGTCTTCGGCGCTGGGCGTGTCGAGGGCCAGCTCGGTCATGCCGAGGATGGCGTTCATCGGCGTGCGAATCTCGTGGCTGACGTTGGCCAGGAACTCGTCCTTGGCGCGGTTGGCGGCCTCGGCGGTCAAGATGGCGCGTCGGAGCTCGGCCTCGAGACACTTGCGCTCGGAGATGTCCTGGACGATGGCGATGCAGTAGGCCGGCCGGCCGGAGGAGTCGCGCTGGAGCGAGACGGTCAGGTAAGTCCAGACGGTTGTCCCGTCCTTGTTGAAGAACCGCTTCTCCATGGCGAAGCTGGGCGATTCGCCGCGCATCAAGGGGGCGAAGAGCGCGAGGTTGGCCGCCAGGTCGTCGGGGTGCGTCACCTCCGGGATGGTCTTGCCGACCAGCTCCGCGCTCGAGTAGCGAACGATATCGCACAACTTCTCGTTGACGCGCAAAATGCAGCCCTGCGCGTCGACATGGGCGATACCGACGGCGGCGTTCTCGAACGTGCCGCGGAACCGCTCCTCGCTCTCACGCAACGCCTCCTGAGCCTGCTTGCGCTCGGTGATGTCTTCCAGGAGCCCGGCGGTCCGCGCGATTTCCCCGGGCTGGCGCTCGATGGGGAAGGCGCGGCAGCGCACCCAGCGGACCGAGCCGTCCGGCCGCACCACGCGGAATTCCGTCTCGGTGGCGATCCCGCGCTCCTGCTGCTCCAGATGCGCGAACACCAGGTCCCGATCCTCCGAAGGGACGCTTTCGATCCAGGAGCGCGGCCGTTCGTAGAGGTTCTGACGGGTCCGGCCCCAGACCTCTTCGTACGCCGGGCTCATGTAGAGCAATCGCTCCCATCCACCCTCCTGCATCCAGAAGATCTCGCGGATGTTCTCCACCAATTGACGGAAGCGCTCCTCGGTCTCACGGGCCTTTTCCTCGGCGCGCCGGCACTCGGCGGCCTCCCGCTCCAGCTCCCCGGGGCTGCGCATGGCCAGAGCCCGGGGCACGAGGGGCACCAGGGCGATGACGGT
>JBKQHM010000502.1:0-2649 GCA_052148775.1 Isosphaeraceae bacterium | reverse complement strand
ATTCAACGGTATTGCGCCTAAGCCGATCCGCCGACCTTCCTACCAGGCATAGGCTTCGGCGATATCCTGTTCGGCTTCGGGAGCGACGATCAGCTCAGCGGCCATAGCGGCTTCTCACTCGGCGCTGAACCTCTTCCCAACTCAGGCCCGAGGCGGGGTTCTTCAGAAGGTTGGCCTTTCGACGGGCGAGCTCATCCTTCTGCCAGTCATGGACTGGCACATCCTCCGGCGTGGCCGCGAGGTCATCCCAGAGATCCTCGACGAGTTGAAGTTTCTCCGACGGGCTCAGGTCGAAGATCGACGAAACATCCGGGCTCATCCGCATCTCTCCCTTCTCAAGACCGAGCTCTGGCGGACTCATCCGCCAAGGATCAGTCTCCCATCCTTAAGGTTACTCCGCAACTCGATTCACATCCCGCCGTCCAACCGAGGGACCGCACCGATCCTGGACAGCGATCGCCCGCGCCCGAGGCCTCGTGATTCCTCCGAAAACGAGTCCCAGCAAATGCGATGATGCATGCCTCGCAATCTTCATGGGGTTGGGTGCAACCGAGGTTGAATGACGGTTCGTTTCACGAGATTCCCAGTCAGTTGCCCATCCCACCTGACAACGGACCAAGGACAACGGACAATGGAGCAATAAGAGATTCAGGTCCGCGAGACACCGAGGTTTGGTTCGTTTCACGAGGTTCGCGTTCGGTTTCGTATTTCCGCCGCGACCCTATCTCGGCTCGACACCATCCGACGGGAGAAACGCTGGTGGCACCTTCGCGAAACGGCCGAACACGCATTATCTTCCTCGTGGGCCATCTGATCGTTTGCGGGATTTGCACCTTGCCCGTCGGTCGCGGAGCGGAGATCGAGCTTCCCCTCCGGATGCGCGACCTGGACGGGAGGTCGGTCATCCGTCCGGAGAAGGTCGATCCGGCGAAGGTCGGGATCGTGGTCGTGGACATGTGGAACTACCACTGGTGCAAGACGGCCACGATGCGGGTCGGGGCGCTCGTGCCGAGGATGAATCGGGCGCTCGACGCAGCTCGAAACCTGGGTATGACCGTGATGCTCTGCCCGTCCGACGTGGTGGACAATTACGTCGGCTGGCCCCAGCGCGAGGTGATCTTCGCGATGCCGAGGCACCCGGTCCCCTCCTTGACGAAGGTCGAGTGCCCGAGTCCTCCGGATGCCGGCGGCTGCGCCTGCGGTCGCGAAAGGTGCAAGGTGAACTACGGCTGGGATGGCATGCACCCCGACCTGACGATCGCCGCGGCCGACCTGATGCCCGACACCCTGGAAGATGTGTACTCGATCTGCAAGGAGCGCGGGCTGACACACTTGATTTACTTCGGCGTGCATACGCAGGTCTGCCTGCTCGGCAAATCGATGGGCTTGCGGAACATGAAGGCGGCCGGCCTCCGATGCGTCCTCGCCCGCGACCTGACCGATGCGCATCCGGGTTACGACCCTGCCAGGGGGCTCACCCCGGACGGGCACACGGTCGAGGTCGTCGAACACTTCGAAAAGTACCTGGCTCCCTCCGTGAACATGGTTGACATGCTGACGACCCTGGGGAAATGGGACCCTTCATGGGTTGTGGACCCGGTCCGGGTCACTCCCTGGGGAACGCCCGCCCGGCCGCACCTCTTCGGGCAAGACGTGACCGTGACGCTCTCGGCCCCGTGGCAGCCCGAGGCCGAGATCCGCTACACGCTCGACGGCTCGGCGCCTTCATCGGCGTCGCAGCTCTACACGAAGCCGTTCGCGCTCGACAAGACGACGCGGCTCCGGACCGGGGCGTTTCAGGGAGGAAAGCCGGTTTGCCTGGAGTCGGAAGGCTTCTTCGCCCGGCTCCCGGAGTTACCGCCGAAGCCCGACCTTCACCTCGCCGACGTGACCCCGACCCGGGCGGTCGGGCCGAGCCACACGTACGGGAACACCACGCGGTTCTCGGCCCACAGCCAGCCGCCACAGAAGAACACGACCAACGAGGGCGAGACGATCCGGCTGCGCGGGATCGAGTACAAGAACGGGATGGGGGTCCACGCCCCTTGTCAGCTCATGTACGCGATCCAGCCGCGCTATCAACGTTTCGTCGCGCTCGCGGGCGTGGATGAGAATATCCTGAGGACCGCGAACGGCTCGAACCTGGCAAGATACCCGAGCGTCGTCTTCAAAGTGTTCCTCGACGGCATGGAGGTTTCCTCCAGCCCGGTGATGCGGATCTCCGCGGAGCCCTGGCGGTTCAACGTCGCGATCCCGCCCGGCTCAAGGGTCCTCAGCCTCGTCGCCACCGACGCCGGCGACGGCAACAAGGAAGACCTCGCGAACTGGGCCGACGCGGGTTTCGTGACGGCGAAGGGGCGCTGATCGTTCAGGGAATCTCACCGGATTCCCAGAATCCAGCCCTCGATTCGGGCCGTGGAACGCTCATCCGGTTCCAGATGAAGATCGAAGAAGTGAGAGCGCCTCACAGTTGGATTGCGCACGCCCCAGGGCCGATGCCAATCCACCCCCTGTATCCCCCCTTCGTAAGGGGAGAAAGGAGACGGGCCTTTCCACCCTCATCCTGGGCTGATGAAAATTGCCCATTTTGAGCTCGGATTGGGCTTGCAGAATCGGGGAAATCTGTTGCGCTATCGTTGTGGATGGAAG
>JBKQHM010000501.1:0-19128 GCA_052148775.1 Isosphaeraceae bacterium | reverse complement strand
TGGGCGACCGGGCGACGCAGTCGATCGACGCTTCGGCGATGGCGGCGTGTCAGTACCTGATCGACCTGAGCCCGCAGGATCGCTTGCAGAAAGCCGGTATCTTGTCGGGCCACTTCTGGTTAGACCTATGAAGATTTCATGAAAGACTTTCTTCATGTGACGTCCTCCCCGGGATAGTTTCCTACGACCATGACGCGCAGAGCCTTGAAAACAAGGGGGAAACGGGGATGGCTCTCAATAAAGGGATGCCTAGCTATATTCAGATGAGGGTACTGAGAGTGGATTCCGGACATCGACCTCAAAATTCCCCGTGTTTTTCGGCTTTGTGGTCTCGGCGAAGGCCTCGATGAGAGTCCGATTGTCAAAGAACTTACTGCGACCTACTTAGGTTGAAGATTAAGTCGGCCCAGCCCATTTTACGCACTCCTGCATGATGTCGGCACCGGAGAGGCTCATGCCTCCCCCTCGTGTTACGAATCTATGCTCAAACGGGCGTGCGTCGTGCCAGGAAGGAGGAGAAAACGCGGGAAGGACGCAAAGAACCCCGCAGGGTTCTCTGGCCAAGGCGGAATCGATCCGATCCATGTTGCTTGGGAGTTACCGGTCCCGGGGCTCATCCGTCCAGCTCCCGATCCCACATCGGGTGCTGGCGATCGTGCAACAACGGCAGGAGGGGCGGAGTTGTGGGAACCGGAACCGCATCGAGAATCCTGGCGACTTCGGCGAAGTCCGGGCACGTCCAGTCGTCCGGATCGATCTCCCGTCGTGGTTCGGCTCGGGGCGGCCGGACTCGGCTGCGTCCCAGGGAATCGAAGAAGACGAAAAGGCGCTCCGTTCGCGGAGCCGGCTCTTCCCGAAGTGCCCGGGTGACTCCGGAGAAGACCGGGCGTGTCCCGTTGCTCGCGGGCGACGAAACGAACGGTCGCGGTTCAGGACGGTGTCGTCGGACCGGCGCATGACCATCTCGGAGGAATCGCGAAGGGTAAGGATTCCGCGCGGTCGGAGTTGCTCCTACGACCCTTGAAATCTCCGATGCGTCCGGGCATTTCCATCCGTCCGGAGGGATATCCCGGCGTGATCCGGGAGAACGCCGTTCCCGGTTTTTTACGGCGCGGGCGCGGTCGTACCAGGATAGGAGACTGGCGAAGCACGCCAAGAGGTTTAACAAGAGTTCGACCAAGATCATCCCACGCCCTCCGGCATGATGCCGCAGGAGGATTGGACCTCATCATGCTCCATTTATACGAGCCCAGCCGTCATCTTTTCCAGGGGGTTGATGCGACCGTGGCGGAGGAGAAGGCCGTCCTTCTCGAAGAGCGGCCAAGATGGGGTCGTCGGTGAAGCTGACTTTGACCCCCGTTCGCGGTGTATGGTATTATAGTGGATGCGATCTAAAGGGGGGTTCGACCATGTCGACCGAACGCAGAGATGATATTCAAGCCTTCCGGGCATTTATCGACCAGCAGCTCACAGACAGCGGTATTTCACTCACACCAGCCGAGGCCTTAGGGCTTTGGGAGATCCAGAACCCATCCGACGAGGAAAGGGAAGAAACCCTGGCAGCAATTCGCCAGGGGTTGAGGGATGCCGACGAAGGACGGGTTAGACCGTTCGAGGAATTCGACCGTGAGTTTCGCCGGAAGCACGGGCTCCCGGTTCGACCATGAATTACCGAGTCGAACTCACCGCCCAAGCCGATGCTGACATCAACCGGATTTATGGTGACCTTTCTTGTCGAAGCCCCGAAGATGCTTCCCGTTGGTATGAATCGCTCTGGGACGCGGTCGAGAGACTCAAGACAAACCCGTTTACCTGCGGCTTCGCTCATGAGATCAGCGAATTCGCGGACGAGCTTCGACGCTTGCTCTTTGGTCCCGGAAAGAGGAGGGCATTCCGAGCCCTGTTCGTTGTTCGCGAGGAACTGGTGAAGATCGTGGCGATACGTTGGCCAGGTGAGCGACCGATCAAGCCAGAAGATGTCGAATGGTAGTGTCTCCAATGCAACACGCTTCTACTCGGTCATTTCCCGTATGATCCGGCAAGGGTTCCCCGCCGCGAAAACACCCTCGGGGATATCCCTTGTGACCACGCTGCCGGCGCCGATGACGGCTCGCGAGCCGATGCGGACGCCCGGGCAGAGGATTGCCCCGCCGCCGACCCAGACGTCCGAGCCGATCGCGATCGGCTTGCCCGACTCCTGACTGCGCCGGAGCTCGGCGTTCATCGGGTGCGTCGCGGTGTAGACTTGCACGGCTGGCCCGAACAGGGTGAAATCCCCGATATCCACACGGCAGACGTCGAGCACGACGCAGTTGAAGTTGAAGAAGACACGCTCGCCGAGGTGGATGTTCGAGCCGTAGTCGCAGAAGAACGGCGGCTGCATCCAGACGCTTTCGCCCCCCGTACCGAACAGCTCCCAGAGGATCGATCGACGCCGAGTTTCCTCGGCCTCGCGCGTCGCGTTGAGCGCCTGGCAGAGGTCGCGTGCCCGGTGTCGCGCCCGGACGAGCTCCGGATCGTGCGGGTCATAGAGCTGTCCGGCCAGCATCTTGTCGCGTTCGTTTTGCATGGGAATCCCCGCCCTTGCGGGAGGCGGCCTCAAGGGACGGATGGCGAGGCCGGAGCTTGGATCAAGCGATCCCGGCCCAGCTCGGCGAACGAGGCGCATCCGGTCAGGCCGAGTGCCAGGTCGAGGTCGGCGATGAGGTTCACCAGGACGTCGCGGACTCCGTGTTCTCCTGCAACGGCCAGGCCATAGACGTAGGGCCGGCCTAGCAGGACCGACCGGGCGCCGAGGGCCATGGCCTTGAGGATATCCGAGCCGCGACGGATGCCGCTGTCGAACAGCACCGTCGTCCGGTCGCCGACCGCTTCGACCACCGTTGGCAGGGCGTCGAGGGCCGCGATCGCCCCGTCCAGTTGCCGGCCGCCGTGGTTGGAGACGATCACGCCCGATGCGCCGTGGTCGAGGGCCTTGCGCGCGTCGTCGGGGTGCAGGATCCCCTTGACGAGGATCGGCAGCCGGGTCGCCTTGCGGAGCCGTTCGAGGTCGGGCCAGGTGCGCGAGGGGTCGGAGAAGACCCGGGCGAAGTGATCGAACGTCCGCACCGGGTCCGTCCGCGGATCGCCGCCGACCGCCTGCTGGAAGACCGGGTCGCTGAAGTAGTTCGCCAGGCCCTGCCCGCGCAGGAAAGGTAGGTAGGCGTTTCGGATATCGCGCTCGCGCCAGGAGAGCAAGTACGTATCAACGGTCACCACGATGGCGGCGAAACCCGCCCGCTCGGCACGCCCGACGAAGCTGGCGGCCAGCTCGTCGCTCCGGGGCCAGTAGAGCTGGAACCAGCGCGGGGCGTCGCCCATGGCTTCGGCCACCTGCTCCATCGGCGTGGAGGAAACGGTACTCACGATCATCGGGACTCCCAGCGGTCCGGCGGCGTGCGCCACGGCCAGCTCGGCCTCCCGGTGGAAGGCCGACATCACGCCAATCGGTGCCAGCAAGACGGGTGCGGGGATCCGTCGGCCGAGGACCTCCACGCCGAGATCCCGACTCGAGACGTCGCGGAGGTAGAGCGGGACCAGTCGCCAACGATGGAACGCCTCGAGATTGGCGCGAAGGGTGTCCTCCGATCCGGCGCCCCCGGCCAGGTAATCGAAGGCCTCGAAGTTCAGGACGGACCGGGCCTCGACCTCGAGCTCTTCGACCGAGATGGGCTGCTCCGGCGTCTTGCCGGCCAGCCCCGCCTTGTAAATCTCCATCTGCCGAGCCAGGCCCGGGGACATGCTTGCGGTCGCATCGCTCATGATCTTCCTTCGTGTTGTGCTGGGGCCGAATTCGGCGTCACCCCGCGCCGCCCGACGGCACGCCATTCGCCCTATGTCGGACATTGCCAATATCATGGGGATCGATCGCACGCCGGATCAAGGCCGTTGTGCAGACCCTTCTCCTATCTCCCATCGAGGTTACGGCCCGAGGCCAGTCGCGCTTGAAAACCGCCGTCACAGGCGGAAAGATTGAAGAAGAGACGATTCTCCATGCGGTCCTGAAAAAGATGCAGGACTCGGGCCTTGATTTCAGAAATCGATGCTTTGACAGTCCCTCGGTGCTCGTTAGAGCGTCTTAATGAACTGGAAGCCGGTCTTTTCCTTGTGTTTCCGGCTGTAGCCGGGGTCTGTGACCCCGGGATCGAAGGTCCGGCCTCGCAGAGGCCGGCTACAGAAAAACGTGAGGTTCATCTCACGCTCTCAGCAAGGATTGAAGACCGTGGATATCGGGATCACGGACCGTAAGCATTTCCCTTGCAGGGATTAATATTCATTCGTGGTTTGGAATCCCTCCCATGAACGAAACTCAGACGCATTTCGTTGCGAGTTGCCCTTACTGCTCGACACAATTGAGAATTCGCCGCGGAATCGCCGGCCAGCAAGTCCAGTGCAAGCACTGCAACGAGACGTTCGTGGCCCGGGAGACGGACGGTCCGGCCGGGGAGCCTTCAAGCGGAGTGGATACCGCGCGTCCGCTTCCGTCCTCCTCGGCCCAGGCGGAGCGCGTCGTCGTGACGTGCCCGAGCTGTCAGGCCGCCTTGAGTATCCGTCGCGTGTATCTCGGTCGACAGGTCCGTTGCAAGCAATGCGAGGAGACATTCCTGGCCTCGGACACATCGTCGCCGGTTGCACTCTCCGGAGAGAGCCTGCGCGACCGCAATGGTGAAGACAGGGAACGCGCGGCGCTCCAGGGCGAGCTGGATCGGCAGAAGCAGGAGACGGGCCAAGTCCGCGAAGAACTCACAAAGGCAACGGCCGAGCTCGGAGCGATCCGTGCCCATCTGGGAGAGATCGCGCCCGCTGCGGTCCGTCCGCTGTTCGAGGAACGGGCCTCGTTGATCTCCGAGATCGATCGGCTCCGGGACGAGGTCCAGGCCCTGAACGACGAACGATCGAACCGGGATCGCATGGCCGATGAGCGCGACCGACAGCGTGACGAGGAACTGAACGCCGCTCGTGCCGAAGCCGACCGGCTCACAGGGTCGGTCGAGCGGGCCGCGGCGGATCTGGAAGCGGCCCGGGCCGATCACGATCGCCTGGATATCGATCGTCGACAGGCCCTGGACGAGGTGGAGCGATTTCGTGCCATCCTCGCCGAGCGCGAGCAGGCGACTCGGGATGAGGGCGAGCGCCTGCGCGACGAGGCGGATCGCCTCCGGATCGATCGGGATCGACTGCGATCGGAACTCGAGGAATCGCGCCGGTCCCTCGATGAACTCGAACAGAATCATTTCGAGGAACTTTCCCGGCGCGATGAGCAGCTCCGGCTGGCCGGCGAGCAGGCCCGTCTGCGGGAGGACCTCCTCGCCGATCGCGATAATCTCCTCGGCGAAGTCCAGGAGCTCCGCCAGCGAAACCGAGAACTCCAGGCGGAACTCGACGGGTTGCGATCGTCGATGTCGAGCCTGGCCTCGGTCGACGAGTTGCAGGCCGCGCTCGCCGAGATCGAAAGCCTCAAGCGGAAGCTCGACCTCTCGGATCGACTCCAGCGTGAGATGTCGGGGATTCTCGGCGGGATGGGAATCCGGGTCCGTCAACCGTGAGGGGCCCGGATCGCGATCTTGGGGTTCACGGAATCGTAGTCCTTCGGTATGGTTCCGGACGATTTCGCGGGCGCACGAGGCTCGCCATCACCGTAAGGAGACGGTCCATGAAGAGACGTATCATCGCGGCGACGGCCGTTCTCGGACTGGGAGCTGTGACGTTCGCGCTGGCGCAGCCGCGCACGGAGATGCCGCCGCCCCAGGCAACCCGATCGGTGCCGATCGCGGACAATGCCTGCGAGGGCGATTCGACCGACTCGAACGAGCTGCATGCCCGAGTCGCCGAGCTTCGCGCCGAGGTGGAGCTACTCCAGCTCGAACACGACGCGACCAGGGCCTTGCTCTCCGACCGGATGAAGAGTGTGGTCGTCGCCAACACCGAGACGATCGGCGAGATCGACGACTTCAAGATCGCCTCTTACTACATGAGGATGGGTGCCGAGAAGGTCGGCAAGGCCGCCGAGTTCGACAAGGCGATCGAGGACGATCGCGCCGCGATCGAGAAGGCGAGCGAGAAGGCTCGCGAGGTTCCGACGGAACTCAATCGCAAGAAAGAAGCCTTCCGCAAGCTCAGCATCGAGCTGAATCAGAAGAAGATCAAGCTGGTGGAGATGGAGACCAAGCTCGAAGGATCGATGTGACATCCTCCGTGGACGATACTTTCTCCGGACCCCTCAAGGCAGGATGTTGTCGACGGGAATGCGGCCGATCCTGGTGCCGGCGATCACAACCGGGATCTCCTGGCCGGGCTTGTAAACTCGAATCGTCCGGTACCCACCCGCGCGCGGACCCGAAGGGCAGACGACGCACTTCACGTTCAAGCGAGGCCCGGTACCCACCCGCGCGCGGACCCGAATAGACCTCGACCTGGCGATCGACCAGGTTGATGATCCAGTAAACCGGGATGCGTCCGCGCGCAGAGGCCGCCCGCTTTTTGCCTCGATCGCGAGCGAGGGTCCTATCGGATACCTCGACCAGGAGCGCAACGTCCGCGGGCTCCGGGTGGCGCGTGCGATAGGCATCGCGCGACCCTCGGACCATCGCGAGATCCGGTTCGGGCTCGTCGAAGTCGAGAATCCGTACCGGGCTTTCTTTTCGTAGATACCATCCTTCGGGAAGCAACGCCTTTAGCTGGGCCTCGCTAGCGTCCACGGACCAGACGTGCGGTGGCCTCTTCCCCATTTTCTTCACCAGGTATCCGTCGATTAGCTCGACCCGGTCATCGTCCAATATGCCGGCATCCGCCATTCGCTCGTATTCGTCGACCGTCATACGGTAGAGGTCAGGCGACGCCAGCGGTTCCGATTCCGTCGATGCTGCCGGATGCCTCGGTGCGATCGTTGCCATGGAAGAATCCTCTCGGAATTCAGCCCTGAGGGGCATGCCGGCTTACCAACTTTCGACCGAGTCGAAGCGTCGAGCTCCCCCGCAATCGAGTTTAACCCATGCGATTCGTGCGGGTCGAGAACAACCGTGATCTCCGGCTTCTGGAGGCGCAGCGGCCGGTCGGTTACAATGGCTCGTCATGAATACGACAACCGGGATCATCGAACGCCTCAAGGTCCATGTCAACCGTCGGCGGCTGGTCGAGACGGCGCTGAAGCTGATCGAAGTGCCCAGTCCCACCGGCGATGCCGGGGCCGTGAGCGACCGACTCGCGGACCTGCTCGCGGCCGACGGTTTCGATGTGCAACGCCTCGATGGGGGGCATCCGACCGCCCCGGCGGTCTCGATGCGATTCGACAGCGGACGGCCCGGTCCGACCCTCCAGTTCGACGGCCATCTCGACACGGTGCACTTGCCGTTCATCCCGCCGAAGGTCGCGGATGGGTTGATCACCGGCAGCGGTGCGTCGGACATGAAAGCGGGGGTTGCCGCCGCGGTCGAGGCCGTTCGCGCCCTCCGCGATGCCGGTGCGCTGCCGGCCGGCTCCGTCTTGTTGACGGCGCACGACCTGCACGAAGCCCCGTGGGGCGACAGCAGCCAGCTCGACCGGCTCATCCGCGACGGTCACCGCGGGGATGCTGTGTTGCTCCCCGAGCCGCTCCGGAACGTGCTCCCGGTCGCCGGACGAGGCTCGGCGACTTGGTTGGCCACGATTCGCCGCCAAGGGGCGCCGGTCCACGAGGTCATGCGCCCCGCCGACGAACCGAGCGTGATCGCCGCCGCCGCCGAGCTGGTCGCGCGACTCGGCCGCCTCGACGACGAGCTACATTCATCGCCCCACTCGGTCTGCGGCGCGGCCAGCGTCTTCATCGGCCAGATCCACTCCGGCGAGATCTATAACCAGTATCCCCAATCCGCCTGGCTGGAGGGGACCCGTCGATGGCTGCCGGGGACCGATCCCGCCGCCGTCGAGCGCGACTTCCGCCAGCGGATCGACCGGCTGGCCGACGAGTCCCGGACGATCATCGACGTCCGGTGGATGCTGATCCGGGACGCCTTCTCGCTCGATCCGGCCGATCCGCTCGTCGCGTCGTTCCAGCGGTGTTATGAGGCCATCTCGGGTGCCTCCCTGCCCTTCGGGCCCAAGCCGTTCGTCGACGACGGCAACAGCTTCAGTGCCCTCGGGGGCATGCCGGCGATCACCCACGGGCCCCGCGCGGGCGGGCAGCATACCGTCAACGAGTGGGTCGAGATCGACGACCTGGTCCGCGTCGCCCTGCTGTACGCGGCGACCGCCGTCGAATTCTGCTCGCGTTGACTGTGTTCATAAAAATGAGTTTTGATTGTGTGAACGTACATCGTGGTGAGAGGGGGAGCTTCGACGATGGCAACGACGATCAGCGAGATGCCCGGCTTGATCTCCGAGGATCAGACGACCGAGGAGGAGTTCCTCAGGCAGATCTTCGTCCGCGACCAGATGGCCGAGTGGTCGAAGCAACCGCTCGTGATGGTGCGCGCGGACGGGGTGTTCTACTGGGACGTGGAAGACAAGCGATATCTCGACGCGATCTCGGGGATCTACGTGGCCTCGGTCGGCCACAACAACCGCCGGGTCATCGAGGCGATCAAGCATCAGCTCGACGTCTTGACGTTCTCGCCGCCGATGCACGGCACGAACCCGCTGGCCGTGCAACTGGCCAACTTGCTGGCCGAACTGGCGCCCGGAGACCTGTCCACGGTCAAGTTCCAGTGCGGCGGAGCGGAGGTCGTCGAGGCGGCGATCAAGCTGGCGCGGCAGTATCACCGGTTGACCGGCTCGCCGGGGAAGTACAAGGTCATCAGCCGTTACCAGTCGTGGCACGGCTCGACGCTGGGCGCCCTGTCGGCCTCGGGCCTGAAGTCGCGGAAGACGGTCAATGAGCCGATGGCCCCGGGGTTCCTCCACGTCTTCCCGCCGACGTGCTACCGGTGCCCGTTCGGCAAGACCTACCCGGATTGCGGCATCACGTGCGCGACGATCGTCGGCGACGTCGTCGAGATGGAGGACCCCGCGACGGTCGCGGCGATCCTCGTCGAGCCCATCGGCCACACCGGCGGGGTGATCGACCCTCCCGAGGAATATCTGCCGATCCTCCGCGAGATCTGCGACCGGCACAATATCCTGCTGATCTTCGACGAGATCATCACGGGGATCGGCCGGACCGGCCACATGTTCGCCGCCGAGACGTTCGGCGTCACGCCGGACGTGCTCCTGGTGGCCAAGGGGCTCTCCGGCGGCTATGCGCCGCTGTCGGCGATGATCTGCCGGCGGCCGATCGCCGACGCGTTCTGGGGGCCGATCGCCGAGAATCCGGGGTTCGTCGAGGGGCACACGTTCGAGGGCAACCCGATCTCGTGCGCCGCCGGGATCGCCGTGCTCCGAGAGATCCTCGAGCGTGACCTCCTCGCCAACGCCCGGGCGCGAGGCCATCGGCTGCGCGAGCGATTCGAGGAGCTGGCGCGGAAATACCCGGTCATCGGCGACATCCGCGGCAAGGGGCTGTTCCAGGCGATCGAGTTCGTCGCCGATCGCGCCACCCGTCGGCGGTTCCCCGACCCGGTCTCGCTCGGCGTGAAGGTCGGACGCCGGGCGCTGGCGCACGGGCTGCTCTGCCGGTTCGACCCCCACTGGATCGCGTTCGGGCCGCCGCTGATCGTCACCGACGAGCAAGTCGACGAGATGGTAGCGATCCTCGACCGATCCCTGGGAGAGATCCTCGGCGAGCTGAGGCTCGACGGTGCGGCGTCGATCGAGAGTTGAGGTGATGCGACCGTGGCTAGACCGATGATCCCTCGCGTCCGGACGCCCGTGCGGCTGCGGATGTACCTCCGTTTCATGGGGCTGGTCCTCTGGGAGTTCCGATGGCCCCTGGTGGTATTCTGGTCGCTCGTGCTGGGCGGCGGCCTGCTCCTGCACTGGTTCTACGACCACGAGAAGCTATCCTTCGCCCGCGCCTGCCACGGCGTCTTCCTGATGATTTTCCTGGAATCGTCGCTCGACTTCCCCGAGGAGTGGTACCTCCAGCCGCTGTTCTTCCTGTTCCCGGTGCTGGGCCTGGGGGCGATCGCCGACTCGATCATCCGCATGGCATTCCTGATCTTCACGCGCAAGCAGAACCTCCCGGAGTGGAATCGCATGCTCGCCTCGCTCTGCCGCAACCATTTCGTCGTGATCGGGGTCGGCAAGGTCGGCTACCAGGTCGTCAAGGGACTGCTCGAGATGCGCGAGACCGTCGTGGCGATCGAGATGGCCTCGGGCGCACCCCTGCTGGGCGAGCTGTTCGACAAGGGCGTGCCGGTCATCCAGGGGAATGCCCGGATGGCCTCGGTCCTGGAGCAGGCCGGCGTGCGCCATGCGCGGGCCGTGATCATCACGACGAGCGACGACCTGACGAACCTCGACGCGGCGATCACGGCGCGCGACCTGAACCTCGACGCCAAGATCGTGATCCGCCTGTTCGACGAGACCCTGGCCTCGAAGGTCGCCGGCGCCTTCGCGATGCCGACGATCTCGACCTCTCAGGTGGCGGCGCCGGCATTCATCGCCGCGGCGACCGGCCGCAAGATCTACCAGGGGTTCCAGCTCGCCGGCCAGCAAGTGCACCTGACCGACATCACGATCTGCCCGACCGGCCGACTCGTCGGGCGGACCGTGGGGGACATCCAGGCCGACAAGCGGATCAACATCGTCATGCACCAGGGCCCCGGCGGCGTGAACGTCAACCCGGACGCGCAGATCCTGCTCGAGCCCGGCGATATCATCCTCGTCATCGCGCCGCTGGAGCCCTTGCGGATGCTCGAATCCATGAATCAGGCCCGGGAATGCCCGGAGCCGTCTCATGTGGGCGTCAGCCTCCCGGCCAATCCCCGGCCCGTTGGCGGTTCTCCCGCCAACGCGCCGATCGCCCGTTAGGCGGTCTCTCTTCGCTCCTCGATGCTTCCGAGGTGGCGTTGCCCGAGATCCCTAGCGAGGGTATACTGCCGCCGCTGGGATGGAACACCCAGCGAACGCGTGGATGGAAGCCACAGGCCGCCCGGGTTCCCATCCGCAGGGCCGCCCACGTCTGACCTTGTCTCGGGATCCGCCGTCTCCGGTCTTCGGGTGAACGACGGCGGTTGACGATGCAACGGAAACCTACGATCCGGGCGTCCCGATGGACGATGGGGCCGCTGTTGCTGGCCTTGGCCGGCGGCTGCACCAGCGTCAAGGTGACGGGGACGGCTCGCACGGGCACCGAGCAGCTCCTGCTAACCGGCACCTGGGACGATGCGCTCTGCCGGGTGAACTTCTACCCGCTCGCGGGGACCAAGGTCTTCCTCGACGGCCAGTACGTCAACAACGCGGACAAGGAATATATCCTCTCCAGCATCCGGATGGCCATGGCCGAACAAGGGGTCCTGCTGGAGAATAACAAGGACAAGGCGCAGGTGATCCTCGAGCCGTCTTTCGGTGCCTACGGCACCGATCAGCGCGATACGACCACCGGGTTGCCGGGGCTCGGCCTCGGCACCTCGCTCTCCGGGCCGGCCATCACGAGCAACGGCAGTTCGTCCCTCAATTTCACGCAGACCAACCGTCAAGACGCCGTAGTCAAGGCGGCGCTGTTCGCCTACGAGGCGAAGTCCGGCCGCATGGTGTGGGAATCGGGCACGCTCCTGAACGCACAAGGGCTGAGGGACCACTTCGTCTTCGGCCACGGGCCCTACCGCATGAGCTCGCGCGGCGAGGTCGAGCAGTACCCGGATGAGTCGCAAGCCCAGACGCGCAAGCACCTCCTGCATCGATTCTTCGGGAATACGATTGTGCCTTCCGGGAACTGAGGAGAGTGGCGAGTCGCGAGAGGCGAGCCAGACAAGGGCCCCTTCTCCGCCCTCGATCGTCCCCCCTCGTCACTCGATCGGCCGCTGGCCCCAGGGGATCGGCATGGTCGGCGGGGTGCGGTGCAGTTCGCGGCGCGCGTCCTTGGGCCGATCCTTGAACCAGGTGATGAAGCGGGCGAGCTGCTTGACCGCCTCCTCATACGCGACGCGCCCTTTCTCGGCGGTGGCCAGCTCGGCGTCGCCGAGTACGCCGGTCGCCGAGTAGCTACTCGTCCAGGAGATCAGCGACGCGGGGCCGGCGCCCAGGAGGTCGACCCACATGAACGGGCTGTCCTCGTCGTTGAACGAGATCGTGCCGCTCTTGATCTGGTCCTTCCGGACGTTGTCGCCGTCGAGATAGAGATACAACGAGGTCTCCAGCTCGCAGGCGTGTGAACAGCCGCCGGGAAACTTGCTCTCGCGCCACTTCGGCATGAATTCCTTGTCGACCGTCAAAAGGCCCCACCAGTTGATCGGGATACACTCGGCGTCGGTCTCCAGGTTGGCGCGACGGGCCACCAGGTCGAGGTTGGGCCAGTTCGAGCCGTGGCCGTTGAGCAGGATGATCTTCTTGAAGCCGTGATAGGCCAGGCTCTTGGCGATGTCGAGCACGCTGTCCATGAAGTGCTCGAAGTGGGTGTTGATCGTCCCGGGGAAGTCCATCACGTGGCCGGTGTAGCCGTAGCAGTGCGTCGGGAGTACCAGCATCTTGTCGGGAATGGCCCGGCCGGCGCCCCGCGCGATCTCCGTCGGACAGATCACGTCCACGTCGAGCGGCAGGTGCGGCCCATGCTGCTCGACGGCGCTGCAAGGCAGCACGCAGACCTTGCCCAGCTCGACCGCGTCGTTGATCTCGGGCCAGGTGAGTTTCTCATATCGCCACTCAGTCGCTGCACGGTTCGCCATGTTTTTTCCTCCGATGTGGGTGTCGCTCGTCCTGAGCGGCCCCCACCATCAATGTTCGATCATCAAGTTCAGGACAGCTTGTTCTGGTCGGCTCAAGCTCTCGAACCGACCAGGCTACCGACCTGCATGTAGTAGGCATCATACCAGGCGTTCACACGCGTCACGATTTCATCCACGGCTTTGTTATCGAGCGGGCGACAGTCCGCCTCACGACGAATAGGCAGCTCGACACCGTCTTGCGGAGATAGGAGTGGCTCGGCCACCCAGGTATACCATCTGCGATTCTTCTCCATCGTGAAGAAGAAGAGGAGGACAGGAAATGGGAACGGGCCTTGTCTCTGCATCTCGCGCATCTTGGGGCGGATCGTGCGGTTCGCCTGCTCGGCATTGACGTCTTCCCAGATGCCCTTCAATTCAACGCCGAACTGACGGACACCGGCTTTATGTTCGGGTGTTATGAAGGCGAGCAGGTCGATGCCGATTTCCTTGGTTTCTTCGTGGATGGTGATCTCGGGGCGACGAGTCAGATAGACGATTGCCATGGCCCGGACGCGCTCCCCGATCATGCGTTCCTGCAAAGTATTCTTCTTGGCCATCGGATTACCTCCCTGGTTCCGGCTTGGAGCAGACGACGCAATGGTTCCCAAGATGCCCATAGGCTGCGTGGAACAGGCGAATGGACTTGCGGATGATGCGAGCCGGTGGCAGAGGATCGTGATAGATAACTGCCTCGGCGGTGATGCGGGCCGGGACGACCACGTAGATCTTGGCATCCCGTAACCTGTGGCTGACCCCGCAGCCGAGGCGGTAGGTCGAACATGGCCCGGTCGATGTAAGCCATGGCCAGCTTGCCCTCAGCCAGGAACTGTCGGAGTTGCTCGATGTTCGCCTCGTGGATTTCCGCGATCAGTCCGAACTTCCGCGCGAAGCGTTCGAGTTCAGCGATCTCCGTGCCATCCTCTTCAAGGCGCGCCTGGCTCTCCATCGTGCTTTCCTCGACGTCGGTGCCGAACGCCGCCAGGACCATTCGCAGGCAAGCCAGGGCGCAGGTGTTGCGCTCGTTCTGTTCGTAGAGCGGAAGCCTTAAGCTCATCCCACTGCCGTCTCCCTTCGGGATCCGCCGCGATCTTTCGCGATCGCTCCCGCATCAGCTCGACGTCCGTCAGTTCCGTGATCCGGGTCCCGTCATACATGAGGTCACCCAGGTACCCCTCAAATCCGGTGGGGTAGCGGAGATTGACGGCGATGATCCAGCGGCGCGAGCCATCTTCGGCCTTCTCCTCACGAATGTCCGCGACGGTCCACAGATGCGGGCGCCCTGCCTCAAACAGCAGATAGATTTGCGCTTTCTTGAGGATCGCTTCCTCTTCGTCGGTGATCTCGCGCGCTTTCGGCCGCCGCGCCACGGCGACGGGACTCTTCCGGGTTTGCTCACGGGGCTTTCTGGCCACAGGAGGGTCTCCTTCTGACCTGCCGAGAGGCGAGTCTGTCATTGATTCTCCCAAAAGGATAACCTGGGAGAAAGCCATTCCGCGAGTCCTGCGGGCCGAACCCCGCTCTGTCGCTCCGACAATGAGAATCACCGACCATGCTGCGCACACGCCTCGGATGGATGCTCCTGTCCCTTGCCGCCTTGAGCACCGTCGCCTTCGGCCAGGATCGGCCGCGCGAGCCGTATGACGTCGTGATCCGAGGGGGGAAGATCGTCGACGGGACGGGGAATCCCTGGTTCGAAGGCGATATCGCGATCCGTGGCGATCGGATCGCCGCGATGGGTCGCATCGTGGCCGAGGCCCCCGCGAAGCGAATCATCGACGCTCGCGGGCTCGTCGTCGCGCCCGGGTTCATCGACATGCATTCGCATTCCGACCTGTTGCTCCTCCAGGACGGCGATGCGCAGAGCAAGGTCCACGACGGCGTCACGACCGAGATCCTGGGCGAGGACACCTCGGCCGGCCCGGTCAAGGGGAAGCTCACCGTACGCGGAGACGTGCCGCGGACCTGGACCACCCTCGGCGGCTATTTCGATGCGCTGGAGTCGCGGGGCATCTCCGTGAACGTGGCCAGTTACGTCGGGCTCGGCACCCTGCTGGGCTGCGTGATGGGCGACTCGCTCGCCCGGCCCGACGCCGCACAGCTCGAAGCGATGAAGCCGCTCCTCGAGGAGGCGATGCGCGACGGGGCACTCGGCCTGTCGACGATGCTCGCCGGGCCCCGCGAGCTGGCCGTCACCACCGATGACATCGTCGCCCTGTGCAGCGTGGTCAGGCGATACGGCGGCCTGTTTTCATCCCACATCCGCAACGAGGGGACCGATGTGTTCGCGGCGGTCAAGGAGGCGATCGACGTCGGCAGGCGCGCCGGCGTCCCGGTCGACATCATCCACCTCAAGATTGCCGACCAGACCCTCTGGCATCGGATGGGCGAGATCGTCATCCTGATCGATGAGGCCCGGCGCGAGGGGGTCAACGTCCAGGCCAATGTCTATCCCTACACGCGCGGGAATAACGACCTGGTGACGATCATCCCGCCATGGGCCCACGAGGGCGGTCGTAGCCAACTGGTCGCGCGGCTCAAGGACGTGAAACTGCGCGACCGACTCAAGCGCGAGATCCGCGCAGGGTTGCCCGGTTGGTATAACCACTACACGGCGGTCGGCGGCGACTGGGGCCGGATGCTGATCAGCGCCCGGCTCTCGGCGGCGAATCGGCCATTCCAGGGCCAGACGATGGATCGGATCATCGCCGCGAAGTCGGCCGGAAAGAGCCCGGCCCCCGATCCGATCGATATCCTGTTCGACTTCCTGATCGAAGAGGATGGGTCGATCGGGACGATCTACGCGCACCACACCGAGGAGGATATGAACCTCGCGCTGATCCAGCCGTGGTGTTCGATCGGTTCCGACGGGTCGGCCCTCACCATCGAGGGACCGTTGCGAATCGGCCATCCGCACCCGCGGAGTTTCGGGACGTTTGCCCGCGTCCTGGGCGAATACGTGAGGAACCGCCGGGTCTTGCGGCTCGAGGACGCCGTTCGGAAGATGACCTCCCTGAACGCGGCCAAGGCCGGAATCATCGATCGTGGAATCCTGAGGCCGGGACTATTCGCTGATCTGACACTCTTCGATCCGGCCAAGGTGATCGACCATGCAACCTACCTCGAGCCGTTCCACTTCAGCTCTGGGATTCGTTTCGTGATGGTTAACGGGCAATTGGTTCTCGACGACGGCCGGCATACGCGGACCCATCCGGGACGGCCGCTTCGGAACCGTCGCTGAAGAAAGTCGGCGTCGACGATTCAGGAGACATGCGTAGTAGATGCACAGCACAGGTGGAGCAACCTCGGAATCGGGTTTGGGTCGTTAGGTCTGAACTTCAACCGTCACGCCGTTGGGTTCCCTTGCCCTGTTCTTTGAACTCCGAACAAAAAAAAAACCGGCCAACGAACTGGTTCCGCACGAGGACCTCTCCCCTCCTCGTACGAAACCTGATCAATTGGCCGGTTAGAAGCAGGCCGCCAGCCCTTCATTTCCCATGGGCTGGAGGCATCTGGCTTGAGAAAGGGCGAGCGGGGGGTCGTGCGAGGCATCCCGCTCGCCCTTTGGCGGGGAGCCAATCCAAGGATTGGCGACGCCTTTGGGGTGGCTGCTTAGAAGTTGATCACCAGGGTTTTCATCACGAGCATCTCTCTTCAAACCCTCGTGTCCTTCGTTTTACGAAAGAGTCAGAGAGCAAAGCCGATGCCAGAGACTTCATCGGAGGTCAAAAGATCCTTGCAGGGCCTTCAATTGACCGGGCTTTTTCGTCGTATGTACTTGGTTCTTAGGTGACTACGTCATTCGTCCGGATTCCTGGGAAGTAGGGGGCTTTCACCTCATTTTCTTGACGTTTTGCGTGCGGTCGATTACTTTGTGGGCATGCCAGCACAAGAAAAAAGCAATCCTCCCAGGTTATCGAGCGACACGATGAGCGAAGTCGAAAACGATGTGTCTCGGATCCTGAGGAATCTGTCGCGGGCAGTGGAGGACTGGGTTGATCGCGGAAGAGGGGAATTGTTGGCGCGTTGGCTAAATCGTGAACTGGACAATGAGGGGGCGCCCGTCCGGCTAACGATCTCGGAGTTGCATGAGTGCATCGTGATCCTGGCGGAATTGAGGCGTCAGGGCGGAAATGGGCCGGAGGGTTGCCACGCGAGTATCTCCGGGTTGATCCTGGCGGCCTTGCGATTTGCTCGGCCCGACGGCGGTCCCTCGATGACTTTTGATGGTGTGGCAACCAACCCGATCGGGACCTGGACTTCCGCGGATTGGCTGGAGTGGTACCGCGGCACGGGGATCGGGCGCGTGCTGGGCTGGTGGTTCGATCCCAAGACCAAGGAGCAGGCGCCCCCTCCTCTGCCCGCCTGGTCATCCTCGGATCGCGTCCTGGCGATCCTTCGTGCCGATTGGTTGCCAACCGGCGATTTCTTGGCCGTGGATCACCGAGACATCCGGCTCCCCTGTCGCTTCGAGCTCTTTGGTGGCGGCCGGTCCTGGCTGGGGCCGGACTGGGAGACGTCGGGGGGCGAGGACCTGACCTCGCGACCCAGGCCGCGGACCTGGATCAGCGGATCCGTGGCCGACCTGGCGGAGTGGTCCTACCGTGCCGGCCGGGCGCGAATCACCCGGTCCGCGCTGTTGCTGCGAGGTCGGCGGCTGGCCTTGCTGTCGGCCTTGGTCGAGGGACCGGAGTCGTCCTCGGACCCGGGTCGGACGATGCGACTGTCGCTCCCGCCCACGATCATGGCCGCGCCCCAGGAGGGTAGCCGCGCCCTGGTCCTGGCGGAACCGAAGCGACGCGGCTCCGCGCAGGTGCTGCCGATCGGCCTCCCTTGCCTGCCTTATGAAACCGATCGGGGCCGATTCCAGGTCGAAGGCCGGGAGCTGGCGTTGACCCAATCAAACGCAGGCCGGCGCGGCTGGCTTCCCCTGCTGGTCTCCTGGGATCCCGGCCGCCATCGCAAGCCCGTGAGCTGGCGAATCCTGACTGTCTCGGAACGGTCGCGGGCCGTGCCCCCGGGGCGGGCGTTCGCGGCCCGCATCAGTTGGGGGCGAGACGAGACCTATGTCGTCTATCGCAGCCTGGGGCCGCCCGCGCCCCGAGCGTTCCTCGGCCACCAGACTCGTGCGCGGTTCCTCTTTGGCCGGTTCACCGGCGATGGGACCCTCAAGCCGATCTTCGCCGTTGACTGAATCCTTATCCGAATTCCAGATGCAAGGTTCCAAATTCCAAAACGAACGCATTTTCGTATGCCATGATTTGGAATTTGGAATCTAGAATCCATTCGTTCTTCAGGGCGTCCCGCGTTTGGGCGACGAGGCGATGGCCGTCAGGGACCAGCCGATGTAGATCAAGGTCACGGCGACGGTCAGGTACCCGGAGTGCTGATGGGCCTTCTGCAACGACGCCTGTCCGTTGACGATCAACTGTCCCATCACGAGCTGAGCGATGATCAGGATGGCGGCCAGGAAGCCTGTGACCATGAGAAACGGTTTCATTGTGGGTTCGAATCCTTCAGAATGGATGAGCCGTCGGGTTTCGGGGCATTAACCAATGACCGATGACGAATGACCAGCGACAAAATGAACGCGGAACGAATCCGAGAGAATCTCGAGGGCGTGCTGGGCCGGATCGCCGAGGCGGCGCGACGGTCCGGGCGTCCGGTCGAGGCCGTTCGCCTGGTCGCCGTGACCAAGCGAAGCCCTCCCGAATGGATCCGGCCGCTGGTCGCCTGCGGGGCCCGCGACCTGGGCGAGAATTATCCCCAGGAGCTCTGGCGGAAGACGGAAGCCCTGGCCGACCTCGGGGATTCCGTACGCTGGCACTTGATTGGACACTTGCAGACCAACAAGGTCAAGAAATCTCTTCCCATGGTCCGCATGATCCACTCGGTCGACTCGCTCAAGCTCCTCCAGGTGCTCGACGAATCCGTGGCGACCCTTCCCACTCCTCCGGCCGTCTGCTTGCAGGTCAATACCTCGGGCGAGGCGAGCAAGCATGGCTGGGACTCCGAGGGGATTCTCGAGGACCTCGAGGGGATCGTGGCGTGTCGGGCCATTCCGATCGTCGGGCTGATGACGATGGCCGCGCTGGGCACCACGTCGGAGACGGCCCGGGCGTCATTCGTCGCGCTGCGCGAGCTGCGCGACGATCTGCGACGGCGGACGGGCTTGCCCCTGGACGAGCTCTCGATGGGGATGTCCGGCGATTTCGAAGCGGCCATCGAAGAAGGGGCGACATGGGTGCGGGTCGGCTCGGCGCTGTTCGAGGGGGTCGAGGCATGATCGCGATCGTCCCGCACGCCGAAGGCGCGA
>JBKQHM010000500.1:0-5552 GCA_052148775.1 Isosphaeraceae bacterium | reverse complement strand
CTCGCGGACGCTTCGGGCTCGTATCGATTCGATGCGGTCATTCGGAAGGCAACCCAATCGTTAGGCGCTCGAGTTTACCACTCGCGCAGAAGAAAGGGTCATGTCTCGCGACATGACCCCTTCTCCGTGATGGGTCGGGACCCGAACCGGCCCACTCGAGCAGGACGATCGGTGAGGGTCTCGTTCTGATCCGATCAATACGCGTCGGAGGAAACCACCTCGCCGCCGGCGCAGGTCACCAGGGAGCGCATGGTGATGGGGCTGATCGAGTCCTTGATGAAGCGGACGCTGCCGTCGCCCATCAGGACGTTGACCCCCCCGGGGTGGAAGGAGAAGAGCTCGTCGTTATTGCCAGCATTGGTGCCTTGCGCGACGTAGGGGCCGGTCTCGGTATAGGGGGCCGGCTCGTGGTCGGGGCGGAACTTGTTATTCGGGGTGCCCGAGACGCCGAACGCCTCGTCGGGCTCGGCCCATCGCCAGAAGCGCCGCCACACGGGGACGCTCAGTCCGGCCGGCCCCATGCCGAGGATAGGCCGGGCGTTGACCCCGTCGTAATAGCCTTCGGTGTACGGGCTATTATAACGGGGATCGCGGCCGGCATCCTCGCCGATGGCGATCGTATTGCTCGTGCCATCGGTGATCTCGGAGATCCGGGTCTTACCCTGGTGGAGCAGGCCGTTGGCGCGCGAATACTTGTTCCGGAACGGCGTGGCGGGATAATTCGTCGCGTAGGTCGTCTGGCCCAGCGGGTCGATATCGGTGTAATTGGTCGCCCCATAATCGCCGTATCCGTAGCCCCCGTTGAAGTTCGAGGCCGGATCGTAGGGGTCGATGCCGTCGCGAAGACCGTCGGGAGAATGGGTCGCCGAGGGGCAGACGAAGACGGCCAGCGTCGTCGAGCAACCGGTATAGTTCATCCCGGTGGCCTCGTTATAGTCGACGTTGAAGTTCAGGGCATTGAACGAGGTATTCCCTTCCATGAAGGGCAAGACGCGGGCCAGGGTGCTCCAGCCGCCATCGATGAACTGGGTCGCAGGCGGGGTGAGGCTGAAATTGGTCGACTCCCCCGAAGGAGGGAATGACCCGGTGGAACTCTCATAGTTGTACAGGGCCAGGCCGATCTGCTTGAGGTTATTCGTGCACTGGGCGCGACGGGCGGCCTCGCGTGCGGCCTGCACTGCGGGAAGCAACAGTGCGATGAGGACGGCGATGATGGCGATCACCACGAGCAGTTCGATCAGGGTGAATGCCGGACGCGGGGTGTTCGATCTCGTCCGAGATCTCAACATAGGTGCGACTCTCCGTTCGATTTGCAAAAGCATCAAAAGTTGAAAGTCAGTCAATCATCTCAGTTCGGTCACGCCGGGCTTGTTCGATCGATCGCGCGTCATCGCCCGTAAGCCCGCAAACGAGCGAATTGATGCAGTTTCCTGGCTGGTGATCGGCCTCACTTGGCCGTCAGCTTGAATTCGAAATCGTTCGCGCCGTCGGGCTTCACGGTCGCCGTCAGGCCCGAGGTATCCTCGTCCAGATACTTGCTCGCGAAGGGGAGTGTTCCCTTCTTCTTCTTGCCGGCGGACGCGCCCGCTTCGCCGGTCTCGAGCCGGACCTTGTATTCCCCGTCGGGCAACCCATCCTTGGTGCCCTTGAACTCGAACGATCCGTCGCTCTCGGTCGTCGCCGTGTTGGTCACCTTGCCGGCGAAGACGACCTTGCCCGCGGCGAACGGCTTGCCGTCTGGGAGTATGACCTTGCCCTTGACGGGGTAGAACGTCATCGTGCGGGCGGCGTCGATGGTATCGCTGTCCCCGCAGCCGGCCAGCACCGCCGCCACGGCTGCGGCCACCGTCCATGCGAGCGATCTGCTGAATGTACGGTCACTCAAACGAGCCATTTCAGTCATTGTCTCTGATCCAAGGTTGTGGCGGATTCGCACACCACGCTCGATCGCGGCGTCGTTCCTCGGGACTCGGTCGCCGGATTCGCCTCGTGGGTTGCGCGATGATACACCGGCCGGGTCCCATCCTCGCACGCCGGGCCGCGGCGATCCCGCGAGCGAAATCACAGTTAATCCTAAAGATATTCCTTTAAGCTATCCAATGAATTGTCTGTGAAGCTTGAAAATGCGTTCTTCGATGCATCGGCAGGGTCGTCGTCCTGTGGTCGGCCGGCTTGACTTTCCGCCGTATTGAAGCGTCCTGGCCCTCAAGCCGGCCGAGAGAACTCATCGAGCTGTTGTCCCGCAGGTTGGGAATGTCGCCCGGGGTTGCGTACAAAGTATCTTCGCATACCACGATCAGCGTGATGAATCGGTAGCCATCACGGCGGCGGTACGAGGGGTTGCACGTATTGGCGTTGCGGCTGACGCGATGCCTATTAGAGGATTCTAACCGGGCAATCGCGATCACAAGTGAAATTTCGATGAATGTTCCGTGTCGCTTCGTCGGGACGGCCCGATCGTGGGGGCCGTCGCGTGGCGGGACGTGCGATCGGGATCAGAAGTCATCGGAATCGTCGATCGAGGGATCATCGACTTCGATGTCCTGGGCCGGATCGGGGCGAGGAGGTGCGACAGGCGATCGGGTCCCGGAATCGATCCGCGTCGTGGCGCCGCGATTGCCGAGCAGGCGGACCAGGCCCGGCCCGACCGCGTTCTCCAGGTCGCCGATCAGCCGATCGTCGTAGCGCACCCGCAGGTTCGGGCCCGCCTTGTAGATGGCGCGGCGCACGTTCTCCAGGCCCACGATCTCGAGGAAAAGGTCGAGGTTGCCCTGATGGACGCGCACGGCGCGTCGCAATCGCTCGAGATCCTCGGCCTGGTGGAGTCCCTTGTGCAGCCGCACGACGACCCCCTGGGTCAGCTCGGAACGCCCTTGCTCGATGGGGATGATCCGGCTCACGATCAGCTCCGCGGGATCGCGACGGCGGTCGAGCGTCCCCTTGACGAAGACGATCGCGTCGTTCTTGACCAGGTCGGCCATCTTGGCGAACTCTTCCGGCCAGAGCATGGCCGGCGTCGAGCCGCTCAGGTCCTCGAAGGTGAACTTGGCCATCCGGGTCAGCCCGGACCGGCTCTTCTGGACCGTCTTCAACGCCACGTTGACGATGATACCGCCGAGGGTGACCTCGGCCTTCTCTTTCACGGAGCCAAGGTCGGCGATGCGGTGCGTCGCCAGCGCCTGGAATTCCTCGGCGTGGCGGGCCAGCGGGTGGCTCGACATGTAGAAGCCCAGCGCCTTCTTCTCGTTGGCCAGCCGCTCGGACTCGGGTTGATCGGGAACGTCTGGGAGGTTGCTCGGAGGCGAGGCATGGCCGTTGCCGTTGCCATTCCCGTTAGCCTTGCCGTTCCCGTTGTGGGCGGGCTTCTCGAAGATGTCGAAGGAGAACCCGAGTTGACCGCGTTTCCGGTCTTCCTGCTTGGCCTGGCCGGCCTGCATCGCCCGGGGCAGGATCGCCAGGAGCTGCGCCCGACGCGCGCCGAGGCAATCGAAGGCACCGGCGTGGATCAGCGTCTCGGCGCAGCCCGCGCCGACCTCCTTGGTCGAGACCCGTTCGAAGAAGTCGTCGAGGCTATGGAACGGGCCCTTCTCCTCGCGTGCCTTGATGATCGCCTCGACGGCCTTGAAGCCGACACCCTTGATCGCCGCCAGCCCGAAGTGGATCTTCCCCTCGGTGGCGACCTGGAATGAGACGTGCCCGTCGTTGATGTTCGGCGGCAGCACCTCGATCCCCATCCGCCGGCAGTCCTCGATGTGCTCGACGAAGAACTTGTCCCGCTCCGACCCATCCATCTCCGAGGAGAGAACCGCCGCCATGAACTCGGTCGGGTAGTGCGCCTTGAGGTACGCCGTCTGGTAGGCGACCTGGGCGTATGCGGTGGAGTGTGACTTGTTGAAGCCATAGCCGCCGAAGAAGACGATCAGCTCGAAGATCTTCGCCGCCCGATCCTTCTCCAAGCCGCGCTCCGCGGCCCCCTTAATGAACTGGTCACGGCCCTGCTCGATGACCTCGGTCTTCTTCTTCGAGATGGCCTTGATCGTGGCGTACGCCTTGGAGAGCTCGGTGCCCCCCAGGCGGTTGAGGATTCGCATGACCTGCTCCTGGAAGACCATGACGCCGTAGGTCTCTTCCAGGACTTCTTTGAGCACCGGATGCAGGTACACGGCCTGCTTGCGGCCGTTCTTGACGTCGACGAACTCGTCGACCATGCCACCGTTGAGCGGGCCGGGGCGATAGAGGGCGTTGGTGGCGATGATGTCGCTGAACCGGTCCGGCTTCATCTTGATCAGGAGGTCGCGGATCCCGCCCGACTCGAACTGGAACACCCCCTTGGTCTCGCCGCGCTGGAAGATCTCGAAAGTCTTGGGGTCGTCGAGCGGGAGCTTCTCCAGGTCGAGCGGCTTGTCGGGGTGCCGCTGATTGATCAGCCGGATGGCCGCGGCGAGAGTGGTCAGGTTGCGCAGGCCGAGGAAATCCATCTTCAGCAGGCCGGCCTTCTCGATGTCGCCCATCTCCCATTGGGTGGTGACGACCTCCCGGGCCTTGTCCTTGTTCGGGACCTTCTGGAGCGGCACGAGCTCTTCGAGCGGCCGGTCGGCGATCACGACGCCCGCGGCATGCGTGCCGATGTTCCGGTTCATCCCCTCGAGCCGGCCGGCGAAATCGAGCAGCCGAGCGACCTCGGGGTCCTCGTCCCTGAGCCGGCGCAATTGCGGCTCTTCCTTGAGTGCGTCCTCCAGGGTGATGTTCAGCTTGCCGGGGATCAGCTTGTTGATCTGCTCGACCCGGGCCAGCGGGATATTCATCACCCGGCCGACGTCCTTGATCGCCGCCTTGGCCTTGAGCGTGCCGAAGGTGCCGATCTGGGCGACGTTGGCCTCGCCGTACTTGTTCTTCACATACTCGATGACCTTGTAGCGCCGCTCCTGGCACAGGTCGATGTCGATATCGGGCGCCTCGGAGCGATTGGGGTCGAGGAACCGTTCGAAGAGCAAGTCGTACTGGAGCGGGCAGACGCTGCTGAGCTTGAGCAAGTAGCTGACGATGGCGCCGCAGGCCGATCCCCTGGCCAGCGCGGGGATACCTTGCTCGCGGGCGTATCGGACGAAATCCCAGACGATGAGGAAGTACGAGGCGAACCCCATCCGGTTGATGATGCCCAGCTCGTGGTCGAGCCGCTGGCGGACTTCCGGCGCGGGGTTGTCGCCGTAATGCTCGCTCACGCCGGCCTCGCAAAGTTCGCGGAGGTAGTCCTCGGGCGACTTGCCGCTGGGTGGGGTGAAGGAGGGGAAGTAGCGGCGGCCCAGGCCGAAGCTCTCGTAGTTGGGCTCGATCATCTCGGCGATCCGTGCCGAGGTGGCCAGCGCCTCCTCGTGGCCCGGCATCGCGGCGTACATCTCCTCCGGGTTGCGGACGTAGAACTCCTGGGTATCGAACCGCATCCGCGTCGGGTCGTCGATCGTCTTGCCGGTGCTGATGCACAGGAGCACGTCGTGCGCGGCGGCGTCCTAGCGGGTCAGGTAGTGCGCGTCGCTGGTCGCGACCAGGGGGAG
>JBKQHM010000499.1:0-10777 GCA_052148775.1 Isosphaeraceae bacterium | reverse complement strand
AAAGACCGCTAACGGCACCAGTGCCACCACCCAGAGCAGGACCTTCAACAGTAATTCGAAGCCGATCGTCAGGTGGTGGACGACCACCTGAAATGACGACTCGCCCCGAGCCTTCTGGCTGTCGCGGATCTTCACCAGTCCGATCCCGAGCGCCAGGGTCAGCACGACGAGTTGAGCCAGGTGGTTCTGCGTGAAGGGCTCGCCGATGCTACGGGGGATGAGGTCCAGGAGCAGTTCGGATACCGATTTCTGGACCGGGGGCTGGGCCGAGGCGCCCGGCCCGCTCAGCGAAGCCCCGAGCCCCGGCCGGATCAGGTTCGTCAAGGTCAGCCCGATCACCATCGCGACCAGGGTATTGATCAGGTAGAACACCATCATCAGCCCGCCGAGCCGGCCCCGGATCTCGTTGGTGACGATCGCACTCAGGATCGCCAGGACGACCAGCGGGGCGGCGAGAGCCGTCAGCGCCCGCAGGATCAACTTGGGGAGCAGTTCCAACTGCGACGCACCTTCCCCCCAGGTCCATCCGACCGGGATAGCCACCAAGACCGCGGCGATCACCCAGACATAAAGCGGGATTCCACCCGGCCGGCTCTCGGGCTCGTCCTGGATTGTCGGCACATCATCGAAACTGTCGGTTGCCAATGGATTCTCGGCCGTCGTCATCGAGGTCTCCGGGGGAATCGAGGGAGCGTCATCTTGTCGGACCCTGGCCTGTCTATTGAAATGACGGATTATCGCGGTTCTCGACGTAAGTTGCGAGACTGCCCGCGCAGCTTGTGAAATCCCGGATGATACGATTCCGGGTCTTGAATCGGCCGCTCCCGATCGTTGGAATCGGGAATCCTGGAATCTTGGAATTCAGAATGAGAATGACCTGTCGCATCCTTCCGCATGTATCCGCCGATGGGCCCGCCAACATGGCGCTCGACGAAGCCCTGCTGGACACCGTGTCCGCAGACCCGGGAAATGCCTACCTCCGCACCTACGAATGGACCGAACCGACGCTCAGTCTCGGCTATTTCCAACGGCTGGCCGACGTCCAGTCCGACCCACGCTGGCGATCTGCCGCGGTGGTGAGACGGTTGACGGGCGGCGGTGCAATCTGGCATCATCATGAGGTGACCTATGCCCTCATCGTGCCTGCCAGCCATCCTCTCGCGCGTCCCAATACGGCGCTCTACCGGGCCGTGCACGCGGCGATCGTCGAGATGCTGGCCGGCGTCGGAATCAAGGCCGAGCGGCGGGGTGATGACGCCTCCCCTGATAGACCCGGTCTCGATCGGCCGCTCCTCTGCTTCACCGATCGCGATCCAGAGGATCTTGTCTATCAGGGATTCAAGATCGTGGGTAGCGCACAGAGGCGCCGTCATGGTGCAATTCTCCAGCACGGATCGCTCCTCCTGGCCCGGTCACCGTGCGTTCCCGAACTCCATGGCCTCGAGGAATTGGTCGACGTTCACCATGGCCCGGACGACTGGTCTGCCCGACTCGCGAAGCACATCCCGACCGCTCTGCACATGGATGCCCAGTCCGTCCCCCTATCAGACGGGCTGCGAGCGCAGGCATGGACAGTGGAGTCGTCCCGATATCGTAACGCCCAATGGACGGCAGCCCGTTAGCAACACGATGGTCCCTCGAAACTGAACCCGATCGGTGTTTCGGAAAAACACTCCGTACGGCCTGCAACGACTTTCGGATCGAGTTGAGCTTGAGTTAGGATCTTGGATCTCCGAAACAATAGGCTACAATGAAAGGGTTAGGTGGGGAGGGTTTCTCCGCGTTTCGCTGCCGCGTTCATCCCACATCAGCATGCTTTGTTGCGATTTGCAAAAGACGAGCGAGAAAGGGTCGGAGGAGTGTTCCAGGCCGCCTTGGGCTTCCTTTCATGTTCTTAACATTGGGGACTTCGCCTGGTGGAGGTCCGGTGGCGCGAATTGGTATGGACCCTGGAAAGCATCGGGATCGTCGAGCCTGGATGGAATGGCCGGTTGGATGAAATCCGGATAACCGGGCCGGAGGTTTGAGACCTGGTTCGTGTGGATGCGGATCCTAGTCGTTGAAGACCCCGGGGGTCGGGACGGTTCTAATGAAAGTGCAACTGGTTGTGGTGCGAGGCAAACCCGAGGGGAAAGTCATTCCCCTGGTCGGGTCCAGTTTCAAGATCGGCCGAGGCGAGACGTGTCATCTCCGGCCCAATAGTGAGCAAGTCAGTCGCGAGCACGCCGAGTTCTCGATCAGTGACAACGCGGTGATCGTCCGTGACCTCGGGAGCCGCAATGGGACCCTGGTGAACGGAAAAGCCCTGACCGCGGAGTACCGCCTCAAGGACCGGGACCTGGTGCAGGTGGGGCCGTTGACGTTCGCCGTCTCGATCTCGGATGTCCCCGCTCCGGCCGCGAAGGCGGCCCCGGCCCAGCCGGCTCCCGCCGCGAAGGCCGCCGCTCCGGCACCTGTCAAGGCCCAGGTCTCTCCCGATGACGTCTCGGGAGACGAGATCGACTCCTGGTTGTTCGGAGACAGCGGCGGCCTTTCGGCCGACAAACCGACGACCGTTTACGGAGGCGATACGATCACGATCACGGCCTTCAAGGACGCCAGTGCGTCGCCACCCAAGGCCCCGCCCCCACCCTCGGCCAGCGACGACGAGTACGAACGCCAGCCCGAGGAAGAGGAGGAGGTCGACGAAGCCGCGGAGACCGCCGATGCCATCCTCAGCGACAAGGAGGACGCGGAATCCGAGGAGGAGTCCGAAGACGAAGACGAAGACGAAGAGGCCGAGGTCCAGGAGGAGTTCCTGGACGAATCGAACCCCTTCTATGCGGCCAAGAAAGCTCAAAAAGAGCAGGCGAAGGCCGGTCCCGCGAAGCCATCTTTCAAGGACACCAGCGACGCCGCAGGGGATATCCTGCGACGGCTCATGGAACGCCGGCGCGCCGAGAAAAACGGGTGATCGCCGCGCCAGTCCTTCCCGCAGGGAGTCGTGATCGTTCCTGAATCGCTCGGATATTCACAGACCCTGACTCCATTCAACTTTCTTCGACAACCCCGCCGTGATACGTGGCATGGCTCCGAGCCCCGACCGGGATCGGATTCGCTTGCATCGTATCGCCCGCGACCTGAGGACGAGGGGGATCTTCCGGATTGATGTCCATCGACGATCCCGCCCGTCCTCCCGTCGCGATCACCGTAGCCCAGGAGGGTCTGCTTCGCCTCATCGATCGGATCGAAGGCCAGGTCGTGGGCCAGCGTTTGCTGCTGGAGCGGCTGGTCATCGCCCTGCTCGCCGGGGGTCACGTCCTGATCGAGGGTGTGCCCGGCCTGGCCAAGACCCGAGCCGTCCGGGCCTTGGCCAGGGCTCTCGACCTCCCCTTCCGACGGATCCAGTTCACCCCGGACCTGCTCCCCGCCGATCTGACAGGGACTCAGATCTATCGACCCGCAACCGGTACGTTCGACGTCCGTCCCGGACCGATCGTCACCAGCGTACTCCTGGCTGACGAAATCAATCGCGCGCCGGCCAAGGTTCAGAGCGCCCTGCTCGAGGCCATGCAGGAAGGACAGATCACCGTCGGCGACGAGACGATCGCCCTTCCCGAGACCTTCTGGGTCCTGGCGACCCAGAATCCCATCGAACACGAGGGGACGTACCCCTTACCCGAGGCCCAGCTCGATCGGTTCCTGATGAAGCTGGTCGTGGGCTACCCGGCTCGCGATGCGGAGCTGACCATGCTGGAATTACCGAGCATCTCCGAGGGCCCTCGACGCGACTCCGACTCCACCCGTCCCGAGGAACCTCCGCTCTACGGCCCCCACGACGTCGGCGAGTTCCGTACGCTGGCTAACTCGATCCGGATCGCGCCGGCGATCAAGGAATACATCGTCGACCTCGTGCGTGCGACTCGCGAGCCGGCCTCTTACGGCCTGCCGCTGGCCCCACTCCTGGAGCTCGGCGCCAGCCCGCGTGCTACCATCGCGCTGGTCCGTGCAGCCCGCGGCCATGCCCTGCTCGCCGGCCGCGATTTCGTGACACCGCATGATGTCAAGAGCCTCGCCCGCGACATCATGCGTCATCGCATCCTGGTCAGCTACGAGGCCGACGCCGAGGGACTCTCCCCCGACGATCTCCTCCAGCGCATTCTCGACCATATCCCGGTCCCTTGATTCCATGCGATCGGACACGGTGTTGTGCGGTATTCCAGGCGGCCGGAAGGGCTGCGGGGCTCGGCATGGCCGTCTCCAGAACACTGACGGGGTGCGATGCGCCTGGCCACGGATTCCAGGGCATTCTCCGGGCTATGTTCCTGTGGCCCTTCCGGCCGCTCGAAGGAGCGCGATCAGTTGGGTCTTCCGTGCGCTCAATTCGAGGGTGAAGCTCTCGAACGACTTCGATCCGCGAGAACTCGCGGCGAATCGATGTTGCTGAAAGTCGTCCGGCGGGAGGACACCTGGAGATCCGGGTACCGATCACGGACCGGCGTGAGCCAGGTCGGCTTGCTTCGGCCGGGCGCTCGACGTCTCGTAAAGTTGCCGGCCACCGGGGAGCCACCAGATCCAGGCCCAGTACAGGGCGGCGCCTAGCAACAGCAGAAGACTGATATTTTGCGAGATCGTCAGCCCGGCGAAAAATGCCGACTCGTCGTTACGGAGGAATTCGATGAGGAATCTCGTGATCGGGTAAGTGAGCATCAGCAGGCCCATCACCTCGCCGTCGCGTCGCCTCAACGGATAGTAGGCCGTCAGCAGGATCAAGAGAACGAGGCCGTCGAGGGCCGAGTAGAGCTGGGTCGGATGGACGGGGAGAGAGTGAAGCGATTGGATGTCGATGAGGTGCAGTCCGACCTGGTGATCCCAGGCGGGAGACTTCGCGGGGAAGGAGACCGCCCAGGGCAGCGTGCAAGCATCACCGAAGCAACAGCCGTTGAGGAAGCAACCCAGCCGGCCGAAAAAGGTGCCGACGGCGATTGATGGCGCCACGGCATCGAGATAGGGCCGGATCGGGAACGGAGAGAACAATCGGTAGGCGAAGAAGCCGATCGTACCGCCGACGATCGAGCCGTAGAAGACGATGCCCCCTCTCCAGTACTGCAACGCCTCCCAGATGTTATGGATATCGCGTCCCCAGTACTGGATGCAATAGAACGCTCGCGCGCCGATCAAACCCGAGACGAAGATCCAGAACGCCATGTCCAGGATCACGTCCGGATCGAGCCCCTCGCGGCGTGCACGCCACCACGCCAATGCCGGCGCAGTCAGGAACGCCAGGACCAGCATGATGCCGAAACCATAGATCGGGATCTCGGCATGCCCGTAGAACGGGATCGTCAATGATATCCGGAACAAGATCGGCGCCATGCGACTGGAAGTCCTCTGGCCATCGGGATTGCCCGCGTCTCACTGACATCCACCAAGGAAGGTGAGAAGCCTTTGCCATGAACTCGGAAGGCTGACAGGGGTCAGGGACCCTCTCCGCATTCACTCCGTCAGCGGCAGATTATCGAGCAGACGGGTTGAACCGAACCGAGCTGCCACCAGGGCCACTACCCGCCGCGACGGAGTCAGATCGTCCAATGGCTCAAGCGTGTCCGCATCCGCGATCTCGACATAGTCGAGCCGCGCCAACACCTCTGATTCTATGGTCTGTCGGACAATCTGTCGAACCCGGTTCGCATCGCGCTCGCCCCCGGCCACGACCTGCTTCGCTCGTTCGAGCGAGCGGTACAAAACGCTGGCCGCACGGCGTTCCGAGGGGTTCAGATAGCGGTTGCGGCTGCTGATCGCCAGTCCGTCCGGCTCGCGCACGGTCGCCTCGGTGACGATCTCAACGCGTAAATGCAGGTCTTCGACCATCCTGCGGATGACGAGCTGTTGCTGGTAATCCTTCTGACCGAAGACCGCCAGGTCCGGCCGCACGATCTCGAAGAGCTTGAGCACGACCGTCGCGACGCCGCGAAAATGTCCGGGCCGGCTGGCCCCCTCGAGGATGTCCGAGAGGCCCGGCACCTCGACGAAGGTCGAGCGCGGTCCATTGGGATAGACGGCCGTCGCGCTCGGCACGAAGACGAGGTCGGCGCCCGCGCCGCGGCAAAGAGTCATATCCTCCTCGAGAGGCCGAGGATAGCGCTCGAAGTCCTCATGAGGGCCGAACTGGGTCGGATTGACGAAGATCGAGACGACGACCGAACCTGCCATCGACCGGCACCTCTCGATCAGCCGCATGTGGCCACCATGCAGGGCCCCCATCGTGGGGACAAGGCCGACCCGAAGCCCACGATCCCGCGCCGAGGCGACCTTGCCTCGCAGGTCTTCGACCGACTCGACCAGCTCAACCACGCGTCTCCCCTCCATCCGACCCTCGGCGATGTGGACAATCGGGATTGTTTAGGCAATCGTCGGCGATGAGCAGATCGTTGAGGATCTCGCCCCCCAGGACGGTGCGAGTCACGATCCGCGAGACATCCTCCACTTGCACCCGTCCGTACCAGATGCCTTGCGGATAGATCACCACAGTCGGGCCGTGCTCGCATTGTTCCAGGCATCCGGCATGATTGGCCCGCGCCAGGACCCCGAATCCGGCTTTCTTGAGCTCTTTCTTGAACGCCTCGCGCAGAACCTGACGGCCATCGGGATCACAACAACCACGACGATGACCGGCCTCACGGACATTCCCGCAGACGAAGATGTGGTGCGTGAACGCAGGCATATTCGATCCGATCGCTCCCCCTCGCACTCGTGGAACGTCGACACGGCCCGTGGGACGAGATGCGTTCTTCGCCCCACCGGCACCGGTCCGGCGCCGAGGCCAGACGCTGACAGCTCGACTATCATCTTTGCGATCTGGAACGCGCCGTGCAACCCGGCGCCCTCGGGCGGCCTTGCTCATCCCTTGGTCCCGACGGCGCGCGCGCCGATAACTCGGGAGAGGGTGGTCGAACCTCGGAACCGTCCCGGATATACTGGAGCCCAACACCTTCGGTCGATTGCCAAAGGCTGGGACGTGCCCCACGGAGCGACCTTCGACATGCCCTCGACGCGTCATTGCTTGCTGATCGTGGATGACGAACCCGATGTCTGCGACTCCGTCCAGAATTTGTTGCGCCGCGAGTTCCGGGTCCTGAAAGCGCACAGCGCCGAGGAGGGCTGCCGGCTCATGCTAGAGGAGGAAGTCCACATCGTCATGTCGGACCAACGGATGCCGCAGATCACCGGCATCGAGCTGCTGACCAAACTCAAGGCGCGGCACCCCCATGCGATCCGGATGCTCTTCACGGGATTTGCGGACCTGGAATCGATCATCGCGGCGATCAATCAGGGCCATATTTTCCAGTTCATGAGGAAGCCCTGGCAACCTGAGGAACTGGTCTACGCCGTACGTCAGGCGGCACTCGAGTACGACCGGCTCGAGACCCTCGCCATGGAACGCGAGCATCTCCTGGACGAGGTCAGCGAGTTGAAGGAACGGGTCTCGACGCTGGAGACCGAGGTCCGGCAACTCCAGGCGAAGCCACTGAGTCCATCCTCGCCGTAGTGAACATCGCCCGAGTCCGCAGATCCCAGAGTTGCCGATCGTCCGAGGAGACTGTTTCGTTTTCTCAACTTCTTAGGGTATGCGTCTTCCACCGATTTGGGTCGCTCGCTGACGTTCGATTATCGAATTCGTATGGCCCTCCTGGTTTCAAGTAACAGTCCGTAACGGGATGGAGATCAACCTTTGGTGCAGTCGGGCGGAGTCAACGGAATGGAGCGAAGGCGACATACCCTGCTGGTCGTCGACGACGAAGTGGACGTCCTGGACAGTCTGCGCCACCAGTTCCACCGGACGTACCGAGTGCTGACCTGTCCTTCCGGTGCACAGGCGATCCAACTGCTGGAGGCCAACGAAGTCGAGGTGATCCTCACCGACCAGAGGATGCCCGGCATGTCGGGGGACATGCTGCTCCGCCAGGCCAGGGAATTGAAGCCCGACACGGTCCGGATGCTCTTCACCGGTTATGCCGACATCCAGGCCGTGATCAATGCCGTCAATGAGGGGCACATCTTCCGCTACATCCTCAAGCCCTGGGATACCGCCGAGCTTGAAGGGATCATCCGCCAGGGGATCGAACAGTATGACCTCCTTGCCGAGCGTCGCCGCCTGATCGGCGAGCTGCAAACGGCCAATACCCAGCTCCTCGAGGCGAACAGCGAACTGGCCCGCGCCGGTCAACTCAAGACGGCCTTCATCGAAGTCGCCAGCCACGAATTCAATACGCCGATCACGCTGGTCCTGGGCCTCGCCGAACTCTTGAGGCTCGCCAACCCCGACCGATCGGACCAGGAGAAAGAGATCCTTCGTCAGATCACGGCCAGCGGCCGGCAACTGGCGCGGCTGGTCACCAACATGCTGACCCTGCTTCGTGCCGAGGATTTTCGGAAGACGATGCAGCGCAGCCCAACCTCGTTATCCGACACGATCCAGCAAGTCGTCGACCAGGTTCGCCCCTTCCTGCATGCGCGCCGGCTCGAGCTCCAGGTCAAAATGGCCGACGACCTGGGAACCTTCGAAATCGACGCGGACAAGATCGGCGCGGTTCTGGTGAATCTGGTGACCAACGCGATCAAGTTCACACCCGACGCCGGTCGGATCGAGCTGGGGGCCCGGATTAATGAAGCGGATGAGGCGGAGATCGTCGTCGAGGATCGAGGCGTGGGCCTCGAGCCTCAGGCGCTCCAGCACCTATTCCAGCCGTTCTTCACTCAGTTCGATCCCAGCCGGCATTCGTCCGGAGATTTCGGCTTCTGCAAGCGTGGGCTCGGATTAGGTTTGAGCATCGCCAAGCAATTCGTGGAAATGCATGGCGGACGGATCTTCGCCGAGAGTGTGGAAGCGGGAGGGACGCGAGTGACCGTCATCCTGCCTCGAAACGGGCCCGCGGTCGGCGACCCGACCAACCCGAAGCCCTGAGACGATTCTGCCCTCGGCCATTGGTCATTGGCCGAATCGGTCATCGTTCGTCGGTGGCAGAGGATGTGCGAGGCGTTGAGAGGAAGGGATGATTCCGGCCGAGGAGAGTCATGCAACAGACTCGGCCAATCCCGAAGACCAATGACCAATGACTAGTGACCAAATGGAACCGAGGCATCCGCCCGCTCCGCCAGCCGTCGAGAACGACTCATGCCCACCGCCCTGATCGTCGAGGACGAACCCGAGGCCAACAAGTTACTGGCCATGCTGCTGCAACTCCGCGGCTACGAGACCATCTCGGCATTTCGGGGCGATGAGGCCCTGGAGAAGATCCGCGAGAATGCGCCGGATGTCGTATTCCTGGACCTCATGCTCCCCGATATGAATGGATATGACGTCTGCCGGTCACTCAAGTCTTCCGGGATCGAGAGTTTGATCCCGGTCGTCATCGTGACGGCCCGGCTCGCCGCGGAGAACCGCATCCAGAGCTTCGAGGCCGGCGCGGACGATTACATCCCCAAACCCTATACCCCGGATCAGGTCTTCGATGCCCTCAAACAGTCCTGTGCCTGGAAGGATGAGCTCGACTCCCCGCGAGTCGAGGGAGAGGTCGCCCTCGACTTGCGCGACGACGGCGAGACCTTGCGACGGCTCGCGCGCCTCCGTCGGCTGGTCCAGGTCCGAGGCTTGCTCGGCCCCGACGACATCGACCGGATCAGCGCAGCCATCAGGGAGCTATGGTCGAGCTTCGACAACTGGTCGCGCCGTCGACGGCTGGACCGCGTCGCGACGCTCAACTACGCCATGACCTCCGAAGCACTCACGCTCATCATCCACGACGAGGCGGGGTGGCTCGCCGCCCTGAGCGACTTCGCACCGGCCCACCTCGCCGAAGCCCAATTCGACGAAGTGATCGCGGATGAGGAGAATCATTCGCTCAGGCTGGTCAAGCGATTCACGGCCCGGTAATCGACGGAACGGCCCATGACTCACGGCGATCGCGACGAAGGCAGCACGAATCATCCCGGCGACCTGGGCGAGTCCGATCGCATCCTGTTGCTGGCGCTGCACGCCTGGGGCGGAGGACCGGGGGCGGATGCGGCCGGGGCATCGGCCGTCGGGACGTTGCCATCGAGGCTCATGGGTCTACTCGAACCGTCCCGGGGCCGGCAGCTCCGCGACTACTGGGAGCATGGTCTCAAATCCGACATCCTCGAGGTCGTCGATCCGGCCGCTGCCCGCCAGCAGCTCGCAGACGCCCACAGGGCCACGATGCACGTCGATCCGGTCCGGGTCCATGCGAGCTGGTGGGTTCGTGCGCTACGGGAGGAATCCCCGGCGGTCCGTCGGGTCGTTGCCGCCGAGGCACCCGATCCGGTCCGCGATGCCGTGCAGACCGGTCTATTGCTCGACAACGACGACCTGCGCACCGACCGCACGCCCGATCCCGAGGTCCTGGCCTGGGTCATGTCCCTCTGGAGCGAGCGCCTGGTGGGCGGCGGTCCCGATCGGGTCGACGACCCGCCGGCCATCGTCGCGCTCGCGGGCCTCTCCGATCGAGCCGGATACCGCCTCTGCCGATGCGCCGGCATCGCCAAGCTTGCAATCGCCGGCCAGTCGGCGACGGATCGGGACCCGACACCGCTGGGTCGGGCGCGCGAGGAGTGGTTCAAGGAACGCCTCGCCTTCACCGGGCCGGAGTTCGCGGCCGTGGCGCGTCACGACGTCAAATCCATCCAGGGCACGAGGCTACCCCCGCGCCGGCGTTCGGCGCGGCTGGGACTCCTGACGATCGCCCGCCTCCTGGTCGACTGCGAACCATTTCGCCTCCGC
>JBKQHM010000498.1:0-2707 GCA_052148775.1 Isosphaeraceae bacterium | reverse complement strand
GTAGATCCGCAGTGCCTCGAGATTGGCCGTCTTGCCGCGATCGCCATTCACGACCTCGCGCAACGCCTCCGCCGCCCGATTCCAATCGCCTCGCTCATAATCCTGCCTGGCCAGGGCGATCGGGCTTCGATACGAACCGGCCCAGATCACCAGCGCGCCGGCAAGCATCAGGACGATCGCGACGATCCCCAGGCCGGTACGGCGCACGTCTCTGCTCATCGCCTCTCCGGGTAACTCCAATAAGTGGCCTTGCGTGATTCCGGGAGGGCGAGGCTCCGTCCGAGCCGGATGGCGTCGTGGCTCGCCGGGAGGCTCGCCCTCCCAAGATCTTAAGGACAATGAGCCACTCTAAATATCAATGTCCTTCGCAGTATAAGCTTCTTCCATGATGAATTTGAACCGGGCTTCCGGCTCCTTGCCCATGAGGTCGCTGACGGTGCGATCGGTGTACGGCCGATCGTCGTCGGGGACGACGACGCGGAGCAATCGTCGTCGGGCGGGGTCGAGCGTGGTTTCGAACAGCAGGTTCGCCGGCATCTCGCCCAGTCCTTTGAACCGGGTGATATTCGGCTTGGCGTTCTTGGGGAGCTTGTTCAGGATGCGGTCGCGCGCGGCGTCGTCGGAGGCCCAGAAGGTCTCCTTGCCCCAGGAGACCTTGTAGAGCGGCGGGCAGGCCAGATAGATCCGCCCATCCGCGAACAGGCCGGGCACGTGTCGGTAGAAGAAGGTCAGGAGCAGTGTGGCGATGTGGTGGCCGTCGCTGTCGGCATCGGTCAGGAGGATCACCTTGCCGTACCGGAGCCGGCCCTGATCGTACTGGTCGTCCATGCCGCAGCCCAGGGCGCTGATGATGTCGGTCAGCTCCTTGTTGTCCAGGACTTTGGCCTTGCCGGCCTGCTCGGCGTTGAGCACCTTCCCTTTCAGGGGCAAGATCGCCTGGACGTCGCGGTCGCGGCCCTGCTTGGCCGATCCGCCGGCGCTGTCGCCCTCGACGATAAACAGCTCCGACTCTTCCGGGTCGCTGCTGTCGCAGTCGTGGAGCTTGCCGGGGAGATTGAGCCGACCGCTGATGGCCGTCTTGCGGCGGACCTGGCTGGCGGCGGCCCGGCTGGCCTCGCGGGCCTTGGCCGCCTGGATCACCCGCGCCGCGATCGCGTCGCCCACGCTCTTATTCTTGAGCAGGGAGTTCTCCAGCGCCGGGCGGACCATCGACTCGACCTGCGCCTTGACCTCCGGATTGTTCAAGCGGCCCTTGGTCTGACCCTGGAACTGCGGCTCGCGGACGCAGACCGCCAGGACCCCGGTCAGGCCCTCGCGGATGTCTTCGCGCTTGATCTCCATCCCCTTCTTGACCAGGTCGTGCGTCTCCATGAACCGCTGCACGGCCGTGCCGACCGCCGAGAGCATGCCCAGCTCGTGGGTGCCGCCGTCGCGCGTCGGGATCGTGTTGACGAACGAGCGGATGTCCTCGTCGGTCGCCTCGGTCCAGGCCAGCGACATGTGGCATCGGAGTCCGTTGACCTCGTCCTCGCGCTCCAGGACGAACGCGGTAGGGGCGACCCGCTGGTCGTTGCGCTGGTGATTGATCGCGTCGAGGAAGTCGGCCACGCCGCCCTCGTGGCGGAACTCGACGCTCGTCTTGTTCTTCTGGTCGACGAACTGGATGACCAACCCCTTGTTGAGGTAGGTCTTCACATCGAGCCGCTCGGCGATCAGGGCGGGGTCATAGCTGAGGTCTTCGAACATGTCCGGGTCGGGCGTGAAGGTGACGCTGGTCCCGGAGCCGCGCGCCGGCTCGCCGCGTTCGACCGGCCCCACCGGCTTCCCGCGCCGGTATTGCTGGGTAAACGTGTACCCATCGCGGCGGACCTCGGCGACCAGGCTCTTGCTCAGGGCATTGACCACGCTCGCGCCGACCCCGTGCAGCCCGCCGGCGACCTTGTACGCGTCGTTGTCGAACTTGCCGCCGGCATGCAGCGTGGTGAAGATGACTTCGAGGGCGCTCTTGCCGGTCTTCGGGTGGGCGTCGACCGGGATGCCGCGGCCGTTGTCCGCCACGGTGATGGTCTTGCCGTCCTGATGGAGCGTCACGACGATCCGCGTCGCGTGACCGTTCATCACCTCGTCGACGGAGTTGTCGACGACTTCCCAGAGCAGGTGGTGCAGGCCGGACTTGTCGACGCCGATGTACATGCCCGGTCGGCGCCGGACGGCCTCCAGGCCCTCCAGGACGGTGATCGATTTGGCTGTGTAGGTTCCGGTGGACATGATCGTTTCCGTGACAGATTCGTGGCGCGGGGAATCCGTTATTCAAACTGATGCGGTCGCGGCTTCCGAGGCTTGACCCGCGGTCGGCTCGACTTCGCTTTTCTGACCCAGGATCCAGCCGGGTGCGAGGTATTGGAGGCCATCGCCCTCGAGGGTTAGCGAGCCGGTCATGCCTTGCCCCAGAGTCTTCAGGCATCGTTCGTACGCATGGATGCCGACGACCTGGATGGCAGCCGGTTTCTCCACCTCACGGACGGGATCGTCGCCCATCTCGTCCGGGTAGCGGCGTCTCTTGTGGCGATATACCGCATCGAACACATCACCGAGGTGAATCGGCACGTCGCCACACCGACCGAGAGCGATTGATCGCTCAAGATCAGCAAATCCATCAAAAATAAATTGGAGTTCCGGCCCATTCACGACTTAATCTCCAGCATTT
>JBKQHM010000497.1:0-8740 GCA_052148775.1 Isosphaeraceae bacterium | reverse complement strand
CGCTCAGGAGGCACAGGGGGACCGAGAGGATCACCGCCAGCGGCATCGACCAGCTCTCGAACTGCGCCGCCAGCACCTGGAAGACCATGACGATCGAGAAGCCGAAGACGATCATGGCGGTGTTGCCGGCCTGGAGTTCCAGGTAAGCGAGCTCGGTCCACTCGAAGCTCATCGCCTTGGGCAGCTCGGACCGGCCCAGCGCCGACACCACGTCGATGGCCTTCCCTGAGCTGATGCCCGGCTTCGCCGAGCCGTTAATCGAGGCGGCCGGATACATGTTGTACCGGGTCAGGACCAGCGGCCCGTTGATCTCCTTCACGGTCGCAACCGCGCCCAGGGGGACCATCGTCCCGCTCTGATTCCGCACCCGCAGCCGGCGGATATCGTCCTTCTGGTCCCGGTACTTCGCCTCGGCCTGGACGATCACCTGCCAGGTGCGGCCGAAGAGGTTGAAGTCGTTGACGTAGAGCGAGCCCAGGTACACCTGGAGCGTCTCGAAGACGTCCTGGAGCCGGACCCCCTTGAGCATGCAGGCCGTCCGGTCGACGTCGAGATAGACCTGGGGCACGTTGGCCCGGAAGACGGAGGTGTTGCCGGCCAGCTCCGGCTGCTGGTTGGCCAGCTCGACGATGTTCTCGGTCTGGTGCTGGAGCGTCTCGGGGCCGAGGTCGCCCCGGTCCTCGATCATGACCATGTAGCCGCCGGCCCGGCCCACGCCCCGCACCGGCGGGGGGCCGAAGATCGCGATATTGGCGTCGTGGATCTTCGCGGGGAGCGAACGGCGGAGCTTGTTGGCGATCGCCTCGTAATAGAGGTCGTCCGTCTGCCGCTCCTCGAAACCCTTGAGGGTGACGAACATCGTGCCGAAGTTCGACCCGAAGGCGTTGAGCAGCAGCGACTGCCCGGCGACGCCCACCGTCGCGGCGACCCCGTCGGTCTCGTGCGCGATCTGATTGGCCAGGTTGATCACCTCCTGGGTCCGTTCCAGCGAGGCTGAGTCGGGCAACTGGATATTGACCAGCAGGTATCCCATGTCCTGCGAGGGGATGAATCCGCGGGGCAGGCCGGGGAAATGGGTGAGCTGCTTGCCAGCCTCGACGATCGACTGGGCCAGCGGGTGGCTCTTCGTGTACTCGTCCAGGTCGCGGCCCGACTTCGTCGCGTAGAATTTCTTCGAGAGCCCGTCGAGGTAGTCGGCGGTCTCCTTGGGGACGCCGGAATAGGCGTAATAGGTCACGGCCAGCATCCCGCCGTAGACCGCGAGCACGCGGACGAATCGCCGCAGGAAGCCGCCGATCAGGCTGGCATAGCCGTCGGCCGTGGCCTTGAAGCCGCGATTGAACGCGTCGAAGAAGGGGCCCAGCAGCCGGTTCACGGGCCAGCAGACCAACAGGCCGGTCAAGACCCCCACGATCGCGCCCGCCTGGCCGGGCGAGACGCCCAGGCCCCGGGCCATGCCGAGGACAACTGACGCGAACGACCCGCCCGCGTGGCCCGCCGTGACGTGCGAGTGCGACTCGAGATAGGGACCCAGGTACATCGAGCCCGCCCAGAGGCCGAGGACGAGGTAGGCCGGCCACGGCAGCGCCTGGGATTCCCCCTTCCGCCGCGGCTTGAGCAGCATCGCCGACAGGGCCGGGCTCAGCGTCAGCGAGTTGATCGTCGAGATCACCGTCGAGGAGGCGATCGTCAGGGCGAATTGCCGGAAGAACTGGCCGGTGATCCCCGAGATGAACGCGCACGGGATGAACACCGCGCACAGGACCAGCCCGACCGCGATCACCGGCGACGAGACCTCGCTCATCGCCTTGATGGTGGCGGCCCGCGGGGCCAGGCCGTGCTCGATGTGGTGCTCGACCGCCTCCACGACCACGATCGCGTCATCGACCACGATCCCGATCGCCAGCACCAGCCCGAACAGCGTCAGGTTGTTCAGCGAGAAGCCCATCGCCAGCATGACGGCGAACGTGCCGACGATCCCGACCGGGACCGCGATCAGCGGGATGATCGCCGACCGCCAGTTCTGAAGGAAGACGAGGACCACCAGGGCGACCAGGACGACCGAGTCGAGCAGCGTCTTGAACACCTCCTGGATCGACTCGCGGATGAACGGCGTGGTGTCGTAACGGATCATGTAGCCGAGGCCTTCGGGGAAGTCCTTGCTGATCTCGGCGATCTTCGCCTTGACGATGTCGGCCGTCTCCAGGGCGTTGGCGTCGGGCAACTGGAAGATGGCCAGGTTGGCCACCGGCACGCCGTCGACCTTGCTGTTGATGTCCTGGTTCTTCGCCCCGATCTCGACGCGGCCCACGTCGCGGATCCGCACGATCCGGTCGTCGGGCGTGGTCTTGACGATGACCTTGCCGAACTGCTCCGGCTCGATCAACCGGCCCAGGGTGCTCAGGGTGAACTGGGTCTGCTGGCCCTTCAACGTCGGCGACTGGCCGACCTGGCCGGAGGCGACCGGCAGGTTCTGCTCGCGGAGGGCGCGGACCACATCGCCGGCGGTCATGTTCCGGATCGCCAGCTTGTCCGGGTCGAGCCAGACCCGCATGCTGTAGTCGCGCTGGCCCAGCATCATCACGTCGCTGATCCCCGGCAGCCGCGCCAGCTCGGGCTGGATCTGGATCAGGGCGTAGTTGCTCAGGTAGAGCTGGTCGAAGCGGCCGTCGGGCGAATAGATGCCGATGGCCAGCAGGATATCGGGCGCCTTCTTCTTGGTCGTCACCCCCGTCGCCTTGATCACGTCGGGCAGCAGCGGCACGGCCAGCGCCACGCGGTTCTGCACCAGGACCTGGGCCAGGTTGAGGTCGACCTCATTATTGAAGGTCACGGTCAGCGTGTAATTGCCGTCGTTGGTGCTCTGCGACGACATGTACATCATGTTCTCGACGCCGTTGACCTGCTGCTCGATGGGCGCGGCCACCGTCTCGGCGACCACCTGGGCGCTGGCGCCGGGATACTGGCAGGTCACGTTCACCGTCGGCGGCGCGATCGGCGGATACATCGCGATGGGCAGCGCCCACAGCGCGATCGCGCCGGCGAGCGTGATCGCGATCGACAGGACCGTGGCGAAGATCGGGCGGTCGATGAAGAATTTTGAGAACACGGCGTGGCTCGCGGGGGGTGCACGGGGGATCGACAGATCGATTCCGATGGTGCTACTGGCGGGCGGCAGGCTGAACGGGGAGGCGGATCATCTCCCGCGGTTGGATCGATTGCCCTGGCCGGGGCGACCCGACCCCGGCTGGATCGGGACGATCGGGGCCGGCGATGTCGACGAGGCGGGCCGGGGCGATGCCCCCGAGTCGACGGCTCCGGGGCCGGTCCCCTGCCCCGCCCCCGGCGATGCCGGGGCCGGGGTGACGGGCTTCGGGGGCGCGGCTTCGGAGCCGGCCGGCGCGGCATGGGCGGGCTCCTTGGCGTCGGGATGGCCGGCTGGCATCGCGTCGGATACCTTCTTCACGGCCGCCTTGCCGGCGGCGGACGCCGGGGCCTTCTCGTCGTACTTCTCGGGCTTGACCTCGGCACCGGGCCGGAGCCGCTGCATGCCGCTGACGACGACCCAATCGCCCGGCTCGAGCCCTTTCTCCACTTCCCGGTATCCGTCCCGCAGCACGCCGGGCGTCCCGACGTCGCGAACCAGCGTCACATACTTCGGCTCGCCCTTCTCGTTGAGCTCGGGTTTCCCATCCTTGTCCTTCTTCTCCCGGATCACGAACACCGTCTTGCGGCCCTGATCGGTCACCAGCGCCTGCTCGCGGATCATCAGCGCGGAGTGGGGGTCGCCGATCGGCAGCCGCACCCGCACGAACAGGCCCGGAACGATGAACCGGTTGCCGTTCTGGTCGGCCGGATTGTCGATCTTGGCCCGGAACCGCAGGGTGCCGGTGTTCAGGTCTACCCGGTTGTCGGTGAAGTCGACGATCCCCTTGTGCGGGAAGCTATCCTCGTCCGAGAGCCCGATCAGCACCGGCACCGCCTTGTCCCCTTGCGCCTTGACCTGGGACAGCTTGCCCTGCTGGAGCAACCGCTTGAGCCGGAGCATGGCCTGTTCGTGGACGTCGAAGTAGACGTAGAGCGGATCCAGGCTGACAATCGAGGTTAACTGGGTGTCGTCGGACTTGATCAGGTTGCCGGGGTCGACCATGCGGCGGCTGAGCAGCCCCGAGATCGGCGCGCGGACCTCGGTCCATTCCAGGTTGAGTGCCGCGAGGTCGCGGTTGGCCCTCGCGACCTCGACGTTCGCCACGGCCTCCTTGTAGTCCGACTCGTACCGGTCGTATTCCTCCTGGCTGATCGACCGCTTGGCCAGCAAGTTCTTGGCGCGGTGGTATTCCTTATCCAGCCGCGCGAGGTGCGCCTCGTATTGCTCGACCGTCCCCTTGGCCCGGTCCAGGTCGGCCTTGTACATCCTGGGGTCGATCTCGAAGAGCTTGTCTTCCTTCTGGACCATCGAGCCGTCTTTGAAGTACACGTTGGTCATGTACCCCGAGACGCGTGCACGCACCTGCACCGAGTAGATCGAGTCGGTCTGGCCCGGGAACTCCTCGTAATCGGTCACGAACCGGGTGATCGGCAGGTCATAGACCGCGATCGGGGTCGTCCGAACCGGCCCCGACTGCACCGGCTGACACCCCGTGGCCGCCGCACTCGCCAGCACCGGCACGATCAAGAGCATCCACAAGCGACGATTCATGAGCGTTCGCGCCTCCGAAGATTTCGTTTACCGATCGCTGAAGGTGTGTTTTCTCCGGCCCGCCGGCCGTGGTGCTGCCCGAAACCTCGCCCATGCCGCGGTGGCGACGCTCGGCATCGCTCAAGATCCCCAGGAAGACGATGTCGAGGATCTCCTTGGCCTGGACATCCGGCGGCGTGGTCGTGCCGTTGAACAAGTTGGTAACCATGATCCCATACATGACGTTGCTGAGGACGTTCGTGATCTGCTCGACGGGCATATCGCGGATTCGCCCCTGGGCGATCATCTCGCGATAGAGTTGCCGCCATCGCTGGACGTTGATCTCGCGGTGCTCGAAATACGTCGGTCGCTTGCGATCCTTGAAGTAAGCCCGCTCCTGGATCAACAATTCGACGAACGCGGGATGGTCGGCGAAGAACCCGAGGAATGTCGCGATCGCCCGCTGGATCCGCTCGAAACCATCGTCGATCCCCTCGATATTCTTGTTCACATGCTCCTGCATCTTCCGCATCACCCGATCCGCCGCCGCCAGGAACAGGTCGCGCTTGCTGGGGAAATGCCGGTAGATCGTCCCCTTGCCGACGCCAAGACGATCCGCCAGCGCCTGCGTCACCGCGTCGGAGAATCCGTGTTCCGCGAAAAGCTCCGTCGCCGTCTCCAGGATCTCTTCCTGGCGCGCAAGGTTCGCTTCTTCGGAGCATCTTCGTGTTTTTTTCTCGGACGCATGGTCCATAAACGTTCCTCAGCGAGCGGACTGACCGGTCAGTCCACATTGTAATTGGGAAAGACCTGTCGTCAATGGCCTGCGAATCCGAATTTCTTGCGCAGCTTCGGTGAGAGGGATTGCGGATGCGGAAATGGGGACAGATCGTGCTATCATGCGTGTCTGTGCCAGCAGTGTGATGGGTCACCTCGTCCAATCGGTCGACTTGCCGGTGCGGCCGGCGGCTAATGAGGCCAAGGCGGCATCGAGATAGGCGTCTTGGAGCAGATCAGACGAATCGATCCGCCCTTGCAGCCGCCGGTCGAGGCGCGGCCAAGTCATCCGCCGCAGCCGCTCGCGGTGCCGGGTGAACAACTCGGTCAAGGCCCGTTCGTCCCCCCCTTCGAGGCGGAGGAGCAAGTCGTCGTCGGCCCGCTCGTTCTCGTCGATCATGGCTGCCTCCATTTCATGGTTTCCTGTGTAACGCTCAGTGAACCATGCCCGGTCGCGCCGGCGGGTCGATAGGACCGTCCAGCGGGTTGAGCTCGACTTGGAGCGGCGGCAGGGGCGGTGCCGACGGGTCGGCCCGATCGTCGCCTGGAAAAGCGGACGCGTCCCAGTCGAGGCCCATCGTGTCGAGGCGGCGCCGGATGGCCCGAAGGTCCCAGACGTGCACGGCGGGGCCTTCGTTGGTGATCATCGCCAGCCGCGAGCCGTCGGGGCTGAAGGTGGCCCACCCCACGGCACACGAGTCGGGGCTCTCGAGCCGAGCGACCGTGCGGCCTGTCTCGACCTCGACCAGGCGGAGGACATTGTTCGCATCCTGGACCAGCAAATGACGGCCGTCGGGAGAGAAGCAGCGCCCAGCGCCGCCAATCTGGCGCACCTCGCGCCCCGTTCCGGGCTCCCAGAGCCGGCAGGGAGAAGCCTGCGTCATCAGCCATCTCCCATCAGGGCTGAAGGTGACCTCGGTGCCAGAATCGATCGAGAGCTCGGCCACCTTCATGGCGTCACGGATGCGCCAGACCTGGGCGCCCCGCTGATGGCTCCCGGTTGCCAGCCATTCGCCATCGGGGCTGACCGCGATGTGACGGACGTCGTCCAGCGGCCCCACTCGAACCGTCCGCCCCGGAGTCGTGACCACGGCGAACGCTCGGCTGGTCCCGGCCAGGGTGCGGCCGGCTTGGTCCTCGGCGATCGCGGCTCCCGGCGGTAACTGGAGCCGGCGCGGCGGGCCGATGCGGAATTCCCCCCGGTCCGGATCGAGCCGGATCTGCCACCGGCATACGCCGAGCGAGCCGCGTGAGGACGTGAGCAGGTCGCCCGATGCCTCGAACAGGGCGTACAAGGATTGTCCGATCGGCAGGAACGGCAACTCCGTGCCGCGGGCCAGATCCCAGAGCGCCACGCCCCGGTCCGTACCCAGCGCCAGCACCCGGCCGTCGTGGCGGATCGATGCTCTCCAGTAAACAATCGGCTCGCCGAAAGCATGGGCCAAGGTTCGGTACTCGAGGGCCGGGTCGACTTCGTACGTGGTCACGGCCTCATCTTGCACAACGACGATCCGCCCGTCCCGGCTGAATTCGGCCCCGGAACCGCCGGTCAGGGTCAGCCAGGGCCGGCCCAGGATCGGATCCCAGAGTCGCAGCCGGCCTTCCCAGCCGTTGCTGGCCACCAGCGTGCCGGCGGGGTGGAACGCCGCATACAAGCCGGCGTTGGTCGCGCCTTGGAGGACGGCCTCTCGACGGCCGGTGGCGGCATCCCAGAGGTAGATCTTCGAATCCGTACACGCCGTCGCCAGGGTGGTGCCGTCGGGTCCCCAGGCGACCCCATCTCCCCTCGATTGCAGCTTGATCGACCCGACGAGGCGGCCGGTCTCCGACTCCACGATCCGGCAGGTGAAGCTGTCTTGCTCATTATGGAGAGTCGCGATCCGGGCCCCGTCCGCGCGAAAGGCCAGGTCCGCTCCCGACGCCGGCCCGGCCCAGGATCCGCCCTGCCGCCCGGTCGCCAGGTCGTAGATCAGCGTCGCCCCATCCCAGCGGCACAGGGCGATACGCCGGCCGTCCGGACTGAACCGGGCCGCGGGCCACGCGACGGGCCCCGGGGCGTCGAGCGCGACCGTGCCCCGGTCGACGTCCCGGACCGTCAGGGCGAATCCGGGAACATGTGTCGTCGCCAGGTAGCGGCCGTCGGGGCTGAAGCGGAACACGGCGATGTCTCGATCGCCCCGCGCCTCGAAGCGGTCGATCTCCGCATCGTCGGCGACGCGTCGTATCTTGATAGTCCCATCCCGGAACCGCATCGCGTAGCGGGTCATGGCGGGATCGAAGGCGACAAGTATCATTCCCGTCGGTCGGTGGATGACCCGGCCCGTGGGCTTGATGTCGGGGAAGGCCATCGCGGCGATCGCCTCATCGCGGAGCCGGTCGAAGCGGTCGGGCGGCAGGTCCAGCTCCCGCGCGATCGAGCTCGCCCGGCCCAGGACGTCCAGGCTCTCGAACCGCTGGCCGGGGCGGCGGCTGAACCGCCAGGCCTGCGCCTGCGCCGTGAGCGACTCGAACAGGTTCACCCGCGTCTCGCGATCGGCACGCCGGATGCGTTGACCATCCCGGTGGAACCCCCAGGCCGCGATGGTCGAGCCGATCGCCACGATCGTCAGCAGGGCCGCCGCGGCGGTCGGCCAGGGATTGCGGCGGCACCATCGCCAGGAACGCTCGGTCAAGGTGCTCCGCCGCGTCCGGATCGGCCGCCCCTCCAGGAATCGACGCAAGTCATCGGCCAGCGCCAGGGCATCGGCGAAGCGCCGAGCCGGCTCCTTGTGCAGGCACTTCAGGCAGATGGTCTCGAGGTCGCGGGGCAGCCTGGGCCGCAACCGCGACGGCGAGACCGGCTCGTCGGAGAGGACCTGCCGCATCTTCTCCATCGGCTGCTCCGCCTTGAACGGCGGGCGGCCGGTGAGCATCTCGTAGAAGATCGCCCCCAGGGCGTAGACGTCGGTGGCCGGCCCGATCTTTCCGCCAAGGCTGCCGGCCTGCTCGGGCGCCATGTAGCTGGGCGTGCCCAGCAGGTCGCCCGTCATGGTGCGCATCGAGCTGCCGCCGATGATCAGCTTGGCGAGGCCGAAGTCGGTGATCTTGGGCGTTCCCTCCTTCGTGAACAGGATGATGGAAGGCTCGAGGTCGCGATGGAGGATGCCGCGTGAATGGGCGTAGTCCATGGTCCGGGCCAGCGTCACCACGAGCCGTGCCGCGTCATCGGGCGGCCAGGCCCCATTCCGCAGTCGTCGGCTAAGGTCACCACCATCGACGTACTCGAGCACGACGTAAAACGAACCG
>JBKQHM010000496.1:0-2511 GCA_052148775.1 Isosphaeraceae bacterium | reverse complement strand
GCCTCTGCGTTCTCGGCGATGTTCGAGGGCGCCATATTCAACCCGCACACGGTTGCGGCTGCCTTCCACGGGGGCTCGATCGCGGCGATCTTCAACCCGCTGTCGGAGACCGCGGTCAATGCCACCCCCCTCATCCTCTCGGGGCTGGCCGTCGCGCTCGCCTTCCGGACCGGCTTGTTCAACATCGGCGCCACCGGGCAGTTCATCGGCGGGGCCTTTATCGCAGGCTGGATCGGCTTCGCCGTCCACATGCCGATAATCCTCCATGTAGTTGTCGCCGTGATCGGAGGGTTCGTCGGGGGTTCCATCACCGGGGGGTTCGTCGGTTACATGAAGGCGCGCACCGGCGCCCACGAAGTGATCGTCACGATCATGCTCAACTACGTGATGGAGTTCTTGCTCTTGTTCCTTCTCGGTCTAGCGGTATTCCGCGCACCCGGCCTGCCGAACCCGGTCAGCCCGCCTGTCGCGAGCAACGCCACGTTGCCCCATCTCGCCGGCGCGAACTTGCGGATCAATGCCGGATTCCTCCTGGCCCTTGCAGCCGCGGTCGCCGTGACGTGGCTGCTCAACCGGACGACGGTGGGCTTCGAGCTTCGCACGGTCGGGGCCAATCCGAATGCCGCCCGCGCGGCGGGGATGAGCCCGGAGCGGACCTGGGTGGTCGTGATGCTGATCTGCGGCGGCCTCGCGGGCCTGGCCGGGGCGAGCGTGATCCTGGGGACTGACTTCGCCCTCACCCCGCAGATCTACGGGACCTACGGCATCGATGCCATCACGGTCGCATTGCTCGGGCGCGCCAAGCCGGGTGGCGTGGTGCTTGCCGCGCTCCTCTACGGTTCGCTCAATGCCGGTGGTGTCACGATGCAGGGCCTTACGCAGATACCCGTCGACATCACGACAGTTATTCAGGCTCTGATAGTGCTGTTCGTGGCCGCGCCGCCGCTTGTCAGGGAGATCTTCCGCCTTCGGCCCCGACGCGCCGGTGAGGAAGGCCAGTTGCTCGCGAAGGGGTGGAGCTCATGATGACGGCGACCATCCCTGTGGTGCACCACCAGCGGGCCGCGATCGACCGGAAGCAGGCCGTTGCCGGCATCTTCGTCATGCTCGGCCTCGTCGACGTATTCGTCTTCGGCTTTCTTGCCGACAAGGGCGACGCAGTGTTCACCTTCACTCTCAATGGCGCCGCGGTCAGCGTCCCGAACCTGAGCCTGCCGCCCGGCCCCGTCTCAGAGGGTCTGGGTGCCCTCTCGATAGTGCTCGGCCTTCTCTATGCGGGACTCAAGCTCGCGAAGCTTTCGCGGCGACTGGTAGCGACCGGCGTGATGCTCGCGTTCGTCGTGTCCTTCTTGTGCTGGTGCGACGCCGGCCGGATCCCGCTTCCGTTCGTGTCGCTGATGCAGACCACCATGTTGGCCTCGATCCCACTCGTCCTCGGTGCGCTCTCGGGCTGTCTGTGCGAACGGTCGGGTGTCATCAACATCGCGATCGAGGGCCAGCTGCTCCTCGGGGCCTTCGCCGGAGCTGTGATAGCGAGCGCGTTCGGCTCGATCTGGCTGGGCCTTGTCACCGGGTCGCTCGCGGGCGGCCTTCTGGGCGCGTTGTTGGCGGTGTTCGCCATCCGTTACCTCGTCGACCAGATCATCCTCGGTGTCGTCCTCAACGTCTTCGCGTCAGGACTGACCGGCTACCTCTACGACCAGGCACTCGTCCCGTACGAGAACCGGCTGAACTCGCCGCCCACCTTCAACTCGATCAAGATCCCGGTCCTCGGCGACATACCGATCATCGGGCCGATCCTGTTCGACTCGACGATCTTTCTTTACATCACCTACGCCGCAGTGGCCCTGGTTCACATCGGCCTTTTCAAGACGCGCTGGGGACTTCGTGTCCGGGCAGTCGGCGAGCACCCGACGGCGGCCGACACTGTCGGGATCAGGGTGCTCTTCACGAGGTACCGCAACGTGATCCTGGGCGGTCTCGTCGCCGGGATCGGCGGCGCCTCTCTCACCATCGGATCGGTCGGGTCGTTCGGTAAGGACATCTCTTCCGGACAGGGATACATCGCCCTGGCGGCAATGATCTTCGGCCGTTGGACCCCGCTCGGGGCGACCGGTGCCGCCCTGCTCTTCGGCTTCTCGGTGGCTCTGGCGAACGTGCTCGGCACGATCGGCTGTCCCATCCCCTCCGACTTCCTGCTGATGCTTCCCTACGTTGCCACGATCATCGCCGTCGCCGGATTCGTGGGCAGGAGCCAAGCGCCGAAGGCCGACGGCCAGCCCTACGTGAAGTCGTGACGGCGGGCTGAGCCCGGGCTGAATCGGAGCCGCCCGGCTCCTCGTCGCCCCTCGGCCGCGCAGCTCTAAGCCGGTGCCGGAGGCACGTGGCCGACCTCGGCGTCGGTGCCGATCTCGATGACGGGATGATCGGCGGGCTCGAGCCAGCGCAGCACTTTCACGAGATCGGGGATCGGCAAGGCGATGCATCCCTCGGTAGGGGCGTCCATCCAGG
>JBKQHM010000495.1:0-11404 GCA_052148775.1 Isosphaeraceae bacterium | reverse complement strand
GCTGCGGGCCGTATAAACTCTACGACCATGAATACCGACACAATGCCTCCGTGTGCCAATTGCCAGCGGTTGCAAGCCGAAGTTGACGACTTGCGCGCTCAAGTCGTCGCTCTTCAGGCCGTCGTCGGGAGGCGAAACGGGGACGCGTCGGGAGGCGAAACGGGGACGGGGCTAGTTTTTGATTCTCGCTGAGTCTCGGTTCCCGGTCTCCCAGGCGCCAAACACCTGAACCATGTTCACGCAGAAATCACCCTGGTCTCAGCGTCCCTGTCTTGCCTGGCAGGCCGGATGACGATTTCAACATCCCGGCCGAGAGCGTTGAGGAACCGAAACAGACGGTCGATGGAGAAGCCGTCCAGCTTGCCCCGCATCAAGGCCGAAACCTTGGGTTGGTCAATGCCCAAGAGGGTCGCTGCCTTCGTCTGGGTCAGCTTGCGTTCCGCGATGATGTCGCAGATGCGTTGCACGAGCTCGGCCTTGGCGAGCATCTCTTCGGGGTTCTTGAGAGCCAGATCCGCGAAGACGTTCCCGCTACTCGGCTCGATGAGGACCCGACTCGCTGCCGTGGCTTTCCTCGGCTCTCCTTTTCGCATCATGTTCCTCCGCCGCTCTCAGCCGTCTCCGCACGATGTCCAGCTCAGCCGTGGGCGTCTTGATTCCCTTCTTGGACTTCTTCTGAAAGGCATGAAGGGCATAAACCGCCCCGGCGAACTTGACCGTATACACGGTCCGATACGTGTCGCCGTCGTGGTCCGTCACGACCTCCAACACGCCAGCACCGCCAAATCCCTTCAAGACCTTGGCATCCAGGTGCTTTCTACCGATCTGAGCTTGAAAGAGAGCGAAACCGACCGCCTGGCGAACCTCATCGGGAAACGCCTTCAAATCCTTGTGGGTTGACCCCATCCAGAAGAGTGGCTTTGCTCGCCCCGTCTCGCCAGTGCTCATGCTATGCCAATTGTGGCATGGGTCCGTCGTTCTGTCCAGACTCCGAATGTCGTTCTTCACTTTCCCTGGCCGCGACCAGGCGGTCCGACTGACGGGACTTCCGGTCTCATTCCGAGACGAAAGCCTCCAGTTCCGCGAGGTTCTCCGCCCGCAGTTCGAGCAAACGACGACCGAGCGCATCGTCATCGGGATGACCGCCGATGTAAACGGCCCGATCCATCTCCAGGGCCGTCCGCTCGCATTGCAGGGCCGTTCGCACGAGGAGGGCCTCGGAACGCAGGCCGGCAATCAGGGACGGTAACCGCGCGGCCGCCTCCTGCGAGTCCTCCTCGAAGGAGTGGACGGACTTCTTCGCCGATCGACGGCGCGCGTCCGGCTTGCCTTCTCTCCGCCTACGATTGGCCCTGATCTGGTCTGGCAGTGTCCTTGACATCGCATCAATCCGCTCGGCGCGAGCGAGCAACGATTCGAAGAGGGCCTTCACCTCTGGGGTCAGGTCCCGAGCCAGGCCACTCCGGTAGAAAACGGCGTTGCTCAAGACGTGGACCCTCCCGCAACCTGTTGCACCACGAGGGCGACCCGGCGATTCTACGAGGCAAGCGGCCCAGCGCGCCAGATCCGATGGAAGATCGTTCGGAAGGGCTACCGATCGGGCAAGCGGAACCTTCGGCTACAAGTCGATCGATGCGTCCGGGTCGTCGGGCTGATCACCCTTGCGTCCCTTCGATACGCCCCATATGACATAGGCGACGATCGATGCCGCGACGACGCCCAGCACGATCAGCGAAAACAGACGAAAAGCGAAATAGTCCATGCCTTACTCCAGGCCTTCCCGATGCGAGGGCAGGGGAGCGAGCCGACCGACTCCGGCAACCGATCTCTCGCAGTTGACGCGATGAGGCCCGTTTCCGAAAGTGTACATATTGCCAGAATGACTCGGTTGTCGAGGGGGCAGACGGTCCTCTTTCACAGGGTTCGCGCCGACGCGATCACAAGTCCTGCGCGCACTGAAATTTTTTCCGCAATATTTTCCATCCCCTTTCCCAGTCAACACTTCGGACTGAAAAACGGACCCGTTCCGCGATAGGTGCATTTAGGAAATCGAAAACCTGCGCCATTCTAATAGTATGGAAGCGTGATTTCGGTCGTTTACGAAATGGGCAGGGGCGAATGATCAGCAACCGGCGAGAATCGATCGGGAGATTGAGGCGCCGCGCGTCCTGGACCGCCGCGACAATCCGACGGGGCCGGCCAGTCCGAACCCCGATCGGTCCGACGCGCTCGCACACTGGTGACCAGGTCGTTTCGGGGCCTGGAGATCGGGCGTGGCGATCCGTCGAGATGTTGTCAACGAGTGCAAACCAGCGCAATGCCCCTCGGCCGGCGATGGCCGGCGATTGGTCCGCAAATCGTTGCAGATCGGTCAGGGATGACGGACGGAACGATCGAGAACGACGAGCGGTCTCGAAGCGTTGGGCCTTGAATGCCGTGCGATGCGCCCGATTTGGAGCTCCGAAAGGCCCCCGCACTGATGACTAAGGCTCGGATTTGCGTATGATAGACAATGGGAATCGTCGCTCGCGGCGGGCGACGAGCCCTCGACCTCCGATCGTCCGGACACGCAACGGCCTCGGCCCGGCCGGCCTCTTCCGCCCGATCGTCCTGGGACTCTTCGAAATATGGAACGCGCGACGGTAGCGAACCGGTGGAACGTGGACCTGATCGAGGACTACTTTGACCGCTGGCGGAAGGACCCGGCGTCGGTCGAGGAATCCTGGCGGATCTTCTTTGAAGGATACGAGTTGGGACAGCAGGGCGTCGCCCCCTCCGGTGGCGGCGGCACCACGGTGGACCTCGACGCGGCCCGGGCGCAAGCGGCCGTCACTCGACTGATCGACGCCTACCGCGAATACGGCCATTACCTGGCCGATCTGGACCCGCTGAAGCTCGCGCCCCGGCGCGATTCGATCGAATTGCTGGAGCCGTCAGCCTTCGGCCTGACGGAAGCGGACCTGGATCGAGTCTTCTACAACCGGCTGAGCGGCAGTGAAGGGGGGGCGTCCACCCTGCGCGAGGTGATCGCCGTCCTGCGGGAGACCTACTGCCGCACGATCGGCGTCGAGTTCATGCACATCCGCGATACCGAGATGCGCCGATGGCTGCTCGACCGGATGGAGCCGACGCGCAACCGACCCTCCTTCGACATCAAGAAGAAGCGGCGGATCATCTACAAACTCAATGCCGCCGAGCTCTTCGAGACGTTCCTGCACAAGAATTACGTGGGGCAGAAGCGGTTCTCGCTCGAAGGGGGCGAGATGCTCATTCCGCTGCTGGACTCGGTCGTCGAGCGGGCCGGGTCGCACGGGGTGCGGGAGATTGTCATGGGGATGCCGCACCGAGGGCGGCTCAACGTACTGGCGAACATCCTGAACAAGCCGTACGGCATGATCTTCAACGAGTTCGAGGGGAACCTGCCCGAGACCGTGGCCGGCGACGGCGACGTCAAGTACCACCTGGGCTTCTCGGCCGACCACGTCACCATGGACAAGAACGTGGTGCACCTGACCTTGACCCCCAACCCCAGCCACCTCGAGGCCGTCAATCCAGTCGTCGAGGGCCGGATGCGGGCCAAGCAGCGGCGGTTCCAGGACAAGGACCGCCGCAAGGGCGTGCCGATCCTGATCCACGGTGACGCCGTCTTCGCCGGTCAGGGACTGGTCGCCGAGACCTTGAACCTCTCGCAGCTACCGGGATACAAGACCGGCGGCACGATCCACATCGTGGTGAACAACCAGATCGGCTTCACCACCGCGCCGAACGAGGGCCGATCGACCCGCTATTGCACCGACGTGGCCAAGATGATCGAGGTGCCGATCTTCCACGTCAACGGCGAGGACCCGGAGGCCGTGATCGCCGTCGCCGAGTTGGCGTTCGACTTCCGGGAGACGTTCGGCAAGGATGTGGTCATCGACATGGTCTGCTACCGTCGGCACGGGCACAACGAAGGGGACGAGCCGGGGTTCACGCAGCCGATCATGTACGAGCGGATCAAGAACCGGATCAGTATCCGCGAGCTGTACACCGAGAAGCTGGTGATGGCCACCGAGCTGTCCAGCCAGGAGGCCGAGACGATCGCCGAGACGTTCGCGGAGAAGTTGCAGGAGGTCCTGGCCGAGGTCAAGCGCGGGGCGATCGAGCCGCCGGCGCAGCACGGCTTCTCGCGGGCCTGGGCCGGGCTGACCTCCCAGCACACCTTCGCGCCCGTCGAGACCGGGGTCGCTTACGAGACGTTGCGGCAGATTGCCGAGGGCTCCGTCCGCGTCCCGGACGGTTTCACCATCAATCCGAAGCTGGCCCGCCTCCTGGGCGCGCGCGTCAAGGCGGTGGCCGAGAAGGGCACGCTCGACTGGGCCTCCGCCGAGATGCTGGCCTTCGGTTCGCTGCTCTGGGAGGACACGCCGGTCCGCCTCAGCGGCCAGGATAGCCGCCGCGGGACGTTCAGCCAGCGGCACTCGGTGATGGTCGATATGAAGACGGGCGAACGATGCGTCGGGCTCAACCATATCAAGGACGGCCAGGCCGAGTTCTGCGTCTACGACAGCCTGCTCTCCGAGGCGGCCGTCCTCGGCTTCGACTACGGCTATTCGCTCGACGAGCCCCACATGCTGATCATGTGGGAGGCCCAGTTCGGCGACTTCGTCAACGGCGCTCAGGTCATCATCGACCAGTTCATCGCCTCGGCCGAGTCGAAATGGGGACGCGCCAGCGGGCTGGTGCTGCTGCTGCCCCACGGCTACGAGGGCCAGGGGCCGGAGCACTCCAGCGCCCGGCTCGAGCGATTCCTCCAGCTCTGCGCCGAGAACAACATCCAGGTCACGGTCCCGACCAGTCCGGCGCAGTACTTCCACCTGCTAAGGCGTCAGGTGCGCCGCGAGTTCCGCAAGCCGCTGATCGTCATGACCCCCAAGAGCCTGCTGCGGCACAAGCAGGCCGTCTCGCCGGTCGACCACCTGACCGTCGGCCACTTCCGCGACGTGCTCGACGACCCGACGGCCCCCGACCGGGTGCGCCGGGTCTTGCTCTGCTCGGGCAAGGTCTACTACGACCTGATCGCCCGACGCGCCGAGGCCGGCAGCCATCGCGAGGTGGCCGTGGTCCGGGTCGAGCAACTCTACCCGTGGCCGGCCGCCGAGCTGAAGTCGGTGCTCGATCGCTACCGGTCGGCCCGGGAGTGGGTCTGGGTCCAGGAAGAATCGCAGAACATGGGCGCCTGGACGTTCGTGGCCCCTCGGCTGCGGGAACTGCTGGGGGTCGAGGTCGCCTACGTCGGCCGGGACGCCAGCGCCAGCCCGGCCACCGGCTCGAAGGCCGTCCACGACCGGGAGCAGGCGGAGATCGTCGAGGCCGCCGTCGGCGCGGCCGTGCCGCACCTGGTCACCGCCGCGTCGATCCGTCATCGGTAATCAGAAATCGGGTGCTCCGTGAGCACCGTGGGAAGGCCGAGGGCCTCCGCGAACGCGCCCACCGCTGGTTCGGTGCTCGCAGAGCACCCTGCTGAGGGAGAAGAAAGTATGTCCGCCGTCCCGATCACCGTGCCCGCCGTGGGCGAATCGATCTCCGAGGGCATCGTGTCGCGCTGGCTCAAGGCCGACGGCTCGCTGGTGAAGGCCGGCGAGACGGTCCTGGAGCTGGAGACGGACAAGGCGACCACTCCGGTCCCGGCGCCCGGCTCGGGCGTCCTGAAGATCGGCGTGGCCGAGGGCGAGACCGTGCCGATCGGCGCAACGGTCGGCACGATCGACCCGTCGGGCACCCCCGCCGCCGCCCCCTCGCAGGCGCCCCCGGCAGCGTCCGCGCCGGTCCGCGAGCAGCCGAACGGTCAAGATGGGCGTCCCGCGGAACCGGCCGCCGCGCCGGCGACGGGCACCCCGGAACGACCGCTCTCGCCGTCGGTCCGCCGACTGGTCGCCGAACAGGGCGTCGACGTCGCCCAGGTCCCCGCCACCGGCCCGAGCGGTCGGGTCACCAAGGGCGACGTCCTCACGTTCCTCAACGCGCCGGCGACAGCCCCGGCCACATCGACCGCGACCGCCCCCGCGGCGGCCCCACCCGCGGCCCCCGCCAAGCCCGCGCCGGCGGCCTCCGCCGGTCCTCGCGAGACCCGCCAGCGCATGAGCGGCCTGCGCCAGCGGATCGCCCAGCGCCTGGTCGAAGCCCAGCAGACCGCGGCGATCCTCACGACCTTCAACGAAGTGGACATGTCGCGGGTCATGGAGATGCGCGCCCAGTACAAGGAGACGTTCCAGAAGGCGCACGGCACGGGCCTGGGCTTCATGTCGTTCTTCGCCAAGGCCTCGATCGCGGCCCTCAAGGCGTTCCCCGCCGTCAATGCCCGCATCGACGGCAACGAGATCGTCTACCAGAACTTCTACGACATCGGCGTGGCGGTCAGCACCGAGAAGGGGCTGATGGTCCCGGTTATCCGCGACGCCGATCGCCTCTCCTTCGCCGGCGTCGAGAAGGCCGTCGCCGGCTTCGCCGTCAAGGCGCGCGAGGGGACGATCTCGGTCGACGACCTTCGCGGCGGGACCTTCACGATCACCAACGGCGGGACCTTCGGCTCGCTCCTCTCCACGCCGATCCTCAACCCGCCCCAGAGCGCCATCCTCGGCATGCACGCCATCAAGAAGCGCCCCGTCGTCGTGGATGATCAGATCGTGATCCGGCCGATGATGTACCTCGCCCTGTCATACGACCATCGCCTGATCGACGGCCGAGAGGCGGTGAGCTTCCTGGTCCGCGTCAAGGATTGCATCGAGAACCCCGAGCGGATGATGTTCGAGATCTGATCCGCCGCGTACCGGCACCCGATCCCCGACGAGTCTCCCATGATCGCGAAGATCCTCGAATTGATCACGGGAAAGGATGATCTCGAGCGCGTGGCTTACCGGGAAGACCTCGGTCAGCTCAACGCCTATCTCAAGACGCGGAGGGTATTGATCCCCAAGCGGCCGAGGCGCTTCCTGGACGCAGACACCTTCACGCAAGAGGAATTGCTCGAACTGATGCGGGAAGAAGCCGAGGAGCTGTCGGCCGACTCATTCGAACCGTGGATCCTCGAGGTGGACGGCAAGAAGAGGCTGCCGGCTTTCTCCAGTCAGAAGAAGATGACGATCTTCTCCGGCAAGCTCTCGCAACAACTCAACAAGGTCTTCTCGCTCGGATGTGCCGAAGTCTTGCTGTGGGAGATCGCGACCAGGATTGACATCGACTGCGTCGAGTTGAACCTGTTCAGCCGGAAGAGCTGGGAGATCGGTATCGACGCGAGACCCCGCGGAGGATAGCGTCGCCCGCACCCGACCATCCCCATCGATCGTCACGACGATTGCAGTCTCCGGCAGGCTCTTGGACTCCCCACGACGTCTCGGACATTCTCGACGGAGAGCGGCGACTTGACCGACCTGTTCCAACCTGCTCGAATGGATCGTCGATCACCATTAATACGACGGAATTGCTCACTCTCGGCGGTCTTACCTCGGTCTCCGGCCATCCTTCCCTTATTGGGTCTTTACCCCGGCGATGATCATGAAATCGATCGTTCTCGCCTCGTTGGGATTGTCGATGCTGGCCGCGCCCGCGTGGGCGGTCGCCCCCGTCGTTCGTCTGATTCAGCCCGTGGGCGGCCAGCGCGGCACGGAGTTGAACGTCATCATGTCTGGGCAACGGCTCACCGATATCCAGGAAATCCTGTTCTATCAGCCGGGGATCACGGTCACCAAGATCGTCGGCGGGACGGATGCCCGGGCCGTCGTCACCTTCAAGATCGCCGAGACAGCCGCGCCGGGGCTGCACGACTTCCGGCTGCGCACCAGGACGGGCGTGAGCCCCGTGAAAACCTTCAGCGTCGGCACCCTCAAGGAGGTGGCCGAAGTCGAACCCAATAGCGACTTCGCCCGGCCGCAGAAAATCGACATGAATGTCACCGTGAACGGCGTCGCGGGCAATGAAGATATCGACTACTACGAAGTCCGGGCGAAAAAAGGAGAACGGATCACCGTCGAGGTTGAGGGCATTCGCCTGGGCCTCACCCTGTTCGACCCCTACGTGGCCATCCTCAACGCGAAGCGGTTCGAACTCGCATCGAGCGACGATAGCGCCTTGATCTGGCAGGATGGCCTGGTTTCGCTCGCGGCCCCCGAAAACGGCGCCTACACGATCGCCGTCCGCGAAGCCGCCTATGCCGGAAATGCCCAGTGCCTCTATCGCCTGCACGTGGGCCACTTCCCTCGCCCCACGGCCACTCTCCCCGCCGGGGGAAAGTTCGGCGATCATGTCAAAGTGCGCTGGATCGGCGATGTGATGGGCGAAACCACGACCGAAGTCGATCTGCCCGGCCACGCCGATCGCGGCTTCGGATTGCTGGCGCACGACGCCGGCGGATATGCCCCTTACCCCAACGCATTCCGCCTGAGCCCGTTCGGCAACATGATCGAATCGGAGCCCAACGACGCGCAAGACCAGGCCACTCCGTTCGTCCCGCCGGTCGCCCTCAACGGCGTGATCGTCAGGCCCGGCGATGTTGACTCGTACACGTTTCGGGCCACGAAGGGGCAACGATACGACATCCGCGTGTTCGCCCGCCAGATCCGCTCGCCGCTCGACCCGGTCTTGACCATCCTCGGCAAGAACGCGGGACGCGTGGCGGTCAACGACGATAGCGGCGGCCCGGACAGTTATGTCCGCTTCAGCGCGCCGCGGGACGGCGATTTCGTGATCTCGGTGACCGACCACCTGAAGAAGGGCGGCCCCGATTATACCTATCGCGTCGAGATCAGTCCGATCGCGCCGAGGCTCGAGCTGAGCACGCCCAACGAATCGCTCCGGCGCGGGACGAACGTGATGGCGGCGGCGGTACCCAGGGGAAATCGCCAGGCGATGTTGATTCAGGCGCGTCGCGAAGATTTCAGCGGAGCGATCACGCTGAACGCCGACAACCTGCCCCCCGGAGTGACCGTCGAGGCCGACGAGATGACGGCCGGCAACGCGCTGATCCCGGTCCTCTTCCACGCCGACGCCAAGGCGCCGATCGGCGCCAGGCTGGCGAACGTCACCGGAAGGCCGGCCGATACTTCGAAGCAGGTCCCCTGCGCGTTCAGCTCAACCGCCGAACTGGTGCTCGGGCAGAATAACGTCCCGTTCTGGACGCGGACGCTCGACACGCTGGCCGTCGCGGTAACGGAGGAGGCGCCTTTCACGGTCGACATCGTCGAGCCCAGTGTGCCCATCGTCCGCGGTGGGTCGATGGAGTTGAAGGTCGTCGCCCGGCGCAAGCCCGGCTTCACCGCCCCGATCGCACTCACCCTGCCCTGGAATCCCCCGGGGATCTCGTCGAAAACCGAGGTCGTGATCGCCGAGAATCAGAGCGAAGCGACCATCCCGATCAACGCGTCGGGTGGCGCCGAGTTGAAGACGTGGCGAATCGTCGTGAACGCCACATATATCGAACCTCCGCCCGCTCCTCCGGCCGGCGCACCGCCCGTTCGACGGCGGGGAAATCGCGGTGGCCGACTCGTGGTGTCGTCGGGATTCGCCAGGCTGTCGGTGGCGCCGCAGTTCTTGACGCTGCGTTTCGAGGCGGCGAGCGTCGAACAGGGGAAAGACGTCGACGTGAACGTGAAGGTGAACCAGGCGGTTGACTTCGCCGGCAAGGCGAGGATGACGCTGCTCGGCCTGCCCAACAAGGTGACGACCGAGCCGATCACGATCACCAAGGACACCACCGAAGCCGTGTTCCACCTCAAGACGGATGCCAAGACTCCGCCGGGGCAATCGAAAAACCTGTTCTGCCAGGTGCTCGTGATGCAAAGCGGCGAACCGATCCTGCACAACCTGGGCACCGGCCGCCTGAGGGTCGACACACCGCTCGTCAAGAAAACGCCTCCCACGCCCGCCAATGGGATCAAGCCGGGCGTCTCCATTGCCATCAAGGCCGATGCCGGCAAGCCGCTCAGCCGCCTGGCGAAGCTCCGGCAGGAGAGCAAGGAAAAATCGATATCACCACCTTGACGGCTTGCCGCGCTCCGGCAGTCGGACTCTCCGTGCAGGATGGTGTTCGTCGGACGCAAACGTCCTGACCAGGTCCGGATGCCTACGTCCGCGACCGAGCAGGAGAATCCTCGGCCGCGTCAGGCGCGATGAAGGCTATACCACGACCCAGATTGCCGACGCCCTCAACCGGGAGGGGTTCAGCCCGCCGAAGCGGCGCCGCGGATTCTTCCCCGACCTCGTCCGCCAGCTCATGGTGCGGCGCGGCCTGGCGCGATCGGAGGCGCACACGGAGCAACTCGGTCCGCACGAATGGTGGCTGCCGAGGCTGGCCGAAGCCATCCCGATCACCGTCGGGAAGCTCGCCAATTGGGCGCGCCGAGGGTGGGTCCACTCCCGGAGGACGCCCGAGCAACATCTCTGGGTGCTTTGGGCCGACGAGCCGGAGTTGGCACGACTCCGGAAGCTCGCTGCCTCCTCGCATCGTGGCGTCGTAAAGTATCCGGCGGAGCTCACCACTCCGAAGCGGCTCGGACATGGCTAATGGCGCGACCCAGTCCGGCGGACGTGAAGAGTTACCCCCCGGTAAGTCCGAGACGCCACTTTCGCCCAGGAAGGCGCAGGCGCCGGAATCACCGGGGACTATGCAGCTCTCCTCGCGGAGCGATGCTTTGGTCAACCCGCCGAAGCATCTGAGCGCGATCGGATCGGGAGGAGCGGCGAAAGTCGCGGACCGCGCGCTCCTCCCGTGATTGGCCCGGTGGATCGTGCGGAGGCGGGGCGGCATGGCCACGCCACCAGGCCGCCCGTGGCCGGAGTACGCTGCAGCGCGAGGTGAGGCGATCCGGCTCCCGGCAGCCTGAGACAACTGTCGATATTCAGAATGTCCCCTTCTCCTCGAATGGACACCAACACTTCAGACGCGCCGCTCGCCCCGTTCCGAGTCCCGGCGGTCGGGAGTGTGAGGTCCGTCGGGTCCCGGCCGGCCAGGGACATCGGGGCGGCGGCGGGCGGTGGAAACTCGCTGAGCCCCCGTCCCCTCGCCCCGTCCCAGTTCCTGCGCCCCGCAACAATGCGCTACGTCCCTCTTTTCGCTACGTCCCTCTTTTCGCTACTTCGTCGAGCTCGAGTGGCCGTCAGGCGACGACCTTGGCCCGACGCCGACACCAGGCGTAGCCCAGCCCGGTGATTCCGGCGATGCCCATCAGGACAAGAGCAGATGGCTCGGGGACGGCGGCGGCCGTGCCGACGGTGAAGGTCCCGCCGGTCGTGGACAGGGTCTCGCTGGGCTGATGAAAATTGCCCATTTTGAGCTCGGATTGGGCTTGCAGAATCGGGGAAATCTGTTGCGCTATCGTTGTGGATGGAAGGACGGCATTGTTACGTAGGGAGCTCCCCACCATGGCACGTA
>JBKQHM010000494.1:0-3500 GCA_052148775.1 Isosphaeraceae bacterium | reverse complement strand
AGGTTCCGTGCTACCCACCAATGACCAGTGACCAATGACCAATGACCAATGACCAATGACCCACTCAATCCATCGGGAACCGGCCGGGATCGGCGTCCTCGTGGCGGATCTCGTCGACGGGCTCTTGCTTGCCCCAGCCGGCATAGAGGCGATTGGGGGCGTTGAACACCAGGCCCGGGACCTCGCCGACATTGCGGTATGCGTGGACGACCCCCGGCGGAATCCAGACGGCCGACGGATTCGACGCCCCGACGACGACGACCCAACGCCGTCCGCACGTCGGGCTGTCCGTCCGCGTGTCCCAGAGGAACAGCCGGAAGTCCGACGGGCCCATGAACGCGAAGCCGTCGGTCTGATCGACGTGCTCGTGCGGACCCCGAGTCACGCCCGGCAAGGTCGCGGAGACATACGTCATCACCGGCCAGCGTCCCGGTTCCAGCTCGTCCTGTCGGAACACCTCGACCAACCACCCCCGCGCGTCGTGGTGGAATCGGAGCGGTCGGATGACGACTCCCTCGATCTCACCATCGATGAATGCGGGATTCATCTCGACTTCGGGCTCCATCACGGCTGACCCCCTCGTCCGCCAGGATCATCCATAGCACGACTCCTTTGCTGCGGTGAACTCGTCGGGTTCCGAGTCGGTCTGACTCAAGCGGAATCCCCAATAATCCCAGTCGCATCAGGCCGGGGTTTGCGGCCAATCGGCATCGGCCTCGCCCGGGACGCCCGCGATCCCTCCCCGACTGCCCGCAAACCGAGGTGCCACCGATGGATTATAATCCGATCGGGCCATTTCTCGGGAGCCCGAACTGGGATCTGGAGAGGCCGCATCGGCGCATCGGGCCGATTGACAGTGATGATTCCGTCTGCCTAGACTGAGTCAGTGGATGCCAAAACCTTATGCAGGTGATGTCCTGCCGCTGGGAGGATCAGGAGTGTCCGGGAAGCCCTGGAGTGGCCGTTTCGCCGACAAGACCGACCGTCGCGTGGAGGAGTTCACCGAATCGATCTCCTTCGATCGCCGACTCTTCAAGCAAGACGTCCGGGGTTCGATCGTCCATGCGCGCATGCTCCAGCATGTCGGATTGCTGACAGATGACGAATGCCAGCAAATTGAGCGAGTCTTGTCGGAAATCCAGGCTAAAATCGAGGATGGGGATTTTGCGTTCGTCCTGGAGCGTGAAGATGTCCACATGCACATCGAGGCGGCGTTAGTCGAGAAGCTGGGCGACGTGGGGCGGAAGCTGCACACGGCGAGGAGCCGCAACGACCAGGTGGCGACGGGTGTCAAGCTCTGGACCCGCGAGGCCCTCGACCGGATCGACGCGGCTGCGATCGGCCTTCAGCGTGCCCTGGTGGCGTCGGCGATGAGGCACCGCACGGTCATCTTGCCGGGCTATACGCACATGCAGCGGGCCCAGCCGGTCCTGGCGGCGCATTATTTCCTGGCCTATGTCGAGAAGCTGGAACGGGATCGGTCGCGTCTGGCCGATTGCCGCAAGCGGCTGAACGTCCTGCCGCTTGGGGCCGCCGCGCTGGCCGGCACCAGCCTGCCGATCGATCGCGATTTCGTGGCGCGGGAGCTGGGCTTCGAGGGGGTCGCGGCCAACAGCCTGGATATCTCGAGCGACCGCGACTTCGCCATCGAGTCGGTCTTCGTCCTGACGATGATCGCCGAGCACCTCGCCGGCTGGGCCGAGGAGTGGATCCTCTGGAGCACGCAGGAGTTCGGCTTCCTGGCCCTGCCGGATGCGATTTGCACGGGCAGCAGCATCATGCCACAGAAGAAGAACCCGGACGTCCTGGAATTGATCCGCGGCCGATCCGCGCGGGTCATCGGAAGTTTGGCGACGCTCCTGGTGCTGATCAAGGGGCTGCCCCTGGCCTACAACCGCGACTTGCAGGAGGACAAGGAGCCGCTCTTCGACGCGTTCGACACGGTCGAAGCCTGTCTGGAGCTGGCGGCGGTGGTCGTCGACGGCGCGACCCTCCGCGTCGACCGGATCGCCGAGCGGCTGGATGAGGGCTTCCTCGACGCCACGACGCTGATGGAATACCTGATCCGTCGCGATGTGCCCCAGCGCACGGCGCATGAGGTGATCGGCCGCCTGGTCGGCCTGTGCGAGCGCCGCGGGCTCAAGCGCCTGTCCGACCTCACGGACGCCGAGCTCGCCGAGGCCCATCCCCTGCTCGGACCCGAGGCTCGCGGCGTCCTCGGCGTCGAGAACGCCATCAACGCGTTCCGGTCGTACGGCTCGACCGCCCCGGCGGAGGTGGAGAAGCAGTTGGAACGATGGAAGCTTCGATTAGAGATGTGACTATTAACGTCGGGCCGGCTGTGCCGGCCGGGAGTGGCGGGCTAACATTCATTAAACACCAGCAAGCCGGTTGAGTCGGCCTGGAGAGAGCTGATTGAGGCGACCGGGAATTGTACGATAGCAAGGAGACTCCCGAAATGACCACGGTTCCTATCACCATCCATGTCGATCCCGAGGCAGCCAAGTTCTTCGAATCGGCTTCGAAAGAAGAGCGCAACAAGATCGACGTCTTGCTCGGCCTCCGTCTCAGGGAACTGCTTCGTCCAACGGGGATGACGCTGCGCGAAGCGATTGATCAGGTCCGCCGCGAGGCCGAGGCGAACGGCCTGACGCCCGAGATCCTAGAATCCATCCTTCGCGGTGAGGACGATGATGATTGAACGACGGTTCGTTCTCGACACCAATATGATCGTGAGCGGACTGATGTTCGAACGGTCTGTCCCGGGACAGGCCCTTGACAAAGTACTCGACACTGGGAGACCGCTGCTATCCGGACCCATACTCGCGGAGATCGTCGAAGTTCTGGGACGAAAGCGATTAGATCGCTATGTCTCTCGGGAAAGACGCACTCAGTTCCTCGTGACGCTGGTAGAAAAGGCCGACTTCCCGGAGATTCAGGACTTGTTCCCGGTCTGTCGCGATCCCAAGGACAACAAGTTTCTGGAATTAGCCGTTGCTGGGAAGGCATCTTGTCTCATCACGGGAGACAGAGACCTGTTGGTTCTCGACCCCTTCCACGGGATTCCGATTGTGACGCCGCGAAGGTTCCTTGACGAATTCCCATTCAATGAGGGTGAATCGGCGGGGGACGGTTCGTAAGCTGAGGTGCGTTGATACTCGATGTCAGCCATAAAGGAGCGGCGTAGATGGCGATTTGCATACTTGCCAGCGATGACGAAGTCTTGTCGATGAGTCCCGCAGAATTGCGCTTCCGTGAGGCGTGTCAGTTTTACGTGCTGTTCAAGAGCCATTACGGCCCTGAAGTTGGTCAGAAGGGACAGAGATTCCTGGCTCATGTCGGGTAACTGGTGGGACCACGGTCATTCGCCCGGCTATCGCTTCTCAGGTAAGTAATGTCCGCGGCCCGACCTAGATTTCCCAGTGGATCGAGGCCATTGTGCGGACAGGACTATCCTTTGAGCCGATCCGATTCGTGGCTCAACTCTTTAGGCACGGAGG
>JBKQHM010000493.1:0-3299 GCA_052148775.1 Isosphaeraceae bacterium | reverse complement strand
CCGCGGGTCAGACCGGCAAGACCGGTCGGTGAGGACGTCACACCGACCGCCCTCCCAGTACGGGGGGACGGTTTGACAGGCGATGCCCGATTTCCAATAACGCGTGGATGGCTATGCGAGCCCCCCGGCTGCATCGGCGTCCACGCGAGCAACTGTCTTGGTGTCGTCCCATTCATAAACATCAACACATTTTTGTGTCCTGGCGGCGAAGTGTAGGGAGAGAACCGTGGTCACGGGATCGAATGACGTCGATGAGATCTACCATCGGATGGCGGTGATCCGCCGCGATCTTCATACGAACGTGAGCGAATCAGTCGCCGGCGCCGAGGCTGTCATGGACTGGGGACGGTACACCTGGACCTATCCCTGGATCGCCCTGGGCGCGGCGGCCGCGGCCGGTTACCTGATCTACACCAGCGGTCATCAGAAGGTCACGGCCGACACCGCAAGCCTGGCCGATGGAGCCGAGGCTGGTGAACCGGTCGCGGGAGCCATGGTCAAGGAACAGGCGCGATCGAGGGCCGGCCAGAAGCTCCTGCTCACCGCCTGGGACATCCTGTCCCCCGTAGCCATCCGTGCGGGCCAGAACTACATGCTGCATTGGCTCGAAAAACAATACATGACGAGGCCTGTGGAGAGGATCGCTCTCTCGCCATCGGCCAAGGAGCGGGACGGTCGGATGCGCCGGGTGGAGCAGTAGGACATCGAGCCGGATCAGCGGAATCGATCGAAACCAAGTTCTTGGAGGTCAGGACAATGAATGATCGCGTTCAAGGCATGAAAGCGGAGTTTACTCCACAACTGGAAGAAATCAAGGCGATGGCGCGCCAGGACGTGGCGGTCGCCCGTGAGCGGCTGGCCGAGCGAGGTGCAATCGTGAGTGACTATGTGGTCAGGGAACCCATGAAGGCCCTGGGTATCGCCCTTTGCGTGGGAGTCGTCCTGGGATGGATGATCAGGCGTCCGTGAACGGTCGTGGGACAGGTCGTGTGCCCGGCTCCAGTTCGGCGGAATTCGAGGGTGTCGCCGAGTTTGTCGACGACCTCGCGGCCCTCGCCGAACTCCAGGCCAGGCTCGCGGCCGTCGACTTCAGGGATGCCGCCCGCAAGTCGGCGGTCCCGCTCGTGCTGACCGTGATGGGGCTCACCGTGGTGATGGCCAGCGTCCCGGTGGCCCTTATCGGAGCCGGCTGGCTGCTCGCCTCCGCACTGAAGATCCACCCGGGTTGGGCGATGCTCCTGACGGCCGGAGCGGCGATGGCCCTCGGGGGACTGGTGGCGGGATTGGGCGGGGTGAAGCTCACCCACAGCTTCGACAGCTTCCGTCGCTCGCGCAAGCAACTGTGGCTCAACCTGGCATGGGTCCGGACCGTCCTCGTCACCAGCGCCAGCGCGCGCATGCACCCGCCGCGTCGTTCGTGAGATCGGCCGCACGCAGGTCGCGGGTATTGCCGACAGTTAGCTCATTAAGGTTGAATCGATGTCCACCAGGGGAGCCGGCATCGCACCGGCCGATCCCGCAACAAGGAGTCCAACGACCATGGCGATCAACATGCAGACGATTCAAGGAGAGTGGAATGACCTCTGCGGTCTGGCAAGGCAGCGCTGGAATCAACTGACCGAGGACGACCTCCGTGTGCAAGTGGGGAACATCGAGCAGCTCGTGGGCCGGATCCAGGAGAAAACCGGCGAGGGGCGCGAGGCGATCGAGAAATTCTTCTCCGAGATGACCTCGCGTGGCTCATCGGCCGTCGCGCATGCGGCCGGGGCCGCCGGCCAGTACGCCCACCAGGTGGGCGACCAGATCCGTGAACGCTACGACAGTGCCGAGGGTCTGGTCCGCCGCCACCCGACGCAGGCGGTGGTCGAGGCCTTCGGCATCGGCCTGGTGGCCGGTCTGATCATCGGGCTGACGATCCGGGCCCGTTGAGTCTTGCCCGACGGCTGCCGTGCAGACGCTTCATGAGCGATCCGCCTGGCGAGCGTCGCCGAGGGAGCGAGAACAGCGCGCCGCCCTCCTCCGGCAGTCGCATGGCTCTGCCAGGGAGCCGGAGGAAAACCGACTCGATGATCTCTCAAAGGCACTGAAGCCATGAGCATTCTTGCCGACTCCTGAGAACCAGGTCACCCGAACAGGAACGCCACCGTGGCGACTCAACGCAAGTCCCCGATGGACCATCCGGTCGTCGTGACCTTCCTCATCCTGGCGGTCATCGGCGCGATGTCGCTCGCAGCCGAGGTGCTGAAGCCCCTGGCATTGGCGGTCCTCCTCAGCTTCGCGCTGGCGCCGCTTGCGGGATTCCTCGAGCGGTGTCGGTTGCCGCGGGCCGTCGCGGTTTTCCTCACGGTCGCCCTCGCGCTCGGGTCCCTGGGCGGGATCGGCTACGTCGTCATGCGGCAGCTGTCCACGCTGGCCTACCGGCTGCCGGACTATCAGAAGGAAATCCAGAAGAAGGTGAACTTCCTGAAGCCCTCAGAGGACACGGCGTTCCGTCGGGCGCAGAACGTCGCCAGCGACCTGTCCAAGTCGCTCGATACCCCGGTCGTCGCGGGGCACGAAGCGATGGACGTGCGGGTCGTCGAGGAGCCGACATTCCGGCAGCGCCTCCAGGGAGCCGTCGGGCCCTACCTGGAGTCCGTCGGCGTTGGGGTTTTCGTGCTCATCCTGGTCCTGTTCATGCTCATGAAGCGGGAGGCCCTGGGAGACCGGATCGTCCAGCTCTTCGGCCAGCGCCAGATCAATCTCACGACCCGGACCATGGGCGAGATCGGCCAGCGGATCAGCCGCTACCTGGCGATGATCGCGCTGGTGAACTCGGGGTACGGGCTGATCGTCGGCCTGGGCCTCTGGGCGATCGGCGTGCCGTACGCGGTGCTCTGGGGATGCCTGGCGGCGATGATGCGGTTCATCCCCTACGTCGGGGCGGCATTAGCGTTCCTCCTGCCGCTGGTCTTCTCGATCGCGGACTACCCCGGCTGGCGTCAGCCGCTGGAAGTGGTCGCATTCTTCGGGGCGGTCGAGGTGGCGCTGAGCTATCTGGAGCCGGTCATCTACGGCAAGACCACCGGGGTGTCGGCCCTTGGTCTCCTGGTCGCGGCGGCGTTCTGGACGTGGCTCTGGGGGCTGCTCGGCACCCTGCTGTCGACGCCCATGACGCTCTGCCTGGCGGTCCTCGGCAAGTACGTCCCGAGCCTGGGCTTCTTCGCAACGCTCCTGGGCGAGGAGGCCGAGCTGGACCAGAATATCAAGTTTTACCAGCGGCTAGCACGGGCACCTCACGCCCTCGCGAACAGACAGGT
>JBKQHM010000492.1:0-2835 GCA_052148775.1 Isosphaeraceae bacterium | reverse complement strand
GCACAGGCTGGCATGCCAGTCACGCTCGGCGACAGACTGGTAGTCGACGCTCAGATAGAATGTCAGGTAGACGAGATAGGCCGCGACGCCGGGCAGTAGTCTGCCCAGGCATCGTCGGCTCCACGCGGCCATCGTCACCCCGAGGAGGACGAGGGCGGCCGAGTCGGCGACGTAGAGCGGCCAGGTCCGGCCCCACCCGGCGACCTTGCCCAGGATCCAGAACAGATAGATGGCACCGGGGAAGTTGTAGCCACGGATATCGCGATAAGGCAGGATCCCGTTCTCCCAAGATTGGGCCAGCGTCGCGAAGGTGTCGGAATCGCGGAACCATGGCCAGAGGAGATAGTGGGGTAGCCAGGCAGCCAGGAGGGTCACGCAAGCCGCGACGACGCCGACCGAGAGCGCGGTCAGGATCCCGTCGTCGAGCCAGTCGAGTACCCGGCGCAGGCGACGCGAGGACTCTTGAGCCTCCCGATCTCGACTCGTCGTCCTTCGGCCGATCGCGTAGGCCGTCGCGAGGCCCACGATGGCCAATACGAACCGTCGCCGCCGTAATAATCCCGGCACGAATCTCCACAAATCGGGAGCCAAAATGCAGAGGATGACCGCGATCGTCCCAGCGACGACCAGCCCGGCGATTCGCGGAATCCGGCTCCCGAAGCCGTCGCGATCATGATCAGAATCCATGACCACACTCCTCTCTATGCGACTATCCTACCATGAACGCCTCGGACCGAGGGGAGGTCGGGCGGGACGAAACCTTGAAGGCTGTCACACGTTCCAGTCCCGGCGACCTTTGGGCGTGTTCCGGGAGCACCAGAATCAACCCGTGGTTTCGTCCGAGATCGAGACGAGAGACCTGGTCGAGAGCGAGTCTCCATTCCCTCGGAGGTATGCCATCCGAGGAAAAGGCGCCCGGCCTTTCCGGGTTTACCGTCTTGAGGCTATCCCGCCGTTCTGGTGTGATAAGGCCCCATGGTATTCCGCACGTACAGACCCCGGCCGCCCCTCTCGGACTTCGTCGAGCTGTTCTGGCTCTACGCAGGCTATGCCCCGTCGCATGCGCATTTGAAGGAACGTCTCCTCCCGACGGGTACGATGGAACTGGTGATCAATCTGCGCGAGGATCGGGTGAAGGTCTATGATCGTCATGACACCGATCGGTTCGAGAGCTTCCGGGGATCGGTGATCTGCGGGGCGCAGTCGGAGTTCTTCGTCATCGATACGGCCGAGCAGGCGTCGGTGATCGGCGCCCATTTCCGGCCCGGCGGTGCCTTCCCGTTTCTCCACCTGACGGCCGGCGAACTGCTCAACGCCCATGCCCCGCTGGAATCGCTCTGGGGAAACCGCGCCGGTGACCTCCGTGACCGGTTGGTCGAGGCGAAAACGCCCGAGGCCCGGTTCGCCATCCTCGAGCAGACCTTGCTGGCCCAGGCGGACCGGCCCTTGCTCCATCATCCTGCCGTGGCCTTCGCGATCGAGGAAATTCGCCGGATGCCAGACGCGTGGACGATCGCCCATCTCGCCGATCGCGTGGGCTTGAGCCATCGACGCTTCATCCAGGCTTTCAACGAAGAAGTGGGGCTCACCCCCAAGCTGTTCGGCCGTATCATTCGATTCCAGGAGGTGTTGAACCGTATCGGAGCCGGACGAGAGATTCGATGGGCGAACCTCGCCGCCTCCTGCGGTTACTATGACCAGGCCCATTTCATACGCGACTTCCGCGCGTTCTCCGGCCTGACTCCCACGGCTTATGTCGGGCTCCGGACCGAGCACCTCAATCATGTTCCGTTCGTTGGGTGATCGCGGGGTCAATTTTATCCAATACCGCCCCGGTTCGATCCGGCATAATCACAACACCTGACTTTGCCCTGGTCGCATTTCCGGGAATCCTGTCAACTCAAGCCGAAGGAGGTCGCCGAAAATGGCTGTCAAACCGATCCCCGACGGGTATCATACCGTCACGCCCTACCTGGCCGTCGAAGGGGCCGGGAGGCTCCTCGAGTTCCTCGTGAAGGCGTTCGACGCCGTCGCCCACGAGTGCATGAAACGCCCCGACGGGACGATCCATCATGCCCAGGTGAAGATCGGCGACTCGCTCGTGATGCTGGCCGACGCGAGCGGCCCGTGGAAACCGCGGCCCAGCACGCTCTACCTCTATGTGCCGGACACCGATGCGACGTATCATCGCGCGATCGAGGCCGGCGCGACCTCGCTGATGGAGCCGGTCGACCAGTTCTACGGGGACCGCAACGCCGGCGTCCAGGATCCGGCAGGGAATTTCTGGTGGATCGCCACGCACCTCGAGGACGTCTCACCCGAGGAGTTGCAGCGCCGCGCGGAGGCCCATCGGCAAGCCGCACGCTGAGGATGCACGGGCCCGCCGCCCGTTTCCTGGCCATTTTCGGACGTGGTAGCTGATTTCGCATCGACGTCCGAAAATGGCCAGACAGACCCCGAGATGGCGGATAAACTTCGCTCGTGTGGATGAGGTTGACGGCACGGCCTGACACCGAGCGATGAACGCCATGCGAATCGACGACGAGACCTGTTTCCGTGCCCTCGCGGCGCGCGATGCCCGGTTCGACGGCCTGTTCTTCGTGGGCGTGACGACCACGCGGATCTACTGCCGGCCGATCTGCCCGGCACGGACGGCGGGCCGCGACCGTTGCCGGTTCTTCGCCGACGCTGCCCTGGCCGAGCGCGAGGGATTCCGGCCCTGCCTCCGATGTCGCCCCGAGCTGGCGCCGGGCCATGCACCGGTCGACTCGGTCCGACGGACGGCACGAGTCGCCGCCGCCCGCATCGAGGCGGGCGCACTGAATGACGGCGGCA
>JBKQHM010000491.1:0-18516 GCA_052148775.1 Isosphaeraceae bacterium | reverse complement strand
TTCGACATCCGGGGGATAGGGAAAGGCAACGGCCACGGCTTGGGACCTCCAAGGGGGAAATCTGGCATATCCCCTACCATCCTTACAAGCAGAGCCGATACTGGGAAGTTAATTCCGCGTCGGTCCTTAGCGAGTTCATCGACGATGCGACGGAACACGTCGGGCAGGAGGTCTTCACGTCCGAAGGCGAACGCCGAGGCGATGGCACAAGCGTCGTTCTGGTCGATCGTCTCGAAGGTCCGGGCGACGAATTGACGGACCCTCTCGGGGACACGGGCGGTTTCGAGTGCCCGGAGCACGCTTCGTCCCTTGCGGATCTCCTCGACGAAGCGATCGATCCGATCGGTCCTCGCCCCGAATCGCCTCATTGCCCCGAGGTAGAGCTCGAGGTGGCTGGCATATCCGCCGTGCCCGTCCTCGTCGGACTCCTCGGCGAGCACGATCTCGTTGATCAAACGGCAGGCCATCGGGCTGGTCGGCGGGGTCCAGGGCACGTCGACGCAACAGAGCCGCCGTTGCAACGCCTTCAGCAACGACATGAAGTCCCAGACGGCAAAGACGTGGTGTTCCATGAACAGGCGCAGGGCGTCGATGCCGTTGATCCGGTCGTAGACCGGGTGGGCCAGCAACCCTCGGCGTGTCGGAGCGATTCGGGCACGAATGCGGTCGATTCGGGGCGAGGTCACGAGGTCGTCCAGCCAAGGGGTTGAGGTCTGTACAACGCTTTCATTGTAGGCACAAGACCACCCCTTGGTCAGCCCATTCAAGAGACGCCTGCATCCCCGAGGAGCTTGCGATAGGCCCCTTCGGGTCGAAGGCCGACAAGACGGCCCAATTCCTTGCCGTCGCGAAAGGCGATCACGGTCGGGTCCGAGGTGACGAGCAGCCCACCGGCAAGCGCCCCGTCGGACTCCACGTCCAGCTTCACGATCTTGGCACGGCCCACGTATTCCGAGGCGAGCTTGTCGAGCGTCGGAGCCAGCGCCCGGCACGGCGGGCAGTATGTTCCGTATACGTCCACCAGGACCGGCACGGCGGACTGGACCACCTCGGCTTCCCATTCCGAAGACTGGATTTCTTTGGCCATGACCCACGTCCTTTTCAGTTTGGTACCTTCGGGATTCTGGTTCCGGGCGATGATCTCAAGCGATCGCCCTGAGAAAGAGTGCGAGAGCCATTGCCGCCGGTGGACAGAGCTTTTCGAGAATCCGAAGACGAACCGGGCCGGACCTCGTGGCGGTCTCATGACGGGAGGAGGTTGAAGCCGTTCAGGATGCCGCCCGTTGGACAGGCCGGTAAGATGAGGGTGTCTCGCAGGTCGGGAGCACTCATGAGGTCAAGAGGGTGATGGATCAGACTGACGAAGCCAACGACCTGCTCGGGCGACACCGGGCCGGGGATGCCTCGGCCAGGGACGGCTTGATCCGCCTTGCCCAGTCGCGGTTCACGACCCTGGCCCGTGCCATGCTTCGGCGTTACCCCCACCTCCGGCGCTGGGAGCAGACCGACGACCTGCTCAACGCCGCCTTGACCCGGCTGCATTGGAGCCTGGCGGACGTCCGGCCCGAGACCGTCCGTCACTTCGACAACCTGGCGGCGACCCAGATGCGTCGGGAGCTGATCGACCTGGCTCGCAGTTACTACGGTCCCGAAGGTCTCGGAGCCAACCACCATACCGACGGCACCGATCCCGGCGTCCGTCTCGCCCAGGTCAGCGACGGCTCGGGTCGGCCCGAGACGCTGGAAGGTTGGTTGGCCTTCCACGAGGCGGTGGCACAGCTACCCGCGGAGGAGCGTGAGGTGTTCGGCCTGATCTGGTATCAGGGGATGACCCACGCCCAGGCGGCCGAAGCCCTGGGGGTGGCGACCAAGACGATCCAGCGGCGATGGGCCTCGGCCCGCCTGCTGCTCCAGGACGCCCTGAACGGCGAACACCTTCAGGGCGAATGAGAGTCGTCGATGACGAGAAGCCGTGAAGAGATCCTCGAACTGATCGTTCGCTGGGAGGAGGCCAAGGCCCAGGGCCATTCCCCTGCGCCTGAGGAGTTGTGCCGGGATTGCCCGGATCGGCTCGACGAGTTCCGTCGGCAGATCGAGAAGCTGGGCCAGGTCGATTGGCTCAACCAACCTCTCGACGTGACCGGTACCTCGGCGGTCGGCCAGGCCGAGTCGATCCGTCCAGAAATGGATCTGCCGCGGACCCTGGCGGATCGATACCGCCTCGACACCCTGATCGGAGTCGGCGGCTTCGGGCGGGTGTACAAGGGATTCGACACCTGGCTGGACCGCACTGTGGCCGTGAAGGTCCCGAAGGTGGACCGCCCGGTGGGTGTCGAGGAGGTGGACCAGTGCCGGATCGAGGCGAAGAAGGTCGCCCGGCTCCGCCACCCGAACATCGTGCCGGTCCATGATGTGGGCAAGGACGGCGGGAGCTGCTTCATCGTATCCGAATGGATCGAGGGGGAGAATCTGGCGGACCGGATCAAGGACCAACGACTGCCTCAACGGCAGGCGGTCGGGATCGTTGCCGAGGTGGCCGACGCCTTGGGGCACGCCCACGCTCACGGATATGTCCACCGAGACGTCAAGCCCGCCAACATCCTGCTGGATGGCTCAGGCCGGGCGTACCTGACCGACTTCGGCATCGCCGTGGTCGAGGAGGAGTTGCTGAGGGATGTAGGCGCCGCGGGGGCGCTACCGTACATGGCCCCCGAACAACTGGACAGCCGGCTCGGGCGTGCCGACCACCGGGCCGACATCTACGCCCTGGGGGTGGTCTTCTTCGAGCTGCTGACGGGACGACGGCCGTTCCAGGGAGCCTCTGCGTTCGGCCTGCGAGAACAGATCCTCGCCGGGGATATCCCGCCGCCCCGTACGATCGAGCCCAGCGTACCGGAAGTTCTGGAGCGATTCTGCCTTCGTTGCCTGGCTCAGAACCCTGACGACCGCTATCAGCAGGCCAACTCCTTCGCGGGCGATTTGCGGTCGTTCCTGGCCTGATGGCTGTCCGTTCGTTGCCTCCGACGACCGCATCCGGATCGTGGACGCCCAGCTCGTCACGAATCGCCAAGGACTAGGAATACGCCCTATGCCCGAGATCCTGCACATCACGCCCCGGGTCAGATGGGAGCATGCCGTCGCCGACGGCGAGTACCGTAGCGACGACCTGGCGACCGAGGGCTTCATCCACTGCCTGACCTCGGAGCAGTTGCCCTATGTCTACGGGAAGTTCTACAAGGGCCGGACCGAACTGGTCGTCCTGCGGATCGATCCCGAGAAGCTCGGGGCGAGCGTGAAGTGGGAGAATCCCCACGAGACATGGAAATTGTTCCCCCACGTCTACGGGCCGATCAACCTGGAGGCCGTCATCGACGTCGTACCGCTCGAGGAGGTTCTCGGCGAGTCGGCTGGGGGCTGATTGGGGATCGGTGACTGGAGCGGGATCATCAGGTACGTATTGAAGATTCCAACTGGCAGGAATCAACCGACGAAGAATGGTTCCGGGGGCTAGTACGAGTCGATGTCACGGCAGGCATGGCATGAGCATTTGAGCGTCGATCCGCCCAGCGTGGGCAAGAAGCGCGATGCGGAGCATAGGATACTTTGCATTCCGTCCAATTCCCCCGCTCGGTAGAATTTGGCCAGGAGGGGACCACCATGCAAACGATCACCCTGTCCGAATCCGCCGTCGCTCTATTCCGCCTCCGCGTCAGGGGTCACAAGTTGCCCGTAAACGACCAGAGGCTTGGAGCCTACCGCGAGCTGGCCGACGCCGGAATATTGGAGCCCGATTGAGACGAATTCCGCTTCACCGCGGACGGCTGGGCGCGGCGGGAAGAATTGCTCGAAGAGGCCCAGGATCGGATCGAGCGCGATCGGGTCGAGCCCCCCGACGCGAGCACGCTCTCGGGGGCGGCCAGGGAAGTGCTCCGTCGCCATCTGGCCGGAGAGGAGGAGGTGAGCGACTCCAATCGGGCGGCCTACAGGGAGCTGGCCTCAGCGAGGATCATGATTCCATTGTCGGGATTCGCCTCCGGATCGGAATCGCAATATGTCTTTACCTATTGGGGTTGGCAGATGCGGTTCGATCTTGCTTGGATGGCTTGCGGGAAGGAAGGGGCTTGAGAGGGCGGCAAGCGACTTCCTCCATCCCGTTTCCATCTCCCGGCAAATCACTCGTGCCTCTTCGCGAATCGGAAGCGCCGTCCTCGGGGCGGCTTTCAAAGCCTCGGCATGACTCATCGAGATGACCGGACCTATTGAACCCCACAAGCGTGGCTTCACCTAGCAGGAGATCGTCGACGGGGTGCTCGTGATCGGCTTCGTGGACCGCGGCCCCGAGGGCATCGGCGCCGATACGAGCTACGATCGAGACGTCGCCGAGTTCAAGGGCCGGTTGGACGCCCTGGGGGAGGGAGGGCATCCCGCGTTCGCGGTCGTGGACTTCGCGAATTGCCGCATGTCGAATGGTGATAACGGGAGGGGGCTGGTCAGCCTCTCGTTGGCCGCCCAGAAGCGCCTGAAGGCCCGAGGTGGCGGCCTCTCGGTCTGCAATCACCCGGCCCAGTTGAACCCGGACCTTCAAGGGACCTTTCATCTCGATCGGGTGATCGAAATCCATCGCGATCTGGCGGAAGCCCTCGAAGCGGCGCGCTCACGACGAGGTCCTTAGGCCGGTCCCGGGGATATGGCTCCTGGGTGGGAAATCCTCCCGCCGAGAGTAACCGGATTTCGAAGGTGTAATTGCCGCGATGCCGGATCCTGGTAGGTAAGCCCAAGCCGGTCTTACAGCGGAACTAATGTCAAGTGCCCCCCGTAGGACTCGAACCTACAACCCGCTGATTAAGAGTCAGGGGCGTTATTGGGTTGTAAGTGGTTTAATATTAAGGATCTGTGGAAACACTCGGTCCGTTGCCGTTTTCCAGAGATTCTAAGATTTCCCGTGTTTTCCGATGGTTTGCCAGGGTTTTGGTACACGTGCACTGAAATTCGCGGACGGTCCGATGGTACATTCGACATCCTCTTGGCGCACGCACGCTTGCGCGGGAAAATCCGATCTTCGGCCTACCCAGACTGCGGCCTTTGGTGCCGCGCTGCGCCACGCGCCCGGCATAGCGACCGGTGCGGAGGGATGGCCACAGTCTTCGATGCGAGTTCTCCCGTGGCCAAGAAGGCGTCTGGTTCGAGGAAGGCGAAGCAGCCCGCTGAGCCGAAGCCGAAGAAGGTCAAAGTTCCTGCGATGATGTGGCCGACGTGCGTTCGGCACTCGGCCCCGGCGAAGGATACCAAGTTCCGCTACTACTTCCTCTGCGACGACTGTTGCGCGAAGTGGACCGCCGAAGCCTTCTCGGGCAACGCCCCCCTGCACTCGGCTGAATCTGTCGACGGGTACTGCCTGCTCTGCAACCAAGTGAATGCCGTACGGATGCGGACTTGGTTCCTGTGCGAGGTCTGCAACCGGGTCGCCGCGTCCATCGGCCGAAACCACGTCGCCGAGCTGGCCATCGAGGCGTTCTGGAAGGAAAACGTCCAGACCCGGCTGCCTCATCTCGTGCTGACTCGGAACGACATCGCCGCCCTCCGCCCCCGACGCCGGACGGACGAGAGCGCCACTGCGCCCATCGACTTTCTGGCGCGCGATATCCTTGTCACGGTCGACTTGTTCGGTATCGAGAACAAGACGGGCCGCAGCTCCCTCACGGAGATGAGCCAGTTCCAGCTCGACTGCTCGGACTGCGACACCATCATCAACGACATGCGACGACTCAACGTTCCGGCCTACATAATCCACGCCCAGGTACTGGAGGTGTGGGACAGACCGCCAACGGTCGGTTTCAAGGCCAACGGCCTGTGGTGGACCGACGTCTATCAGATGGCGGAGCACTTCAAGAAGGTACAACAGCGCGGCGACGAGAATCGCAACGCCGCGTACTTCGGCAAGAAGGCGTTCCACGACATCTCAACTTTCCCGGATGCGGTCGAAGGCAAATCCGGGGAGACGCTGGTCGAGCGGTTCAAGCGGGAAGGAATTCCGAAGATGTACCGACTACCCGAGAAGGCGGGGTGAGAATGAGGTGGCCGCATCAAAGAGCTCCGACTCTACAAGCGCATCGACCCCGGACTGGTCAGGGAACCTGTCGCCAATACCCTTCCCGATCTTGGTCAACTGCTCACAGGCCGGATAGCGCATGTTCCGCAGGTCGGTCGCATTGACCTGCGTGTGGCCATTGAACTGGCGGAAGTACATATCCACCATTGTAGAATTCAGAAATGCGGCCAGTCCACGGACCAACTCCAGCTCCAACCCTCGCCCGTTGCGGTGGAAGTAATTCAGGTGGTTCTCGAATCCAACTACACGCGATTTGACACGCTCAGGATCGTAGATCGCGGCGACCACGCGGCGGCGTTCTTCCTTGGCCGAGAAGCGTCGGACTACGACGTAATGCTCATTCGGAATGAGTTGGTCGGCGATGCGCTCATCGATGGCGATCGCTTGTGGCTTGTGCGTACCATCCTTCGGCCAGGCGATGTATCCGCAATCGAAATGCGTCGGCCAGATGAGGGGCGCTGCTCCTTTCTCCGGTTCTTGCCTGAGATATTCCTTCGCCCGGAAATCCACCACGCGCCCGGTCGATACCTTGATGCCTAGATCGGTGAGCGTCGCAGGGAGGGCGGTGATCCGTTGCGCCACGCCGTCTGCTTCGTCATCGACGGCGATATGAATGAAATGTTGCGAATCTCCTGGGCGAACGACTCGATTGTAGGGCACGGTGCGCGATCTGGGCGGGTCGCCAGTATTCGCTATGGTCTCGATAACGACGGTCGATTTCGAGCGGCTCTTGCCACGTTTCACCGCATACACGATAATGTTTTCCTGCAACACATCATCCGCGCGGAAGGCATGCTTTCTCGACTCGAACACATGGAGCCGCTTCAGCTCCATCTCGTCGAGGAATTCCTGGCGGAAGGGGCGGAAATAGCTGCCGTTGCAGAAACTTCTCGGCGTGATCGCCACCATCTGGCCTCCCGGTGTGAGAAGCCGCATCGAAAGGGCCAGGAATCCAGTGTAAAGGTTGGTGGTTTCAATGCCCGCAAGCCGCAGGAGGCGTCGCTCATCCGAAAGGGTGTTGATCTTGCGGTAAGGGGGGTTCAGTATCGCCATGTTGAAGGGGGGTGCCCCTAGCAGGGCACGACCCGCTGTTTCTGCAGTCGCTGCGATGAAATCGTCCTGAATGACCTCTCCATCGAACCTGATGCCCGCCCGTTTGCACGCCGCGCCACAGAGATCGAGGGTCCTGGTCAGGTATGCCGCGAGCGTCTCATCGATTTCGTAGGCGGTAACGGTGATGCGGGTCGGCAGTCGCTCCGCCTCAAGCAGTCGCTGCACGCAGGCGGCAGAGAGCGAGCCGACTCCTGCCCCAGCATCGAGAAGACGGACATCGGGATCTACACCCTCGAACATCCCGGCCATAAAGCTGGCGACCGGTACTGGCGTCATGAACTGCCCAAGTTCCGAACGGCGGGGTGCGTCGAGTTTCGCGCCAGCCTCAATGCGAAACCGATCGATGGATTCCAGAAGATGAGAGGGGGAAGTTTTCGATACCATGTCCACGCTCGCCGTCCAGGGGATTGACATGTACGCCTGTAGATTGTAGCTGGTGCTAGCCGAAAATCTAGCCGCGATATAGTGAACGATACCATCGCGGCGACTATGTGTCAAGTGGGCGATAATAATTGTTAATCGAATTGCGACAACCAGCGCATGAGTGATCAGCCAAAAGAACCCGAAGCCATCAGCGAATCGCTCAGAAAGGCCATTGCTGAGAGTGGCCTTACGCCCTATCACGTGGCCAAGCGGGCTCGGGTATCGCCCCAGATCATCACGCGGTTTCTGCGGGGTGAGAGGGGCCTATCGCTGGTCGTCATCGACCGGCTCGGGCAGGCGCTGGGTCTGGAGCTGCGGAGGAGGGCGTAGGTGGTTATTGGAGAGCCAGCGACGGCCAGTTTCAGTGCAGTCGCAAATGATATGAGCTAGAGACTTGCGGCTATCTGGCAGTGGGTTTCAGTGCAGTCTTGCTGCCTCTTTTAATTCTTTCGGGCGGTTCAGCGCCCTAAGTTCTTACTCTAATTAATGTTAGAATGCCCCCCGTAGGACTCGAACCTACAACCCGCTGATTAAGAGTCAGCTGCTCTGCCAATTGAGCTAGGAGGGCCAAAAAAAATGCGAGGCAGGAAGGGCCATCATGACAGACCGATCCTCGGTTTGCAAGACGTCTGGGGTTCCGAAGGACGATTCGATTCGTACTGACAGCAAGTTCATCGGGACTCCGCAGCGAGACCGGTCAAACCTGTCATCCTGGCGCCTCGCTGACGCACTGGCCAGGCTCCCATGGCCAGTTGCGGGGCCTGACCCGGACGCTCGATGATGCCCAGTTTGGACACGCACGGAATCCTCCGAATATCTGCGCAAGACGACCAGTAGGATCGGCACGGGTGGAGTGCTATAATTCGGTTAAGAGTTCGCGTCAGACGGCCTATGGCGCATCGGATCAAAGCCAGGGATAGCATGGCTCGTCGCCCTGTTCTCAGCGCGGCCGGTCGAGGGCATCCTGGGACACCGTCGTATCCGAACTTCCAGGCCAGGGGACTGATGCACTTCGGCGACGACCCCGGATGGGAATCCGAACGGAATACGGCGGGACGGAACGGGGATGGGGGCCAGCGATGCGACGGGACTTGGATGACGTGATCCAGGGTTGGCCGTATGATCCCGAGCCCGGGGAAGTCCTGGCGCGCGAGGTCCGCGCGCGAGACGGACGCATGGTCTTGCAGATCCGGATCGAGCTGGGGGTGCTTCAGCTCGAAGTCGGCGGACGACCCGACGGCCTGCGTCCCCACGGGTTCGCGACCTATCTCGATTACTTGCGACATAACGCAGCAGGCCGTGGGCAGGCACCAGGGGGCAAGGCCCCGCCGTGGATGATGTCGGCTCACCAGTGCTCCGAGGCCGACCGCGAGTTCATCCAGTACTACCATCGACGCGTCGCCTGGCTGGCCCTACGCCGATACGATAAGGCCATCCACGACGCCGACCATACACTCGCCTTGATGGACTTCATCCATCGGCACGGTCTCGAAGAGGAATACATCGTGTCGCACGAACAGTTTCGCGGCCCAGTCTTGTTCCATCGCACCCAGGCCGCCACGGCGCTGGCCCTGGAACGGCGACGTCCCGAGGAGGCCGTCGACGCCTTACGCGAAGGGGTCGATCGCCTCACCGCTCACCAGCGAAGTTGGTGGGAAGAGCACGACCCGACCGAATCGCCGAACCCCGCCCTCATCGATACCCTGCGCGGTATCGAGCAGGAGATCCGCAAGAACTTCTCGGTCGAGAAGACCCTCCGCGAACAGCTCGATGAGGCCGTCGCCCGCGAGGACTACGAGCAAGCCGCACGACTACGCGACCGGATCCGCGATCAGACCAAGGCTCGACGTTGATTGGTCATTAGTCAATGGTCATTGGTCATTGGTCATCGACCGGATCCGCGATCAGACCAAGGCTCGACGTTGATTGGTCAATGGTTATTGGTCATTGGTCATTGGTTGAGTAGGACCAAGCAGGTTCGGCCTCTCCGGGCTGATCTTCGATTGACCGGAATTCGAGTACATGGCCCAGATCCACGCCATGCGACCAATGACCAATGACCATTGACCAATGACCATTGACCAATAACTAATGACCAATGATCATTGACCAGTCCACGCTTTCGGCGGAGACGACCGGTCCTTCGAGGCAGACGCGCCGGAGGTCGGTCGAGCCGTCGGTCTGGCGGATCGGCGCGACGCAACTGAAGCAGACCCCGATCCCGCAGGCCATGTGATTCTCCAGCGAGACATCGCAGGCGATCCCGTGGCGTCCGGCCAGTCGGGACAGGGTGGCCAGCATGGCCGGCGGCCCACAGCCGACGATCCTGGCCGGTCGATCGCCGCGATCCAGTCGGCGGGCCAGCAGGTCGGTGACGAACCCGTGGTGCCCCGCGGTGCCGTCGTCGGTCGCCACCTCGACGTCGATCCCGGCGCCGCGGAAGTCATCGACGCCCGCCAGAAGAGCGGCCGTGCGTGCCCCGTAGAGCAGCGTCGCGGGCGAGTGTGCCGCTTGACCGGGCGCATCTCCGACTCGACCGAGGCGGCCCTGGTCGATCGCTGGTTCGCCATAACCATCTTGCCCGAGCCACCAACGGCCCAGCGCCAGGAACGGCGTCTGCCCGATGCCTCCGGCAACGAACACGACCGGGCCGGCAGGGGGTGGACCGAATCCATTACCCAGGGGACCCCAGACGGATAGCCGCTCGCCCGGCCGGCGCCGGGCCAGTGCGGCCGTACCGCGACCGACGACTAGGTAGACGACGTCGAATGCGGCCGCGGCGCCGGACCGGTCTCGCACCACGTCGTAGAGGGCGAGCGGGCGGCCGAGCAATGGATCGCTCGCCCGTTCATCGCCCGGCCGGATCATCACGAACTGGCCCGGCCGGATCGAGCCGGCGATCGACGGTTCCCCCAGCCGCATCCTGTAGGTGTCGCGCGCGATCGGCACGTTTTCCAGGATCGTCGCCAGCTCGACCATGGGTTGATCGGTCATTGTTCGTCGTCACCGGCATCGTCGTCGTAGGATGAGGGTCCCAGCCGGGGTCCGAGCGCCCCGCGCGCCGGCTTGGGCTTTCGGGCAGTCGGCCGCTTTCGAACGGTCGGGCCCTTGCCTTTGGGCGGCATCGGCTCGTCTAGTCCGATGATCAGCCGACTGCGTGGAGCCTCTTCCGGCTTGGGTGGGCCCGGACGGATGGTCGGCCGCTTCGAGCCTCCGGCAGGACGCTTCAGCCCGACGGGCGGTCGTTTGGAACCCCCGGGAGGCCGGCTCGAACCGGCGGGCGGACCGGTCGGGGCCTCAACCGGAGGACTGTTATCGACGGTGCGAGCGCGGGGACCACGAGGCGCCGGGCCAACCTGAGGACCCGAATCGACCGTGCGGCCACGCGGGCCTCGGACCGGCGGACCGGCCTGCTGATCGGCACCAGCCGCACGGCCTCGTGGACCCCGGGGAGGTGGGCCGGCCTGGTTGGCTGAGGTCGGGGGACGGCGCTGCTGGGAACGAGCCGGTTGCGGACCCTCGTGTGCCGAATGGCCGCGAGTGCCCGACGGACGCCGGGGCGGGCGTCTTTCTCCGGCGTCCTCGTCGCGTGCACGGCGGGTCTCTTCGCGGGCGGGCCGGGGTTGTTCACGGTGCTGGGAACGGTCGCCGCGCTGCGCATCGCGGCGCGTTCGACGCGAGCCGTCGGATTCGGGGAAACCGGGCACCGATACGGCGATCCCCGACGCGACCTTGCGGAGCAATTCGATCTCGTGGTTCGAAAGCGGCCGGCACTCGCCGACGGCGAGCCCCTTGAGTGTGATCGGCCCGACCGCGACCCGGTTCAGCGACATGACCTTGTGCCCGAGCTTCGCGAGCATCCGACGAATCTCGCGCTTCTTGCCCTCGGCCAGCACGAGTTCCAGCATCGTGGCCTGGCCATGTCGTCCGGCGAGCCGGGCGCGTTTGGCGCGGACCTTGCCGTCGGACAGCCACACGCCTTCGGTCAACTTGGCGATGATGTCCAATTCCGGAGTGCCGGCGACCAGCGCCCGGTACATCTTCTCGACCCCGAACCGCGGATGGGCCAGCCGGTTGGCGAGCTCGCCGTCGTTGGTCAGGATCATCAAGCCGGTGCTGTCTTCGTCCAGCCGGCCGACGGTATAGACCCGCTCGGGGATCTCCGGGAGCAGGTCGACGACCCTCGGGCGGCCCGAGGGATCGAAGTTGGTCGACACGTATCCCTTGGGCTTGTTGACCGCGAAGTAGACGATCTTCTCCAGCCGGATCGGTTCGCCATCGACGGCGATCCGGGACGCGGCGGGATCGACCTTCGTGCCGAGCTGGCGGACGATCTCGCCGTTGACCGTGACCCGGCCCTGGAGGACCAGTTCCTCACATCCGCGACGAGAGCCCAGCCCGGCCTGGGCCAGGATTTTCTGGAGCCGCTCAGGCTTGCCCGGCTCGGAGGGGAACACCCCGGTCTTGCCCCTGGTCTGCTCCCGGCGAGCCGGGCCGGCCTTGGGCTTCGGGCCCGATTCCGTCGCGACGGGCTTCCCCGACGATCGGTGGCGGGGTGCCGGCCCGCTGCCGGGGCGCGGTCGTTGCCCCGGGCGCGACGAATGGGATGACTGGCCCTTCGGGCGGTAAGGGCGTTGATTGGCCATGACTCGGTTCCATTCCGGCCCGGTGGAAACCGAGCCCTCAAGGCGCCTTCTACCGGGCGCGCAAACGTTGTGTACGGGTGATCCGACGGCCGGGCCGGCGGCGATCAATCCATTATCGCTCAAGAGCCCCATACTTGATCAACCCCCCTCGCGGCCCGGCGACCCGCATTGACTCGATCGAAACCCGTCGGACCTTGCGATTCGCCCGCTCTCCAGACCACGCCCGGCTCCCCGCAATCGGCGGACTCACGCGAGCCGGAGGCCCAGCTCCTCAAGCTTGCGGTAGAGCGAGGAGAGCCCCAGGCCGAGGCGGCGGGCGGTCTCGCGCTTGTCGTCGCTGCAATCGCGGAGCACGCGCTGGATGTGCTGCCGCTCGTAGTCCCTCAGGGCCGAGCGGAGGTTGTCGCCGGAGCCGTCCGGATCGCTGTCGACGATCAGGCCCGGCGGGAAATCGTCGGGAGTCAGGATCGAGTTCTCGCTAAGAATCACGGCGCGTTCGAGGGCGTTGTCCAGCTCGCGGACGTTGCCGGTCCAGGTCGCGGCCATCAGCCCGCGGACCGTCGCGTTGTCGACGCCGTCGACGCGCTTGCCCAGGGTCCGGCAGTGCTTGGCCAGCAGGGCCGCGACCAGTTCGGGGATATCCTCCCGCCGGTCGCGCAAGGGGGGCAGATGGATCGTGACGACGTTCAGCCGATAATAGAGGTCGGCGCGGAAGCGGTCGGCGGCGACCTCGGAAGGGAGGTCCTTGTTGGTTGCCGTCAGCAACCTGGCCTGGAAGGAGACCGGGCGCGTCGCACCGACCGGCAGGACTTCCTTGTTCTCGATGGCGCGGAGCAGCTTGGCCTGGGTCGAACGCGAGAGCTCGCCGATCTCGTCGAGGAAGACGGTGCCCCGGCCGGCGGCCACGAACAGCCCGGCGTGGTCCCGGTCGGCGCCGGTATAAGCGCCCCGGACGTGGCCGAAGAGCTGGTTCTCCAGAAGGTCGTGCGAGATCGCCGCGCAATTGACCGCCAGGAACACCTCGCCGGGGGCCGGTCCGACGGCGTGCAGCGCGCGGGCGACCAGTTCCTTGCCGGTGCCCGATTCGCCGCTGATCAGGACCGTGCTCCGCGTGGGGCCGACCTTGCGGATCAAGGTCTTGACCGCCTTCATCGGCGGGCTCTCGCCGACCAGGGCCTCGATGTCCCCCTGGCCGTGGAGCTGTCGCCGAAGGGCCTGGTTCTCCAGCAAGAGCCGACGGTAGCCGATGAGCCGGTCGATCTTGGCCAGGAGGTCGTCGAAGAGCACCGGCTTCATCAGGTAATCCTGGGCCCCGCGTCGGAAGGCGGCGACGGCGTTCTCGACCGTGGCATACGCCGTGATCATGATGAACATCGTCTCGGGGCGGATCCGCAGCGCGCGGTTCAGCACCGCCAGCCCGTCGCCGCCGGGAAGCTGGACGTCGCAGAGGACGACGTCCGGCTCGAACTTCTCGACCAGTGCCAGTGCCGAGGAGATCTCCGGGGCCGTGGCCGCCTCGTAGCGCTCGCCCTGGAGGAACTCCTTGAGCGTCTCGGCGATCACGTCCTCGTCGTCGACGATCAGGACCCTACCCCGGGTGGCCTTCGCCTCCGGCGTCTTGATGTCTTCGTCTCGCTTCTCCAACGTCAACGACCTCATCAGATGTCTTCTCCGACGCCCGCCGGCGCGGCGAGCATGACCGTGGATGGGCGCGGGCCGTCGCCGTCCGGATTGGCCGCGACCGATGGCTCCCTGGGGAGCCGCACGATGAACGTGGAGCCCCGGCCCAGCTCCGAGCGATAGCCGAGTTGCCCCGAGAAGTCCTCGAGGATCTGCCGGCTGACGAAGAGTCCCAGGCCGGTGCCATGGGGCTTGGTCGTGAAAAAGGGCTGGAACAGCCGGCATCGGTCGGCCAGCGAGATTCCCCGCCCGTCGTCCTCGACGGACAGGACCAGCCATTCGGCCTCGACGTGGGCTTCGACGTGGATTCGCCCCTGGTCTTCGGTCGCATCGATGGCGTTCAGGACGAGGTTCAACACGACCTGGGTGAGGTAGTCCCGCACGGCCAGGACCGTCGGCAGGTCGACGGTGACGTCCGTGGTGATCGAGCGTTGCTTGGTCCGCTGATAGTACTTGGCGATGCCGAGGGCCTCGTCGACGACCTCGATGACCCGGACATGGGTCACGGCCGTCGAGGCGGGCCGCGAGAAGTCGACCAGCTCGCGGATGGTCCGCTCGATCCGATGCAACTGGCGCCCGGCCAGGTCGAGCTTCTCGGACGTATAGGGATCGGGCCCGCGTCGCTTGAGCATCTGGACGAGCGAGCTGAGGGCGGCCAGGGGGTTGCCGACCTCGTGGGCGATGCCCGCGGCCAGCAGTCCGAACGCGGCCATCTTCTCTTGCTGGATCACCCGGGCCTGCGACGCGCGCAGGGCGTCGGTCCGCTCGACTACGCGACGCTCCAGGTCTTCGCGGTTCCGAGCCAGTTCCCGGTTCAGCCGGGCGAACTCCTCGCCCGCCGAGCGCAACGAGCCCGCCAGCGATGAGCTGGCCCAGGTGACCCACGCCATGATGGTCAGGGTCAGGAGCAGGCTCGACAGGGAACGGGGCGAATCGCCCAGCACGCAGGCCAGGCTGATCAAGCTCAGGGCGTGGAAGGCAAGCGTCCACCAGGCCACGTCTGCCCGATTCCGGATCGACCCGCAGATCAGCGAGAGCAGGTAATACCACCGGAACGGGCTGTCGAGCCCCGTATCGTGATAGCACAAGAGCGCGATGAAGATCGATTCCATCAGCGAGACGGACAACGGCCACCCTTTGAGGAAGACCTCGCCCATCCGCCAGAAGGCCAGGTCGAGCGCGGCATAGCCGGCCCCGAGGGCCAGGAAGGCCCGCACCGCCCACGGGTCGTGGAGTCCCGTCCGCGTCTGGACCAGGATGTAGCCCATCACGATGCCGAACCATCGGAGCTTCACCACGGTCGATTCGGCCGCCAGTTCCCATCGCGACCGTTCGATTCCCGCCGACGCCATCGCGAACACGCTCCCCCCCTGCCCGATCCCCTCGCCCGCTGTCCCAGATGAGCGCGGGCCCGGTCTACATGGAGAACATTATAAGCGGCAAGCGACCGTTTGAGCGCCATGGATTCCCAATGGCCTTGGTCGCAATGGTTTACGAGTTTGTCAGGACGACAGACGACGAGTCGCGATTTGACCTGTTATAATCTTCCGGAGTCACCCTGGAGGAGATATCGTGATGGCCACCGCGACGCAGGTACTGTTGACCGCCGAGGAATTCGCCCGCCGGCCCGACTCGGGTTATCCCGAGGAACTGGCGAAAGGAAAGATCGTCCGGATGAATCCTACCAAACCCTATCACGGATACGTGTGTGGCAACGTTGCCATACTGGTGGGGTCGCACGCCAAGACCCATAACCTTGGCGCGATCGCGACCAATGACTCCGGGGTGATCACCGAACGCGGGCCCGACACGGTCCGTGGAGCCGACGTGGCGTTTTACAGCTTCAAACGCGTTCCCAAAGGTACGCTCCCCCGCGAGGAGTACCTCGACGTCGTCCCCGAACTGGTCTTCGAGGTCCTCTCCCCGGACGACCGCTGGACCAAAGTCATGGCCAAGGTGGTCGAGTACCTCGACGCGGGCGTCGGTGTCGTTTGCGTGCTCGATCCGAGTCGTCGCAATCTTTACCTCTATGAGGGCGAGGAGCCGGTTCGAATCCTGTCGGAGGACGACGAGTTCACCTTGCCTACACTGCTGGGCGAGTTTCGCGTGACGGTGCGGGACTTCTATGAGTAAGCAAGGACAGCCGACGCCTCCTATCGCCGGCTTCACGGAGTCCGCTCGACGTCCCAGATCAGCACCGAGGCATCGGCCATCCCGGTGATCAGTTGCTTGCCATCGGGCGTGAATGCCAGGGCCGGGGAGCGGAGGGCCGGGGTGGCGATTGTGCGGATCTCCTTGCCGGTCGCGACTTCGTAGAGGTGGATCTGCCCGGTCTCCCAGCCGGACGTCGCGGCCAGGGTCTTGCCGTCCGGCGAGAAGGCCAGTGCCCAGACTTCCGAGTTGGGGACGGCGATCCGGAGGATTTCTTTGGCCGTCTCGCTGTCCAGGAGCTTGATGATTCCGCTTGTGGAGTAGATGAAAAATCCAGTCCTCGGTCCGTTCCCTCTAACGCGATCTATCCTCTTGATCTTCTGTTCTTCCCCCCATACGGCGATGGCCAAGATACGCTCGTCCGGCGAGAGAACCAGAAAGTTGCCCACAGCTTCCGCAAAATAAGATCGTTCTTTTCCCGTTTGAACATCGATGAAATGCAGCCCACTGAAGATCTGGTCGATCAGCAACCTCTTGCCACTGGCCAGGAAGGCAGCCCGACTGATCATGATCTGGTTAACACCAGGGAATTGGGGATCAGCAGGCGGTGAGAGTCGCGGCTGTACCACATCCCGGGGCCGGCGTTCCCTGAGATCCCAGCTCTGCAATTCTCCCAGGCTTGTGATCAACAGGATCGTCTTATCATCGTCGACCAGCCGTACGGCGAGCGGCCAGGCCGATTCCCCGAAAACCCCCTTGCGACTGGAAATGACAGTGGGGCCGCCACCACCTTGCAGGTCCCATATAAATACTTGGCTGAAGACGCTCGCGGGTGCGATGAGCCACCGGCCGTCTTTGGAGAGGGCCATCATCATCACGTTGCCCGAGTGCTTCAACACGCGCTTCTGCTGGCCGGTGGCGCGATCCCAGAGTCGGATCGTCGAGTCTTCGCTGGCCGTGATCAGCGTTTTTCCGTCCGGCGTACAAAGGATGCTGTTCACGGAATCGGTATGAGCATCGGGCATCGCGAAACGGTCGCGGCGGGACTTGATCTCCCAGGAGTGGAGCACGCGCAGTCCGGCGTTGTCGACGAGGAATCGTCCATCAGGAGCGAGCGCGACTGTGCCTAAATTGGTACTATCCGTGTCGAACTGGAAGACCATGCGGCGGGTGGCCAGGTCGAAGACGCCGAGCCGACCCGTCCTTCCGATCCCGGCGAGAGTGCGGCCATCGCCGGAGTAACTAATTTGATCAACGAATGCATGCCAGAAGGGAATGCGCTCGCCCGACTCGACAACCCAGACATGGAGATCGGAAAACGTGGTGGCTGCAATCGTGCTGCCGTCCGGCGCGAATACCAAGTCATCGAAGTTCAAGCCGCTCTGGCGGATGGCCTTCAACTCCTTCCTGGAATCGACATCATAGATCTTCAACTCCTGAACATCTTTGCCCACTTCGGTCTTGATTCCGACGGCAATCCGCTTGCCATCGCGAGTGAAGATGACGCGGCCAATCTTGCGATTGCCCGACTCGAATCGGCAAGTCTCCGCGCCGGTCCAGGCATCGAAGATGCGAACAACACCCTCGTCCGAGCCGGTGGCGAAAAGTTGGCGATCCGGGCAAAGTGCGAGGGGGTGGATACCGAGCTTCTCGCCGACCCACGGGCCTTCATCGGCGACTCGGCCGGTTGCAAGCTCGGTCATCGTGACATGCCGAACGTAGCCTTCGCCGGGCTCGAGCGTGATCCCGGACGACATGATCAATCCCCCCTTCGATGAGAGGCCGAAATCCTCCATGGCGCCGACCTCGGGGTCGATGCGGCGGACGAGTCGGCCGTCGGCGGCAACCCAGACGCGGAGGATGCTGTCCTCGCCATCGGTGACGAAGTGCTTACCGTCGGGTGTGTAAGCGATGCGATAGATCAGCGAATCCTGGCGATACCGGATCGTACCCAGCCGCATTCGAGCACCGTGCGGCAAGGGATCGCCGTAGAGGTCGCGATCCCGTCCTGATGCCCGGGTGGCCTTCGTCGCTAGCGAGATCGTCCCGATTAAGATGCAGACCGCCAGCGACCTGACGGCAGACGAATTGAGGCGAAACATCATCCTCAAGACCTCCGGGATTCGGCGGCAATCGAAAGAGCGAGATGAGCGGCGTTCGGCGAAAGACTGGGTTCCAATCTACATGATCTCGTCGAGGACCGCGAGCATGATGCGAATGTACGGGGACCGAGAGAGCTCGATGGTGCCGTCCCGGCAACCATCCTGGGGGAACTCCCTGAAAATAAGCTCGTCTTGACTCGTGATTTTGGCTTTGGGCCACTTAAGGTCTGTCAGACGGGTTGAGGTTGGATCAGAACATCGTACTTGGGGAGGCTGTGGTGGCGTTGGAGTC
>JBKQHM010000490.1:0-5627 GCA_052148775.1 Isosphaeraceae bacterium | reverse complement strand
ACGCACCCTACGGACTGGCGAAGAAGATGTTACTGGTCCAGGCACAGACTCGCCTCGCTCGCTTCTGTTGTCGCGAGAGAAGGTGCCGAGTTTGAGTCGGTTTCTTCCGAGTTCACATTGTTCCTGGTAGAACCCGAGTGCGAAGATTCCCTGCCGAACAGCGTCGAGTGTGGCGGGAATTCGATCCCCCATTTTCACGCAGATGTCCTGCATCTCGTCTCGGACGAACAGTTCGCGATCCTCCACGAGTTTCGAGATGTGACCAACCTCGGCGGCCCGCATCAAACGCCCCAGCGTGATGCCGGGTGTCGCCATCGCCGCTGCCATGTGGCGTCGCACGACACCAGCTTTCACGGTCTCGAGCGCCTGCTCTTGAGCAAACTCAAGCAAGGCGAGCAACCGCCCACAATGGTATGCGGGTTCGGGATGCTGTTTGTTGATAGAACTCTCCATGGTCGTTGCTCCGCTACGAATGAGGTAAGCCTTGAGAATCGCCGCCTTCACGTGATTGACGTCAGCTTCGAGCCGAATGCGCCGCAATACCGCGTCGAATAACGCGCGTGGGTAGGGTAGGCCACCAAGCACGGCGCGCGCGACCTCGCCGGCCAGTTGGGGAGCGATGTCCTTGGCCTCACGCGCCGTCTCCACCAGCAGTCGACGAATGACGAGCGGCGGGGCATTAGGTCTGGCACCCGTCATTTCCAGGCGTTCGACGTGTTCGGCCAAACGCTCGGCGAACTGACGCACTGTCCCCACGAGCCAATAGCGGACGTTCAAGCGGCTCGCGTTGGGAGAGAGGCCCAGGACGTAGAACGGGGCGTCCGGGTCCGGGACCATGTCCTGAAGTTGCCCTTGCCGCGCGGCATCCAGGAAGTTTCGGAGGCGATCCACGGTCGGGGTGTGTTCCGCCTCCTCGGTTCTCGGAGCATCGTCGCCGAAGATTTGGCGGAAGATCGCTTCGGCTTCGCCTCCTTCGGGACGATCCGACCAGAAGACGACCGTCGCGTCGCCGATGCGAACCCGTCGCGCGTCGTCGGCGAGCAAGCGGTTGAGTGCGGTGGTATAGCGGAAGGCGTCGCGCGTGCCGACCGGCGCGTTGAAGCTCTGCGATTTGCCGTAGCTCTCGAAGGCGTCGAGATTGAACGAGACGATGGCCGCACCCGTCGTGTTCGCCCCGACGACACCTTTGATTTGCGGATGCAGCCGCGCCAGCTCCTCTTCCGCGCCGCTCACCAGGGAAACGCCGAGAACGGGTTTTTCCTTGGGGTCTTGCTGAATAATCGATCGCAGCCACGCCGCTCGGACCGGGTCGCTCTGGTGAATGTAGCCTTCGCGGGCGCGGAGCTTAAAGACGACGTTGAGGCCGGCGGCTTCCTCCCAATTCGGCAACGACTCCGCCCGCTTCGGCCTCCAGGCGTCCAGGAAACGGCATAAGGCGACGAACCCTTCGTCACTCGAGAGTTCGGGGAGGAACGACTTGTGAAGTTCCCGAAAGGCCGCGAACATCTCTTCCGCGCGCTCGGGTTTGCCCTTGTTGTCTCGACCCAGAACGTATCCCGTATTGTCCCAGCCGAAGAACGGCTTGAGGGCGATGCCAGAACGACCGCCGCCGTCGGTGACGAGCAAAGGCCGGGGAATCGGCTTGCCCTTGTCGTTGCGGAGGCGGATGTCATCGAACGAAAAGAGAGCGCCGTCGGGTTCCAGCACGATCTGGAAGTGGATCTTCTCGACGCTGAAGCCGTATTCGGCCACGCCTTCGTTCGGATCGTTTTCCAACCGTTGGTAATAGCCGACCAACGCCGGTAACAGCCCGCTGGCGGGTTGGCTCATCGGCGCACCTCCCGGCTGCTCAGGGGCGGAACGTCCATGACTCCGTCGCGCAGAATCGCGCGGAAAAAGTGAGGCGTAAAGAGAGGCGGCTTGTCGTCGCTGACCTCGATGTCGTGCAAGATATAGCCGAGGTCGCGCTCGCCCCTGAGAGCGTCGTGGACCGGCGGGAGCGGCTGTCCTTCCTCGATCAGCGCGAAGTCGGCCGGAAACTCGCGGCATCCGAGATAGGGGCGCTGGAAGCAGCGGCCGTCGCGGGCGCGACGGTTGAACTGATCGAGATGCTTGCCGACGTTGTTCTCGCCGCTCAGGACGTCGAAATGGGCTTCGATCACGTAGGCGACGTCGCGGAGGAGCGTCGCCGCGCGCTGCTGGCGTTCGTCCTCGACAAACAGCCCCAGCCGTCCGCGCCCGTTTTTCATAGCCGTCGCGACGGTCCCCGCCGGAATCTTGCAGCCGACTTCGTTCCGCCGCAGCGACGTGAACCGGATCGGGTTGAGGACGTGAATCCGCGTAATCCGCCAGCGAATCTCCGGCTTCCAGTAAATCGCTTCGACGATCCCCCGCGCGGCGGACGGTGTGAGAACGTCGTAGCTGACCCTCTCTACTTTCATCTCACTTCGGGAGAAGCAGGCGTAGTCGCCCCAGACCGAGAGTTGGATTCCCATGGGTGCGTTGGTCCTCAAGGATTGCTGAATAGACATGGAACGGCCCGCGAAAACAAGCCGCGGGCATGGTCCGGAAGGGCACGGGGGTCTAAACCTTCGCTGAACGACGGCGGCGCCTCAACCCCCCTACGAGCCCACGCTTGCGTGCGTCGAGGGATACCCTCCAATACTCAAGCGGAGAGGCATCCCGTCCGATAAGGGCGGAAAAACGGGTGCGGAGCTCCTCAAACATGGGCGTGTAAGCCAATCGATCGAGGGGAGGAACGTTGGGCTCCCTGAGCAATTGGGCCGCGAGTTCGAGATGCCTGGCAATGGCCATCTGTCTTCTCCCACATTCTACGAGAAGAGAATGAATTTTCCCGCTGGTCATGATATTCTTAGAGGATCGCTCTGACAAGCTTGTGGGGGCGGTTCGCGCCAAAAAAGTTGCGTCACACCCTCGCCCGGTGTGTGGATTGAAACTCGTAGAAGGTGGGAGAAACGCCAGAACAAGGGGGCGGACCTTCGGGTCCGCCCCTTTTGTTTCCAAACGTGATCGTTGCTTCATACCACAAGCCTTTCCGCGTCTGGTCCCAAGGCTTCGAACGTCAGCCCGAGCTTCCCGTCGTAGGCGTCGCGGCTGACGAGGTAATACCGCTGGTGACGCTCCCAGATCACCCCTCGTTCGAGCAAGGTTTTGAGGCCGCGCTCGTAGACGCCGACCGTGTAGCGTTGCGCCGCTCGGTCGAAGTCCCGCAGGAGACGGGGCGCGGGCGACTCGGGTAGGCGTTGCAGCAGGGAAATCAATTTCTCGCCGCGCTTGCCGTACGGCACGAGCACCTGGGTTTGAGCGTCGTCGATGAGTCGATAGGCTGCGGCGGCCGTGCGGAACTGGGCGTGCAGGAGAACATTGGTATCGCGGCGAAAACACGCCATGATCGATTGCCGTTCCGCTCCTTGATCCCACCCGCGACCGTTGTCGCCCCCTTGTTGCCAATAGTGCAGCCGAAAGAAGGCTTCGATGGCGTCCGGCGCGAGGAGGTCATCCTTGTGGTCCGGCGCGACTTCCCGGAAACAATCGGCGGCGCGTTGAATCATCGGGATAGTGGGATATAATTTCGCGTCATAATCGAAAATGAACACGCGACCAAGCTCAGGACGGCCATCCACGGCGACGAGACATCCCTCTCGATTACATCGTCCGCTTGCCTGCGCCACGGAATCCAAGCCTGCCGCGGCGCGGAAGACGGCGGGGAAATCAACATCCACGCCCGCCTCGATCACCTGGGTGGAGATGACCCGGCAGGGCGCGTTCACCTCGCGGCTTAACCGGCGGCGAATCTCGCCGACAACTTTCGAGCGGTGGGCCGCGCACATCGAGGCGCTGAGATGGAGCGCGTCGGGATCATTCAGCGCCTGGAACAAATCCGACGCATGTCGTCGCGAGTTCACGACGCAGAGCGCCTGGCGCTCGCCGCGCAACCGCGCGACAAGATCGTCGTTCGACGTCGCACCCAGCAGAGCGACGGCCGTCCGTTGCAAGGCGAGGTGGAGGCGGGTGGGCTCGTCGATCAGCGGCCGAACGTCTTGCAGGCCGATCGGAAAGCACTCGCGACGTTGGACCGCCGGCTGCGTCGCCGTGCAGAGAACCACGGTGGCTCCATAATTGCTCACCAGCTCCTCTAACGCCGCGAGCGTCGGCGCGAGCAACTGGGGCGGCAACGTCTGCGCTTCATCCAGGATGATCACGCTGTTGGCAAGCCGGTGAAGCTTTCGGCAGCGGGAGGTTCGCGAGGCGAAAAGCGACTCGAATAATTGGACATTCGTCGTGACGATGAGGGAAGCGTCGAAATTTTCCGCCGCCAGTCGCGAGCGTTCGGATTGTCGTATGGGATCATCGGGCGGAAGGTTGCCGTGATGCTCCAGAACTTCGGAGCTGAGATCGTCCAGCGCCGATCGAAAGACGTCGGCAGTCTGTTCGATAATGCTTGTGAAGGGAATCGCGTACACCACGCGGCATCGTTTGTGCTCGACCGCGTGTGCGAGGGCGAACGCCAATGAAGAGAGGGTTTTGCCGCCTCCCGTGGGAACATTCAATGAGAACAAGCCCGGAGGTAGTTTGGCCCGGACTCGGCACGCCTCCAGAACGTCACGACGGACGCGGTTGACGTGGGTGTCGGCCGCCAGTCGCTGCTTTTCTTCCAAATGCGCATTCAAGCGAATGAGCAGTTCCGCGCACGAAGCGCGACCGCTTCGCCGCAGCGTCCCGCGTTCTGGAGCGACGAACGCCTCCGTGTCGAGAAAATCGGCGTCGACGAGACAGGAAAACAGCATGCGAGTGAAGAAGGCCAGCGTGAATCCCGCGCGCGCGGGACTTCCACCGCTTTGACACTTCAATCGAGGCGGTGAGGGTAGACTCAGATTCAAGAGCGAATCGGGAGCGGCGCTGATCGGCTCGACTTGCTTGAGCAGGCGGGCAGACAATCCGGCATCGCCGCCTTCGTTGTCGGGCAGGCCGGCGTGATGGCCCGCGATGCAGTAGGAGAGTAGTCGGCCGGCCAGCTCGAGCCGCGCGGCGTGCTGGGCGCCGGCCGTCGAATGGTCGACGCGGCCGGTCATCTCGGCGTGCGTGACGTCGCCCGATCCGGCACTCTCGATCAGGTAGTTCTGGAAGGCATCGCTATACTTGCCCAGGTCGTGCCAGAGCCCCGCCAGGTGGCCCCACTCACCCGAGCCAAAGGCTGTTGCGAAGCCTTCGGCGCGACGGGCCGTATCTCGGAGGTGCTCCTCGAGCGGATGCCATTCCATCCTCGGTCGTCCCGACAGGGTGTGGGCGTACGGTATTGGCGCGATGATCCATCTCCCTGCCGTGGCGTGGTGGAAGACTATCTCGGGGTGCGTGTATTTTCACTATGATATCCTTTTGTATCCTTAGTGCAAGAGGCATGGCATGGTAGACCGAACTGTGCACAATACGGGCTGCGTGGCCGAAATCGGTGTCGTTCCATCTTTTTTCCCTCCCGCCCGTTAGATCAGCCCGACGGACGGATGAGGCCGTGCCGAACGTCCGGTCGGGGACGGGTCTGGTCGCCACGGCGTAGGAGCTCACGGGTTGGTGTCGCTGGAATCAAGCGACTTTGATCGCCGGCTCCA
>JBKQHM010000489.1:0-4669 GCA_052148775.1 Isosphaeraceae bacterium | reverse complement strand
ACCTGGACGATGTTCGGGTGCTGGAGCCGGGCGATGGCCTGGGCCTCGACGCGGAACCGCTGCCGCGCCTCGGGCGAGAGGCGCGGCCCGGCCAGGATCATCTTGAGGGCGACCAGCCGGTTCAGCTCATGGTGGCGGGCGCGGTAGACGACGCCGACGGCCCCGCGACCCAGCTCACCCAGGATCTCATAGCCCGCCACCGCGGGCAGCCCGGCGTTTTCGCTCTGGCCTAGCTGCGACCCTGGCCGCCCGTCGGAGCTAGCGCTCACCACCCTCTGCTTGAGCACTTCGAGGAACGCGTCCGCCTCGCCGGTTGCCTCCGGAGCGGTCGGCTGCGACAGCGCGGACTGGAGAACTGCCGGGGTTGGTCCGGGAACGTTCACGGCCAGGCGGTGCAGGGTTTCCTGGCAGGCGTTGCAATCCTCGACGTGAATTTCGATGCACTTCCGTTCCAAATCGGTCAACTCTTCGCCCAGGAGGCGTTCGAGGCTTTCCGCGGACGGGCAGTCTTCCATATCAGAACTCCCATCCCAAGGTGGAAGGGACCGTCGGCTAGTCCTGCTCCAGCCGCGCGACTTCCTCGCGGGACATACTCTACACTAGACATTATCGGGAATAAGGTTTTCCGGTGGTTTGCATCGCAGTTTTCGGGGAAAAATCAGGGTTTCTGATGCCGAAAACCTTATTCCCGATAATGTCTACTTTACCGCGAGCGACGAACGCGGTCGCCACCTTCGTCCCCAGCCGGCGAACCACTTCGACCCCGGATCGTTGCCCGTCATCGTTTCTCGGCGGTGATCGCCATCACAATCGGCGCGGTGTCGTTCGGCCCCTTGATCAACTCGATCAACTCGATCTTGTCCTTCCGCTGAGGAAGGACCGCGAGATAGCGGATTTGTTGAGTCCGTAGCAGGAACGCGAACTTCGAGCGGGGCACGTCCACGCGACGAGTATAATCCGCAAAGTGTTCGCCATTCTTGAGCCGGTGGTCCTCCGTCATGCCCCCCTCGTAGTGGAGCCGGACGATCATCGATACGGACCCTCTCTCGCCGAGCGGATGGCCCCAGCCGCTGACACCGCTGAGAAAATGGATCGCCCGAGCGGCCACATGGCAGGGGACACGGACCGATCTGGGCATCCTGGGGGGCACCTTGCCCAGCGGCCCGTAGAGCAAAACGGCGTTGGGAACCCGGTCGCCCCGCGGATCGATCAAGTGGAAGGGGACCCCCTCGAACTCCTTCGGTGACCAGTCGTCGAAGATCAACCGCTCGGCGGGCGACTCCTCATCGTAAAACATGCCGCGCGTGCTCACGACCGTGGCGGCCTTGTCGAGAGGCAGCGGCAAGAACTCGCCCGGCCGCGTGAGAATCCGCTCGATCCGGACAGCGAGGTCGGTCCACAGCGCGAGACATTCCTGACGTTCGTCCCGGGGAAGTTTCTCCAGCTCGTACGAATCGCGGAGCCCCGCCAGATCGGGGTCCCTCCGCCACCACGCCAGCGTGCCATGGAACTGGGCGCGATCGGCCGCGGGACGGCTCTCCAGATTGCGAACCCAGGCGTCGAGGTCGGCCCGAAGCCATGCGCGCGCCTGCTTTCGCCAGCGCGCCCGCTCCTCCGCGCTGAGCCTGGCCCCATCCGCACCGCCGCCCCCGCCGACCACGGCCGCGGCGCGGGCCGCGCGGTAGCGGAGTCCCGCCGGCAGGTCCTCGGCCAGCTTGGGGTCGGCCGCGAAGGCTGCGGCGTACAGGCCGGCCTCGGCTCCGCGAAGATTCTTGAATTGGCAGACGCCCAGCAAGGCCAGCCGCTCGTCGTTGTCCCGCGGCTGGTGTTTTCCCTCCAGGAACGCCGGCAGGTCTGGCAGGATCATCGCCTCGGCCTCGCGGCGGAGCACGTGAGCGATCCAGGCGAAATTGCGACTGTCCGCCTTCGCCACACTCCAATCGAAGGAGAGGACGGCCGCCGCCAGGGTCTCGCGGGCGCCGTCCTTTTGTCCCCTCTGGTGCAGGGCCATGGCCAGCACGAGGCGAGGGGCGGGCCCCATAACCCTGGCGGCTCTCCCTTCCATCAACGTGATCGCGCTCTCAAACCGGCCCAGGCGATACTCCGCCAGACCCTTGGCGAACAGGAAGTAGGGGTAATGCCACCTGTAACTCGCCTCCCGGGCGGCCACGGCGCGATCGATGAGCGCGACCGCCTGCCGCAGTTCATCCCCCGAGGCGGGTAAGAGCAGGCAAGCCCGGCCGGTTCGCTCGGCGACCGGCGGTTCGGTGCTGGCCCGGAAGTGAGCGAGCAGGTCGCGGCGCGCGCGGCGGTACTCCGCTTCCTCGCCGAGAAACAGGCAGAGCTCGGCGTAGCCAAACCAGGCGTCGTGCTCGGGCGGATTCGCGGCGAGGTCCTTCTGCCAGGCAAGGCGCAAGTCGGCCCCCCGGCCGAGCCGCAGCAGGAGGCCCTGGAGTTCCAGCTTCGCCGCGCAGTTCCTCGGGTCGAGTCGGAGGGCCTTCAGGCCCTCGTCGCGGGACTCGTCGAGGCGGCGTTCGGCTTCCAGGGCCAATCCCAGGTTGCAGTGGGCCGAGGCATAGTCGGGGTCGAGGCGGACGGCCTCCCGGAGGTGGGTCACGGCCTCGTAGGTGCGGTCCTCCGCGAGCAAGACCATTCCCAGGTCATTGTGGACCCAGGGATCTCCAGGTGCGAGGCGGGCGGCGTACTGGAATTGGTCCCTGGCCTCGACAATCTGACCCCGGTGGAAATAAAGGACACCAAGTCCGCCGTGGACAGGGACCGACTCCGGCCGGCTCGCCAGCGCCGTTCGGAAGTAGGCGAGCGCCTCCACCGGGGCCGTCCCATACAGGGCATAGGCCAGATCGAGGTTGACCCAGAAGTCGGCGGGATGGGCCAGCACGACCCGCCTCAAGAAGGCCGTCGCGTCGCCGTCGCTGCCCCGCAACCGTCTCCCCAGCGCCGCGAGCAGTTGGGGCGGCTGCTCGGCCAGCGGCGCCGTCGCGGCCAGATCGGTCAGCACCGCGAGATTGTCCCAGGTTGTGGGGTCGCGCACGCGGTCGCGCCACGGGTTCGGGTCGGCGCGGCGTGCGACCGCCAGGACCCACGCCCGCTGGTCCCGATCGAGGGCGCAGCTCGCCCAATCGTCCAGGGCGGCCACCAGGGCCACGTGGACCGGCGAGGCCGTTACGCGCGCCGCCACCTCCGCGGGGTCATCCTGCACAGTCCCCACCGCCGCCTCACGGAATGCCGCCTCGTACTTCCGCGCGGGTGGCGTCCTGTCTTCCGTCCCTTCGGCAACGAGCGACCGTTTGACCACCGTCACGATGAGTACACGATTCAGGCGGATGGCGTCCAGCCGCTTCACCAGCTCCAGGTCGTGAGACGCTCGCGCGATGCGGTCGCGTAGCTCGGCCGGGCCTTCATCCCCCAGCCGGAGCTTCGCCCGCCCCAGTGCGGCGGCCGCGTTCACGAAATCGTATCGCTGTCGGAACGCTTCCGCATCGCGCAGGTCGTCCTCCGCGTTGACCACGGCGGCTTGCACCTCCGCCGATCGCTGCCACCGCCACCACAGCCCGACACCGGCCAGGGTCAATGCCAGCACCACGCTGGCGGCCATCGCCACGACCAGGGCCGGGCGGCGACGCAGCCAGCGCAGGCTTCGTTCCATCGGCCCCACCGGACGGGCGGCGATCGGCTCGTCGGACAGGAAATGCTCCAGGTCCGCGGCGAGCGCGCCGGCCGTGGCGTACCGCTTCGCGGGATCCTTCTCCAGGCATTTCATGCAGATGGTGTCCAGGTCGCGCGGCAAGTGGGCCACCAGGCGAGCGGCGGGCACCGGTTCCTGGTGGGCCGCTTGCAACAAGGTGTCCATCGGGCTGGTCCCCTGGAACGGCGGCCGGCCCGTGAGCAGCTCATAGAGCATCGCCCCCAGCGAGTAGATATCCACTCCCGGCCCGGCCTCCTTCGCCTGGCCCCGCGCCTGCTCCGGCGCGATATACGACGGCGTCCCCAGGATCATCCCGGATTGCGTCATCCGCTCCTCGGCCACTCCCGGCCCGGGCAGGATCTTGGCCAGCCCGAAGTCGGTGATCTTGGCCGTACCGTCGGCGGCCAGCAGCACGTTGGCCGGCTTGAGGTCGCGGTGGATCACGCCGTGATGGTGGGCGTAGTCGACGGCGTGCGCCAGGGTCGCCACGATCCGGGCGGCCTGGTCGGCCGGATGGGGCACCCCGGCGATCCACCGGGCCAGGTTCTGGCCCTCGACCAGCTCCAGGGCCAGGTAGGGGCATCCCGCCTGTTCGCCGACCTCGTGGACCTGGACGATGTTCGAGTGCTGGAGCCGGGCGATGGCCTGGGCCTCGACCCGGAATCGCTGCCGCGTCTCCGGCGCGAGGTGCGGCCCGGCCAGAATCATCTTGAGGGCGACCAGGCGGTTCAGCGCGCGGTGGCGGGCGCGGTAGACGACGCCGACGGCCCCACGACCCAGCTCCTCCAGGATCTCATAGCCCGCCACATCGGGCAGCCCGGCGTTTTCGCTCTGGCCCGGCTGCGACCCTGGCCGCCCGTCGGAGCCACTGCTTAGGACCGACGCGGAATTAACTTGCCAGTATCGGCTCTGCTTGTAAGGATGGTAGGGGATATGCCAGATTTCCCCCTTGGAGGTCCCAAG
>JBKQHM010000488.1:0-15806 GCA_052148775.1 Isosphaeraceae bacterium | reverse complement strand
CTCGGCTGCCCGGTCGGGACGATCGAGAGCCGCCTGTCCCGCGGGCGGAAGCGGCTGCGCGACCGCCTGGTGCGCCGCGGGCTCGCTCCGGCCGCCGCGGCGCTCTGGGCCGAGATGGCCCGCGAAGCTTCGGCCGCGACGCCCGCGGCGCTCATCAAGCGGTCGGCCCGATTCGTGACGAGTTCTCCCGCGGCCGGCGCCGTGCCGGTGGCGATCACCGCTCTTGCCGAAGGAGTGATCCAGATGATGTGGCTCGCAAGGCTAAAACCACTCGTCGCCGTCACGGCGACCCTGCTGCTCGCGACCGCCGGAGTCGCCGTCCAGGGACGCCAACAGCCCGCGCCCGAGGGGGCCCGGGAACAGGCCAAGACCGCTCGTCCCCCGACAGCCGACGCCGTTGCCAGGCCGGACCCGGCGGCCAACCGGGCCATTGCCAGGAAGCAGCTCGCCCTGATCGACGAAGCCTGGGCCCTGATGCATTCCTTGGCCCAAAATGCCAGAATCGAGATCGCCACCGCGCCTTTCGGCCTGTGGGGACGCCGTAGGCTGGAAGCGCTTCACAAGGCGGGAGCCGGGAAGGCCGAGATCGTTGCGGCGTTGGAGAAATATATCAACAGCCTGAAGGAGATGGAGGCGATTGCCAAAGCCCTGCAGGAGGCCGCTCGAGCCACTCCACTCGGCGTTTATGAATTCCAATTCCTGCGCACGGAGGCCGAGATCTGGTTGAACGAGGAGAAGGCTCGGTGAGACGCGATGGCCGACAAGTCCACTCGGAACGTATAACCGCTCAGAGATTCTTGTTCAGAATGCGCAACATGCGGACAAAGCGAGGTAGGTGGGGCTTGAGCGCGCCCGGGTCGAGCTCGCCCAGGACCTCAAACGACCTCTTACCCTTGGCATAGGCGTTCGAGCACTTCTCGGTCGCATTGACCAACCTGGTCTGAACATCGTGACGCGCTCGCGATTCGACGTTCACGAGTGGCGGCAGGGCCGACGTTCGCAATTTCCGTCCGTAGTGCCGGGCCAGAGCCGCCCTGTCAACGATGATCCAGGTCTCCATGCACGTCGTCATCAGCAGCACTTGCGCGTCACTCGCCCCGACCGGCGGGTCCCATCCGTCCCGGGCTTTCAGGTGGGCCCAGGCCGCCTCGACGTCGACCATCGGGTCTTCACTATCAATGAGCATGGCAAGATATTCGCCGTCGATCGCGGTCTGAAGGGCGGTCTCAAAGTGGTCAAACGCGGCGTCCCGCCCGCCACAGGCGACAAGCCTCGACATCCGCCCAGCGAAGCCGCACTTCGCCAGGAACTTTCGGAACCCCCTCGCGGCAGCGAATCTTGAGTTGGGTCGAGTCACCGCCCCCTTCCAGATAGATCGTGCTCACCAGCGGGTTCCCCCAAGTTGTCCGTCCATCCACAGCCGGCCGAGGCGGTGTTTCTCCAACCAGACTGCCAGGGCGTCCGGGTCGGGCCGTCGCATCGTCGTTTGCCCCTCGTGCTTTTCGCAAACCACGACCGCGCCCGGCCGTTCCGTGAGCGCGTCCACCAGGATTTCCGAGTGCGTCGTCACGATGAGTTGGGTCCGTTCCGACGTGGCCATCAGCAAGTCGGCAATTTTCGGCAAGATGTCCGGGTGCAGTCCGAGTTCCGGTTCCTCGATGCCGATCAACGGCGGCGGCTCCGGGTCGCACAGGATTGCCAGCAGGCACAGGTAACGGATAGTGCCATCGGACAGCCGCGTCGCCGGGATCGAAAAGTCGCCCTCCGTGAAGAACACCTGGACCGTGCCGCCCTCGACGCTCACGTCGAAATCGGCCAGCCCCTCGTAGAGATCCGCCAGGCCGGCGAGCAGCGACGCCTTCGTCTTCGGCTGGCGCCGCAAGCGGTTGAGGAACATGCCGAGGTTTGAGAAATCCTCCTCCAGTCGGTCGTTGCGCAAGTCGGACTTCTGCGGCTCGCGAAACACCGTATTCCGGCCGAACGCCCACTCCCGGTACAGCCGAATGCGGTCATAGACGGTCGCCAGGCGGGTGATTTCCGGGAATCGTTCCGGGTCCTGCCGCTGCGCCAGGATGGATGCGTCCGGGGCGACATCGTCCCGGTTCAATTGCCGTTCCTTGCGGCCCGTTTTGCCGATGACGGTGTTGATCACCGGCCGGCCGTGTCCGTAGTGGTAAAACAGGTACGGCTTTCTCTCACCCTTGGCCGGCCGTTCGTTCTCGATCCGCTCGTCCTCGAGCCGGAACGACTGCTGCTCCTTCCGCAAGGCCACGTGATGCCGCAATGGTTGACCATCGGGGCGAGCCACCAGCGCTTCCACGGAGGCCGGCTCGTCCGGCCGGACCTTCCAGATCCACTCGCCGATACCCCCGCCCCGGGCGATCACCGGCCGGAATCCTTCACGGTTCGGACAAGTGCGGAGCAGGGCAATGGCTTCGAGCAGATTCGACTTCCCGGAGCCATTCGGCCCGAGCAGGACGTTGAGGCCGTTCAGCTCCAACGGCTCGTTATCCGGTCCGAACGACAGGAGGTTGCGCGGTGTGATCGCGTTCAGCAGCCGAGGGCCGTTCTGGTCTGTCGCTTCCATCAACCTCTCCGCGCGTCTGTTAGCCCAATGGAACGGCTTGAGGATTCTCCTCGAGGATATAGGGCGGTTGACTGTTGACTACGGTCGCGGGCATGATCCGGCGCCTTCCTCATTACGCTTCACGTTGACGGTACGCCGTCTTGCGCCCCGATCGGTAGCCCTTGCTGGATTCGCGATCTGGTGCGCGTACTTCCCCTCGCCCAGCGACTCGTTCGCTTTCTCCATTCGCGCCCGCAGCGCTGCCTTCGGCGGCTGCGCCGGGATCAGGCAATCGCACCCGCTTCCGATGAGGTCTCCCCGCCCTACTTCGAGCAGAGCCTCCCTCACCATCATATCGTTCTCGGGCTTGAAGAACCGTATCAACGCTCGCTGCATCATTCTCTCACGCAAGCCTCTTGCGACGTAAACCTCTTGCCCCGTGAAAGGGTCGATACCGGTGTGGAAAAGTGCTGTGGCGATGTCAGGGGCCATCTGGACATAGTGCAGTATACAGTGGCAACGACGGGCCTGTAATTGCGTCGCCTGCCGTCACGAAGGAGCGCTAGCGCTTGCCTCCCGCGCCCTCGGTACGTCCAATGGGAAGTAACTGATTATCGGCCCATGTCGCGATCGTCCGGGCCACTTGCTCCTCTTCCCCAGAGTACATGTGGTCGGCTCCCCGGATCATGACGGTGTCTACGCTACGCGGGCCGCTCGGCTGGCGTTGGATGCAGGATTTGAGCAACTCCAATTCCGCCTCCGTCCCGACATCCGGCTCCCGAGTACCGAAGAAAGCGAGTAACGGGCACCGCAGCCGAGTGACGGCCGGATTCGGTGTTTTCTCCCCGAAGAAGTCTCCAATTTCCGCGGGGGTGTTGGCATCATCCAGAAAAGTGGCCGCACTGATGAAGGCCGGGAATGGCCGATTGGGGATGCGCAGCAAATCGTCTCCGCGGCCATCCGCAAGCAGGCGAGTGGCTTCCGCGCGCTGACGGCTGGCTTCGGCCCGTTGATTCGGGTCGGTCGGAGGGGTATAGGCCCTCACTCCGCCCGACGCGAGGACCACTCCAACGACCCGCCGGTCCTGCTCTTCTCCCTGATAGGCACGAACAATCGCCCAGCCGGCGCTGTGCCCAACCAGAATGACCTTGTCGAAGCCTCGATCACCGGCGAAGTCGATCCACGCGGCGATGTCTCGGACGGCTTCACTCGGAACACCCCAGTAGCCACCGCCTCGCAACCGCTTCCCGTCCCGGTAGCCGGCAACATTACCGATGTCATGCATACGCGTATTGACTGTGAGACATGGGTAACCGAGATCCGCGAGGGCCCGCCCAACTCTCACGTATGTCGGCGAATAGAAATTCACTCCCCACCCATGGACCCAGATCACAGCGACGGGTTTGGCGGACTCCTTCGGAAGGATAAAGAAAGCACCACCATTGATGACATCGTCACTCGCTCGTGCATATACCAGTTCTTCGGGGTACTTGCCTACCAAGTCTCTTCGAGAGAACCGCTTTCCGAGACAGAACCCAAACACTAGCAAAGCAAGGGCGATTGCGGACACGACGATACACCGCCGGGAAATGGGTAGTCTCAGGCGCATCGAGTTTCTCCCCACTCGGGTATCTCGTAGCGGATCCTTGCTCGGCGCAACTGACCCTGTTGCGACGCAAGTATATTCGCCCCTGGCCGCCTCTTTATTCACGTTGAACGCAATCGAATTCTCCGATGCGTCGTTAAGCGCCCTTGAGCACAGACGAGGACGGACCGGACTTAGCTCACCGCGTCTTCCCTTGTCGCCGTTTCTGCAACTTCCTTCCCGTTCGGTAACCCATCGGTTTCACCGGCCTGGCCCCGCGCTCTCGTCCGGCGTCTCGCCCTTCGCTGGGTTAGCGATCGCATGGTAGTGGTCGCCCTCGGCAACCTCATTCGCCTTTCGCCTTCGCGCCTCGATAGCCGCCTTGGGCGGGTGGGCAGGAATCAAGCAGTCGCAGCCATTACCGATGAGGTCCGCTCGACCAGCCTTTAGGAGGGCCTCGCGGACCATGAAGTAGTTCTCTGGCTTGAAGAACTGCATCAATGCCCGCTGCATCTTACGGTCCCGCAAGCCTGTTGCGACGTAGACCTCTTGCCTCGTGAAGGGGTCGATGCCCGTGTGGAAGATGCAGGTGGCGATGTCCATTGGCTGGCGACTTTGCATGGAGTTCCGTTCCATCAAGTTGCATCGTGCTGCCTGCTTGTGACTAATCCGATTCAGTAGTCGGAAGTCGGCGAACGGGGGCTTGATGGATGCGAAGGTCCGCGCACGTCATCTGGTAGCTGGCCTCCAGATCAAGGGGCACGGAAAAGTCAGAGGCGATCCATAAGGGGAGGGTCGGCAGTGGCTGGCCCAGAGCGAGCGGTGCCGGCCACACCTCAAGTTGTTGCGACTCTTCTTCACGCCCCACGGCTCGGTAGGAAACTGCCGAGAGGCTCGCCAGCGGCAGCGCTGCCGCACCGACATCGGCCCCGAGGAGGGACAGGATGGTGCTGTTCAGGTCCGCTCGTCGGGTAGTGAAGGTGTCCACGACCACGACGCTACTGCCCTGTTGCAGGTAGCCGACACACTTGACCGCGAACGCCTGCCGGGCTGCGGGGCGGTCCTGGTTCCGTGGGCTGAGCAGTTCGACCGCGGCCGCGAGGCGCGGGTCGCCGTCGTCAGCAAAGACTTGAACCTCGACACCATCGACGGTGGCCAGATCAACCGCGACCGCGAGGGCGGGCGCCGGCGCCACCCAGGTCTGCGACTCGACCCCATCGCGCGCGAGCCCAAGGGCCTCCTGGTCTCGCAGTGTCGCCAAGTCGATTTCGATGGGACCGTCGCGATCCACGAGGGGAACGGCGTAATAGCCCGATGGCAAGACACCCTGGTTGAGCAGCCGGGCCATCTCCGCGGCCCAAGCCCCGTGGAAACTCCGCCAGGGGTGTGTTCGGCTCAGAGGCGGATTGAAGTGGTCCAGTAGAGGCATCGGAGGCCCTTTCTCACTCACGGGGCTCGGTCTTTAATAGGGCCGTCAACGGTTGCTTACAGTCGCGGGCCTGAACCGCCGCCTCGCCGTTTGCGCTTCGTCTCCTGACGGCGTGCTGTCTTCCGCCCCGGTCGGTAACCCTCGCGGGATTCGGGATTCGGAATCTGGTGGACGTACTCACCGTCGGCTGTCGAATTCGCTTGTCGCCTTCGCGCCTCGATCGCCAGACGCGGCGGGTGAGCCGGGATCAGGCAGTCGCACCCCCCGCCAATCAGATCCTGTCGCCCCGCCTTGAGCAGCGCCTCCCGCACCATGAAATAATTCTCGGGCTTGAAGAATTGCATCAATGCCCGCTGCATCTTCCGGTCTCGCAAGCCTGTTGCGACGTAAACCTCTTGCCCCGTGAAGGGGTCGATACCGATGTGGAAGATGCAGGTGGCGATGTCACGGGTGATCTGCATAAAGAGCACCTGTACCAGTCGAGCCGCGGGGTGCGGAAATGAGACGGTGATCAACTTCACGGGCGAAGAGATCCAGACTTACGGCCCTTAACACCCAACCGCAACCGGCGGTATCGCGGAGCGGTTGTCTCGAACCCTTATTGCTATTCCTTCCAGCGACCCGCTTAAGCACGAGTTGATCATCGGCGTAGACTTCCGACCGAGTCGCACCTTCCGCATTCTCGCCGTACCGGCAACCAAATTCACCTACCAACTCCGGCACGCCGAAAATCTATCACGTTGTCTGCATGCGATTGCGCAAGGTTTGCCAGTTTTTGCACGACCACTGGAGCGAGGGCGGTATATTCATTAATGGCTCACCTTTCTTGCACAACCCTGCCAGCTCTTGGGCCGCCACAGCTGCTTCGCGATTGTGCCTTACGCGAGGACCCTCTTTCGATTCATCCGTGTTTCCCGTTGCCAAATACTCGATCCAGTTCTCAATACGGTCTTTGGCAAAGATGAATACAACTTGCTCGAACTGGTCCTTTGTGATCGCCTGCCGTTGTACTTCATTCCAGAAATGTGCTTTGAGGGCCTCCGGATCAGCATAATCATCATCGCAATCGGCCCAAACCATGAGCGTAGTATGGCCGCCCGCGCCGAGGCAACGCAAGAGTTCTGCAGGCAGCTTCTCGACCAGCTCTTTGCGACCCCCACAGGGAACCAGACGAAGGACGTTGCTCCCCGGCCAGGGCCTTAACCACCCCGGCTGAAGTGACTTTATCAGCCGGTTAATGAATACCTCGTCGATGCTACCACCTTTCCTGCCTTCGCAAAGGCAGAGGATCTGAGTCCTACTCGCCATGGGCCCACCCCCTTGCGATCGCCTCACCGGCTTCCATGCCCTCCGGCACTTTGAGGGGGCCATACCGAGTTGGGGAGCTGTGGTTGTCTCGCCAGAGGTAACGTCCGTTCGATTCTCCGCTATTGCTCAGAATCTCGGGGTGATGCGATATCAGCACAAGTTGGTGCTTCTCGTCGAGCAATTCGCGCATCGAAAGCACCCACGGCTGAAGCTCCGGCAACCCAACGAAGTTGTCTGGCTCGTCGAGCATGACCGTCCCCGTGGCGCCCGTCTCCAGTGCCGCCCGCACCATATACAATCCGATCAGCGCCCGCTCTCCATCGGAGAGCTGGTCAAAGAACAGAAGCGTTGGCTTGCCCGCATCACTCTCAAACCGAAGTTGCAGAGCCTTCGTGTTCAGCCCCGCATCCACCAGCTTGAACGACCGAAAATCCGGCCAGACATTGCGCAGCGCATCGCGCAGCGTATCGGTCCATTCCTGTTCCTGTGCCAGAGAACGATACCACGACGTGAGATTGGCCAGGGACAGGTCTGGATACCGCACCTCGGCCTTGCTTTCCCGTTCCATGCTGCGCGGATTGGGGCGAAGGATCAACAGCTTGGCGATCTCCTCCTGAAGCATCGCAACTTTGCTGAGTTTTACGCCGCGCGGTTGAATATTCGCCAGCGCTGCTTTTCGCCAATCGAGCGGGAAGGATGCCTTCGTACCATCGGCCTTCGAAAACACCACGCCATCCAGATCCCGTTGGAATAACAATTTGTCGTCCCAAGAAGCGCGTTCCTCGATGATCCGCGGCTTCTCGTATTGCGCCGTCTGCTCGATGTGCAGGACGTAGTCTAGCGTACATCCGTCCACGCTCAGCCCAAGCTCGAATTCCTGGATAGAACTGTCTAGCCAACTAGTCAACTCCAAGCGCGGCACGTCCTGTTCACTCGTGCCGCCAAGGAGGGCGTCGCCAGTTCCAAGGTTCTGAAGTAGACGCAGCGCATCGAACACTGAGCTCTTGCCCGCCCCGTTGGGTCCGCACAGTACGGCAAACGAATCGAACTCCGCTTTGAAAGCGACCAAGCAACGGAAGTTGTTCACATACATTCGTGTAATCATGTCAGTAACCTAGAACAATGTGGGATTTTCAGACCGGGTGTGATGGGCTTAGAGTCACTCGTCGGAACCACGTGTCTTCCGCCTGCGTTTCTTGTCCTGACGACGCGCAGTCGTTCGCCCCGGTCGGTAGCCCTGATTCGGCAAGCCGCGCTCACCGACCGCCTCTCCCTTTGCTGGGTTGGCGATGGAATGATAATGGTCGCCCTCGGCTGTCCCATTCGCCAATTGCCTCCTCGCCTCGATCGCCTGACGCGGGGGCTGAGTGGGGATCAGGCAGTCGCACCCCGAGCCGATCAGATCCTGCCGCCCTGCCTTGAGCAGGGCCTCCCGCACCATGAAGTAATTTTCCGGCTTGAAGAACTGCATCAAGGCCCGCTGCATCTTACGGTCCCGCAAGCCTGTTGCGACGTAGACCTCTTGCCCCGTGAAGGGGTCGATGCCCGTGTGGAAGATGCAGGTGGCGATGTCGAACGGCGCCGGGATGAAGTCCTGGACCTGGTCGGGCCGATGGCCGTTCCGTTTGAGGAACAGGGCCAGGTCGATCATCGCGTTCAGGTCGCTGCCCGGGTGCGACGCGATGAAGTACGGCACCACGAATTGCTTCTTGCCCGCCCGGCTGCTGGCCGCCTGGAACGCCTTGGTGAAACCCCGGAAATCATCCCCGTCCGGCTTCTTCATCAGCCGGAGCACGTTCGAATCCGTATGCTCAGGCGCCACTTTCAAGTGTCCGCCGACGTGGTGCCTGGCCAGCTCGTCGAGGTATTCCGGCGACTTCTGCGCCAGGTCCATCCGGATCCCCGAGGCGACGAACACCTTGTCGATCCCCGGCACCTCGCGACTCTGACGCATCAAGTCCACCAGCGGCCCATGATCGGTACCCAGGAGCTTGCAGACCTTGGGATGGACGCACGACAGCCGCTTGCATTTCACCTCGACCTCGGGGCGGGTGCAGCGCATCTGGTACATGTTGGCGGTCGGGCCGCCGATGTCCGAGACGACCCCGGAGAACTGGGGATCCTGCCCCATCCGCTTCAACTCGTCCAGGACCGATTCGGGCGAACGCGACTGGATCGTCCGCCCCTGATGCGCCGTGATCGAGCAGAACGTGCAGCCGCCGAAACAGCCTCGCATGATCGTGACCGAGTCCTTGACAACCTCGTACGCCGGGATCCTCTGCCCCTTGTACATCGGATGCGGGCGTCGGGTGTAGGGCAGCCCGTAGATCCGGTCCATGTCCTCCTGGCTGACCGGCAGCGGCGGCGGGTTGCAGACGACCGCCTGCCGGTCGTGAAACTGCACGAGGCGGCGGGCGTTGAGCGGGTTGGTCTCCTGGTGGATGATCTTGGTCGCCGTCGCGAATCGGTGCTTGTCGGTCTTGACCTCCTCATATGAGGGGAGTACCAGCGCGTCCGCGGGGGCCGATTCGCTGGCACCCAGGGCATAGGCGACCCCCCGCATGTCCCGCAGGTCCTTGACCGACTCGCCGGCCGCGAGCCGTCGGGCGATGGTGACGATCTGGTGCTCGCCCATGCCGAAGACGACCAGGTCGGCCTTGGCGTCGAGCATGATCGCGCGCTTGACCGTGTCGCTCCAGTAGTCGTAATGCGCCAGGCGACGGAGCGAGGCTTCGACGCCCCCCGCGATCACCGGCACGCCGGGGAAGGCTTCGCGGGCTCGCTGGCAATAGGGGATGGTGGCACGATCGGGACGCAGGCCAATCTGGCCGCCGGGCGAATAGGCGTCGTCGTTGCGGACCTTCTTGTTGGCCGTATAGTGGTTGATCATGCTGTCCATGTTGCCGGCGCTGATGCCGAAGAACAGCCGCGGCCGTCCGAACTGTCGCCAGGGCTCGGCGCTCCGCCAGTCGGGCTGGCTCAGGATCGCGACCCGATAGCCGGCCGCCTCGAGCACCCGGCCGAGGATCCCCATCGCGAACGCGGGATGATCGACATACGCATCGCCGGTGACGAACACCACGTCGACGTAATCCCAACCGCGCCGGTCCATCTCGGCCCGGCTGGCCGGCAGGTGCGGGAGTTCCGCCATCACCACCGGCAACACCGGCAGCATCGTGGGCGCCACATTGGGATCAAACGTTGAAGTTGAGCAGGGGGCGGTCATCAGGTGCAGCTTCTCTTCGGAACCGGTGGAGGATCGCGGCTCGATTCCATGGACTCACGTCGAGCCATCTTCCTGATTTCATTCTATCCGCGCGAGGGTTCGATGGATACTTGCACCTGAGTCGAGCGACTTCGAGAGTGGAAGCGATCTGACCGACGACCAATGACCAATCACCAATGACCAATGACCATCAGAGCAACTCGCCCTTCCAGTCCGGCACGAGTTGCCGCATCAGCGACCGGTCGTCACGCCGGGTCATCTTGCACTTCTGGTAGACCTCGTGGGCCCGCGCCAGATTGTCGCGATCGAGGGTGACACCAAGTCCCGGCCCCGAAGGCACTTGCATCGAGCCGTTCTGGATCGTCAGCCGGTGACCTTCGATGATATCGGCGCCATCCACGAGCCAGGGATAATGCGTGTCGCTGGCGAGGGTGAGCTCGGGGATCGAGGAGGCCAGGTGGATCATCGCCGCCATGGTGATGCCGGCGTGGCTGTTGCTGTGCTGGCTGAGCGTCCATCCGGCGGCGCGGGCGATCGGCCCCAGGGCCTGGCAGCCGGCGAATCCGCCGAAGTAATGGTGGTCGCAGAGCAAGACGTCGATCGGGTGGAGATGGAGGGCTTCGGGGATGTCCGCGAAACGGGTCACGCACATGTTCGTGCTCATCTTCAGGCCGGTGGACTGCCGGACCTCCGCCATCCCCGCCTGGCCCTGGACGGGATCCTCGTAGTATTCCATGGGAAGCTTGGCGATTTCCTTGCCGATCCGGGTGGCCGTCGACGTCTTCCAGCGCCCGTTGGGGTCGATCCGCAGCAGGGCCTTGGGGCCGAGCCGTTCGGCCATCGCGAAAAGGCTGTCGCGTTCGACCTCCGGGGTGAGTACCCCGCCCTTGAGCTTGAAGACGCGGAACCCCCATCGGTCCCGGAACTGAGCGGCCATCGCGGCCATCGCCTCGGCCGAGCGGACCTCGCCCCAGGTGTCCAGCGCGCGTTCGCCCCGGCCTCGGGCGTCGGCGAGATGCGGATCCGCCAGGATCACCGGATGGTCGGCCGCATATCGGTAGAACAGGTAAGCGGCGAACTCGACCGAATCGCGCACCGGACCGCCGATCAGCTCGCAGAGCCTGCGGCCGGTCGCTCGGGCGCAGGCGTCGAGGCAGGCCAGCTCGATCCCCGCATAGACGGCCATGCCCAGGGCTTGCAACTCCCGGTCGTGCTTGCGGTAGGCAAAGGCGTTCTGGCCGACCACGAGGTCCTTCGCCTTCCGGACCGCGGACGTCACCCCCTCGCCGCCGGGGACCTCGCCGATGCCGACGATCCCGCCCTCGGTCTCCACCTCGATCACGTTCCGGAGGAAATAGGGCCCGTGACAGCCGCTCGCCGCCAGTAATGGCGGGTCGGGCAAGGCGATCGGCGTGACCTTCAAGGCGGTGATCGTCAGCCGGTCCTTCACCGTATCGACGTCGACGGCCCGCGCGGACGGGCCCGAACGACCGATCAGAAGCCCCGCCCCCGCGACGCCCAGCCAGTCCCGACGATTCAGCCGCATGGTCTTACCCCCGACGCATGGCCCGATCGATGTCGCGCTTGGCATCCCTCGACTTGACCGCTTCTCGCTTGTCGAACGTCTTACGCCCCTTGGCGATGCACAGCTCGACCTTGGCGATCCCCTTCTTGAAATAGAGCGACAGCGGGACCAGGGTAAACCCCTTCTCGCCCGCCTTGATCTTGAGCTTGTTGATCTCCCGGCGGTGGAGCAACAGCTTGCGTGGTCGCTTGGGCACGTGGTTCATCCGGTTGGCCTGGACGTATTCGGGGATGTCGCAGCCCAGCAGCCAGACCTCATCGCGGTCGACATCGGCGTACGCATCCTCGAGGTTCGCCTTGCCATTGCGCAGGCTCTTGACCTCGGTGCCGGTCAGCACGATCCCGGCCTCGACCTTCTCCAGGAGGTCGTAATCGTGGCGCGCGCGGCGGTTCCTGGCGACGACCTTGATCCCCGAGTCGTCTTCCTTCTTGACTACGGGCTTCGCTTTCTCGGCTTCCTTCTTCTTGGCCATCGCAGCACGACCACGTCAAGAATTGCCAACCCGACCGGCAAGCGGGCGCACGCTCCGCATCGTGAACGAATGATAAAGGGCCGCCACGCCAGCGACAAGGTACGGGGTCCTCGATTTCACGGACCCGGTCCCCGGTCGAGATCGGCCAGCGATTCGGCGACCGTCCGCTTCGTGACCGGATCGACGGCCCCCGGCGCGACCTCGGACAGCGGTTCCAGGACGAATCGTCGGCCGGCGTACCGGGGATGGGGCACGATTATCTCGGGTGTGTCGATGATCCGATCGTCGAACAGCAGCAGGTCGAGATCCAGCGTCCGCTCGCCATCGCGGACGGTCCGGACGCGGCCAAACCGCGCCTCGACCTCCTGGAGCACGCGGAGCAGGGCCAGGGGTTCGAGCGTCGTCTCCAGCACCGCGGCGCCGTTGAGGTACTTGCCCTGTCCGGGCGGACCGCCGACCGGTTCGGTTTCGTGGAACGCACTGACCTTCCGGACGAAGACCCCCGGAGTTGTCGACAGGGCCGCGATCGCCCCTTCCAGCGCGGCGCGGCGGTCACCCAGGTTGCTGCCCAGTCCGATCAAGGCAATGGACGACATAGGCATTCCAGTGCGGTAAACCTCGCATCACGGGCTTGGTCACGGAACGAAAGTCGAGATCCGTAAGATGGCAAGAATGCCGGGCCTATGTGACGTCGGCACGCGTTCCGGCGCGCAAAAAGTGCCGCCCTTCGGAATTTTTTATCTGCTGACGCTGCAAGGTGTTCAGGATGTCCGCGACATCAATCCGCGCGCGATGCGTTCATGTTTTTGGAAAGTGGCGCCATTCTATAGGTAGGGGCTTCGTGCCCGCGGGATCCCGGGGTCGCCTCCGGTCCGCTCGGAAACCCATCTGGCCGGTCGGTTCACCCATCAATCGTGTCTCAACAGGAACGGGCGTCGATGCGTGAGGCTTCCGGAAACCGATCGAGCCGCCCGGGTTGTCGTCGGCCAACGGCCGTCAGATCAGCGTCCGTATCCCGCGCGACGCGATCCGTCCGACCTGTTCCCGGGCTCGTCGTTAACTCCCTTCGGGCTCGGCAGATGGGTGACGGCAACCCGGCGGAATGTTGCAAGCGAGTGCAAACCAGCGCAATGATCGACGGCCGGCGATTCCTCGTTTCGGGGGATTTCAGCGGATTCCAGGATCGAACTCCGATCACTCCCCGGTCGCGATTCACGATCGCCGGAGGGATGCCCTCAGAGCTTGAGCCTCCCGATCCGCTCGACGGCCTCGAGCAGTCGCGGGGTCTCGACGGTCAAGGCGGCTCGGATGTAGCCGTCGGCGGTCCGGCCGAAGCCGATACCCGGCGTGGTCACGACGTCGGCCTCCTCGAGCAGCCGGGTGCACAGCGCGGCCGAGGTGTATCCGTTCGGACACGGCATCCAGACGTAGAAGGTCGCCGGGGGCGTGGGGACGTCCCAGCCGATCTGACGCATCGCCGAGACGAACGCGTCGCGTCGCTCCTTGTACAGGGCGCGGATCGGAGGTGTGAGCTCGCCGTAACCGTCGAGGGCCGTCTTGCCGGCGAACTGGACCGCCGTGAAAATCCCCGAGTCGACGTTCGCCTTCACCTGCCCGAGTGCTGCGATCAAGGGTGCACCGCCGATGGCGAAGCCGACGCGCCAGCCGGTCATGTTGAAGGTCTTGGAGAGGCTGTGGAACTCGATCGCGAGCTCCCTGGCGCCGGGGATTTCCAGGATGCTCGGCGGCATCTCCTCGTAATACATCTCGTTGTACGCGGCGTCCTGGGCGATCACGAAGTCGTGACCGCGGGCCAGCTCGACGACTCTTTCGAAAAAGGGCCGGTCGGCGATCCCACCCGTCGGGTTGTTGGGGTAGTTCAAGAACATCAGTCGGGCCAGGGCGTAGACGTCCGCGGGGATGGCGTCGAGGTCAGGCCGGAACCCGAGTCCGGGCTCGAGAGGCATGCTGTAGACGTCGGCGCCGGCGAACATGCTGCTGGACCGATAGACCGGATAACACGGGTCGGGCACCAGGCTGATATCGCCCGGGTTGAGCACCGCCAGCGGGAGATGGGCGATCCCCTCCTTCGAGCCGATCAGCGGCAGGATCTCGGTCTCGGGATCGAGGTCCAGGCCATACCGCTGCTTGCAGAACGACGCGATCGAACGCCTCAGCTCGGGGGCACCCTGGTCGAGCGCGTACTGGTGGAACGCCGGGTTCTCCGCGTGATGCTGAAGGCTGCGGATGATCGGCTCGGGAGTCGGTCGATCGGGGTCGCCGACTCCGAGGTTGATCACGTCGCGGCCGGCGGCAATGGCGGCCTTCTTCTTCTTGTCGATCTCGGCGAACAGGTACGGCGGGAGCTTCCGCAGCCGTTCGGATTTCACGAATTGGCTCATTTGGTCCTTGGTCCCTGGTCCTTTGTGATAGACAAACTTTTCTTATAAATAATTCTTACGGATGGCACTGGTCCTCGAATGACCCGAGTCCCGTTCGTAGCTGGCAAGACCGCTTGCGAACCAATGACCAACGACCAATGACAAACGGATCAGGATGCCATGACCTCTTCGGGGATGTTGTCGTTGGCGTACACGTTCTGAACGTCTTCGTTCTCCTCGAGCAGGTCCCTCAACTTGAGCATCTTCTTGCCGTTTTCGGCATCGAGATCGACGGAGGTTGTCGGGATGTAGCTGGTCTCGGCGCTCTCGGTGGGGATCTTCGCGTCTTCGAGGGCCTTGCGGACGGTCTCGTAAGCCTTCGGGTCGCACGTGACCTCGTACAGTCCATCGATGAGCTGAACGTCATCGGCGCCGGCCTCGAGGCCGACTTCCATGAGCCGGTCCTCGGCGACGTGTTTGGCGTCGACGACGAACAGTCCTTTGTAATTGAAGAGGTAGCTGACGCATCCGGTGGCGCCGAGGTTGCCGCCGGCGGCTTCGAAGACCCGCCTGAGGTCGCCCGCGGTGCGATTGCGGTTATCGGTCAAGGCCTCGCAGAGCACGGCCACGCCGCCGGGACCGTAGCCCTCATAGACCACCTCTTCGAAGTTCTCCGCGGTTAGTTCGCCGGTCGCCTTTTTGATGGACCGCTCGATATTGTCCTTGGGAACGCTGAACGAGCGTGCCTTGTCGATCGCATAACGCAGCCGCATGTTCCCTGAGGGATCGCCGCCGCCGGTGCGTGCCGCCACGTAGATCGCGCGGCAGAGCTTGGTGAATAACTTCGCTCGCTTGGCGTCGACCAACCCCTTGCGATGGGCGATGTTCGCGGAATGGGAATGTCCTGCCATCTCTCTCCTCTTGAGTCATTGGTCATGAGTCATTGGTTATTGGAGTCTATGCCGGTGGGATGCCTCTATCCTGAGCGACCTGTCATATCCCGAATGAACGATTTCAGAATTCGAGATGGGCTGCTTCCGACGATCGGGGATCGGCAATCCCTTGTCTTGTTGCGGGGCGGGCAGTGTTAGGTCAGTAGCGTTGGACGATGGTCTTCGGCGCGGTCTGGCCCGCGGGGGTCACTTCCTGCCTCGCACCAGGGCAGAGCTGCCAATGACCAGTGACCGATGGCTAACCCGATCAGGGCGATTGGTTCGAAGACGGTTTGATCGACGGGCTGAGCTTGCGGAGGGA
>JBKQHM010000487.1:0-3215 GCA_052148775.1 Isosphaeraceae bacterium | reverse complement strand
CGGCCGGATACGACTCGCGCAGCTCGCCCTTGGTCCCGCCGAACCAGCTCATCAGGTTTGTCATCATGATCGGGAAGACGGTCTGGAGCGGCAGGTCGCTCTTGTCCAGGTCGACCGTCAGGACGGCGATCTTCCCCTGACCTTCACCTTCGGACCGGTCGAGCCACGCATAGAGCGGATCGCCCGAAGCCGACTCGGCCAGCACGTGCGAAGGAGCTTTCAAGGTCAGCTTCTTCGCCTCGGGCATCAGCACATTGTCGAGCCGGATGTGGGCCATCAGCGGCGAATCCTTGTCCTGCTTGGCGACGACCGGGTTGTGCAGCAGGTCCCCCAGTTGCCATAACGGCCCGGATCGGCCGGGCTCGATGACCAGCACATTTCCCGATGGGAGCGCGTCGGGCACGACCCGGTGATAGACCACGACCGGCAGCCCATCCTGTCCGGCGCTCGCCGCCGATGGGACGGGGAGCGGCTGGCCCTCCTGGGGCTTGAGGACCTCCAGGTCGACCAGCGGGATGGCCTCGAACACCTTCTCCAGGAAGACGTTGCCCGGCGTGATCAGCGTGACCTTGTGGCGTGCGCGGCGGGGAAGGATCGCCCAGGCGGTGTTGTCGGCCAGTAGGGCGTCGGCCCGATCGATCCGGGCGCGGAGGTGTCCCCCGTCGGCCGACGTCTTCTCGAAGATCTCGACCTTCTGCTCGCCGGGCTGAAGGCTCAGCGGGACGACATCGATCGGGTCGTCATCCAGGTCGAGCTCCAGCCGGCAGGTGACCGGCTCGTCGGAGGCATTGGCGACCTCCGCGAGGATCTCGTAGCCGATCGGATCGAGCAAGCTGCGCCGCGCCTGGAGCCGGGTGATGCCGACGTTGCCGGTCTTGCGACCCAGGCCGATCAACTCGACGTCCGGCTGGCGGGCGAGGTCGGCAGCCCCTTCGAATCCGCCGTCGGTGAGCACCACGGCGCGCCGGATCTTCTCGGTGCCGGAGAGTAATCGGCGCGCCAGCGTCACGGCCTCGGTGACCCGGGTCGGGCCGTCGCTCGGGGCGATCGAATCGAGGGCCTCGCGGAGACTGCGCTGATGATCGGTCAGGCCGCAGGCGACCCTGGGCGTCGACTCGGCGACGATGATCGCCAGCTCGTCGCCCAGGCGCATGCCGTCGATGAGCCGTCGACCTTCGGCCTTGGCGGCTTCGAGCCGGTTCGGCGGCACATCGCCGGCCTTCATGCTCGCCGAGTTGTCCACCACCAGCACGACCCGACGCGCCTGCGCTTGCTGCCATCGGAAGATCGGATCGCCCAGGGCGAAGACGAGTAGCGTCAGGAAGGCCAGTTGCAGCAGCAGCGAGAGCCAGTGCCGCATCCGCTGCCATAACGATCGCGGCTTCTTCTCCTCGAAGATCTGCTCCCAGAAGAGCAGGGTCGAGACCGGGACGCGACGCAACCGGATCTTGAGAATGTAGAAGACCACGATCGGGATCGCCAGCGCGCCGAGGAAGAGCGCCGCGGGATGGACGAGATTCATACCAGCGCTCCCGCCGCGCGCATCATCCGCAGCAGCAGCTCGTCGAAGGGAACCTCGGTCGACGCGAGCGTCCCGCCAATCCCGTAGGTGTTGCAATAATCCCGGACCGACTCCAGGAAATCGGCGAAGATCTTCCGGTACTGGCGGAGGTTCCGCTCGGTGATCATGACTTTCCGGATCGTGTCGGTCTCGACGTCGAGGAGTTCGACGTCCCCCTTGATCTGGGGATTCGCCTCGGCGGGGTCGCAGATCTGCACGACATGCGGCTCATAGCGATGATGCCGCAGCAGGTCGAGGCCCGCCTGATAGCCCTTCGGGTCGAACAGGTCGCTGAGCACGATGGCCAGACCCCGGCGCTGTCCGCGATGGACGAAGTTCTTCACCACCCGCGCCAGGTCGGTCACGCTGCCCTGAGGCTGGAGCCCTTCGAGGAACTTGAGCATCGTCAGGATCCGCCCCTTGCCCCGAGTGAGCGGGAAATCGGCCACGATGTCCCCGGCGAAGGCGATCACGGCCACCCGGTCCAGGTCGGCCAGCGCGATGTAGCCCAGGGCCGCCGCGACCTGCCGAGCATAGTCGAACTTGGGCGGGTTGCCGAAGGCCATGCTCCGCGAGCAATCCAGCAAGAGGTAGATGTGCAAGTCTTCCTCCTCCTGGAAACGTTTGAGCAAGAGTTCTCCGTGACGGGCGAAGACGTTCCAGTCGAGGTATCGGAAATCGTCGCCGGCCGTGTACTCGCGGTGATCGGCGAACTCGATCCCCCCGCCGAGCTGCATCGTCCGCCGCTGGGCCAGCAACTGACCGCGGAACACCCGCTTCGACACCAGCGAGAGGTATTCCAGCTTCTTCAGGAAGTCCGAGTCGAAGAGCATCGTCTTGGTAGGGTGCTCACGGAGCACCGATCCTCGTGAGTGGGCTAGCCCAGGTGCTCGCAGAGCACACCGACTGACCGAAATGCGCTCAAGCCGCTGCCGACGCCGGAATCTCGACCGATCGAAGCAGGTCGTCGATGATGTCGTCGGCCTTGATATTCTCGGCCTGGCCCTCGAAGTTGAGGATGAGCCGGTGTCGCAGGGCGGCGTGGGCGCCGGCCCGGAGGTCTTCGCGGGCCACATGGTACCGATGGTCGAGGATGGCGCGGATCTTGGCGGCCAGGATGATGGCCTGGGCACCTCGGGGGCTGGAACCATATCGAACAAACCGGCGGGCCATGTCGGTGGCGAGGCTGTTCTCGGGGTGGGTGGCCAGCACCAGGGCAACTCCGTATCGGCGCAGCTCGTCGGCGATCGGGATCTGGCGGGCGAGTTGGGACAGCTCGACGATCCGCTGGCCGTCGAAGACCGGATTGGCCTTCGGGGCGACCGCCTCGGTCGTACGATCGAGGATCGCCTCCATCTCCTCGGCCGTCGGGAACTTGACCAGCAGCTTGAAGAAGAACCGGTCGAGCTGGGCCTCGGGGAGCGGATACGTTCCCTCCATCTCGAGCGGGTTCTGCGTCGCCAGCACGAAGAAGGGCGGGAGCAACTGATGCGTGGTGCCGGCCACGGTCACCGACTTCTCCTGCATGGCCTCGAGCAGCGCCGATTGCGTCTTGGGCGTGGCGCGATTGATTTCGTCGGCCAAGAGCAAATTGGTAAAGATTGGGCCCGGCTGAAAGGCCAACCGCTTGCCGTGGGCATCCTGTACCAGCAGG
>JBKQHM010000486.1:0-11932 GCA_052148775.1 Isosphaeraceae bacterium | reverse complement strand
GCACAGGGGACAAAAGTCAAGTGGGGGAACGAATGCGAATCTGCTCGGTCGCGGCTGCCGTGCGATAACCAGAAGAGCGACGAGACGTTAACGCTTCACAAAAAACTCAATTGCGGAATCGCTGGTCCGTCGGGTATCGACGTTTACTCCTGGCTTTCGTTGGGAGTGACGCTCGCCTTCAGCATCTCCCGGAATTTCCTGCGGGAACCGGAGTAGGGAAGGAGATCGAAGCCGTTACGCCAGTGCCAGAGAATGCTCGATTCGTTACCCAGGATGAAGGAGCTGACGAGTTCGTTGTAGCCGAGTTCGAGCAGGCCCCGCGAAGCTCGGGCCAGGAGCGCGGTCCCCACGCCGTAACCGGAGTGCATCGGCCCGACGAAGATCCAGGTCAGGTGGGCATGTCCGAGGCGCCGTTCGACTGCGTCCGGCGGAGGAGGTGTCTTCCACCGGAGGCTCCAGAAATCATCCAGGTCGACCGGAGGAACCAGCGTGACCAGGATCGCACCGACGGGATCGCGATGTCTCTCGCTCAGTGCGACGTAGGAGGCCGCATGAATGATCGGTCCGTCGCCGCCTTCACGCGTGAATTTGAGGCAATCCCGCGCCGCCGCGAGGCGCCGACGATCGCCGAGACTGGCAAAGGGCTGGACCCGGCTGAAGGACGCGGCGAATGTGCGCGACAAGAGCGGCCAATCGCGATCCGACATCCGGCGAAAGGTCACGCGATCCGGCGCATCGACCTCGTCGGTTTGCTCCATCTGTCGGCCGTGGAGATCCAGCCGCGCATGATAGAACTTGGGCCGGGGCGTCAGGCAGGCCGTCTTGTCGAAATATTCATACTTGTACGCGGGATTCTCCGGCAGCCGAAGGAACTGTCTCCAGCTCAGCGGGAGCTTGATCACCGAAAACCAATGGTCAAGCATGGGCGATCCGGATCGAATCCCTGATTCGTTCATCCGAGGCCGGCACGACCGGCGCCCGAGTCCCTCATTGAACCAACCTCTAACGATCCCCGCCAGATCGCTATTTCCCCCATTTTCCGCGTGATCCGATGAGATCCTCGACTTCAGAAGCCTCATGACTGCACCCGCAGCCGGCTCACTCTCCGGCTTTCCCTCAAGTTCACGAGGGTCTGTAACGATAAACCCCAAGAGGTAGTGCGAAATCGCATCGCCGAGAACGGCGACATTCTTTAGGATTATCACTCGCCTTGCCGATGGTTGGGTTGTCGGGATCAAGGCCGGTGCAGGATGCCGGCAGGTCAGGGCACTTCGCCCCAACCCTAGGAGGGGAGATCGGGACCAATGACGCACCGGAGGGGGGCGGTCTGGACCGAGCGCCTATTCTTAGCATTGATCCTCGCCAGCCTGGCCGGGACCCTCAATCTCGTCCTGACCATGCATCGCCGCGTCGCCAGTTCGGATGCGAATTCCAATCTCCCCAAACCTTCCCCTTTGACGCCTGGTACGCCAACCCCGCCCGCCGCTGGGATTGCCGCATCCACTCCACCTCCCGCCAACCAGCCTGAGGCTGGCCCAACGCCTCAGACAATACCAGCCCCCGCCGCAGCCGTGGAGGATCCCAGGGTGAAGGTCCTTGCCGGAATGAATCGGGCGATCGGGGTAGAACTCGGAGCGGCGAGCGAGGCGGATCAGCGAGCCGCCAAGATGGAGATAGCCAGGAAGGCCGCGGTCGCCGAATCGGAGCGATGGAAACGCCGCGAGCTCCTGGTCAAGCAGCAGATCGCCAGGTTGACGAAACAGGCGGCGCGCCTCGAACAGGCAACCTCGGAGCTCGATGCGGAGCGCGATGTGCTGGCGCGGGAGCGTGACGCGCTCAAGGCCGCGCTCACCAAGGCCGGCCAGAACACGGAAAACGCCATCCTTCCCTACAAGGGGCCCAATGGCACCTGGCGTCGGCCAATCGTCGTGGAGTGCGTCGGCAATGTCGCCAAGCTCCAACCGCAGGGGCAGACCTTTTCCATGATGGAGCTTTCCCCGCTCATCAACCCCCGATCCAGCCCGATGGTGCTGGCGGTCGCTCGAGAGATGTTGCGCATCAACCGTGCCGGCTCGCCCGACGGTGCGCCGGTGGTCCCGTACCTAGTCTTCCTGGTGCGCCCGAACGGAATCCGTCCTTATTACGAGGTCCGTGCGCGACTGGAGCCGCTGGGGATCGCCTTCGGCTACGAGCTGGTCGAGCAGGATCTGGTCGTGGAAGTTCCCGATTACGACGACCTGACGACCTGGGACGGTACCAAGCGGCTGGATCTCCCCGAGCTCGCCTCGGCGACACCCATGCCTCGAACCGGCTGGCCCTGGACCTCCGCGACGGATTCGCAAGGAAGAAACCGGAACCAGGGAGCAGCTTCGCTGCCCCCCGATGATTCCGGCACGCCGGGCGTCTGGCCGTCGTCCGGCGATGGGAGAGGAACGGCCGGATCCGGATCGGGATCGACCGTCGGGGGTCGCGGCTTCAGGCAGTTCGGTCAGCCCGGCAACGGCCCGGATGCGACGGGCTCCCTACCGGGCCAGACGTCGGGCAGCGGACCGAAGGCCGAGCTCGCCCTCGGAGGGTTCCCCGGATCGGGCAATCGCCAGGGAGAGGCGGGAGAATCTGGCTCCGACGGCAACTCTCCCGACGGTTTTGTCTGGCCGTCGAATACTCGAAATGTCGGCCCCCGGGGTAACTCCGGCGCGAACCCTGATCGATCGGGAGCGGTCGACGACCCCAGGCTGGGCGATGGCTCGGGTTCCATGCCGAATGGGTCAGGCGGTCTGTCCGCCTCCTCCCCGACATCTGGACCCGGCGGACCATTTTCGGTCGACGGCCCACCAATCGGCGGATCGCTCTCATCCACGACGTCGAGAGGGGACGGATCGGGAGCCGGTCTCTCGGGAAACCCTTTCGGGCAACCCGGCGGATCCCGCAGCCCCGCGACCGGGACGATGAACGTCGGCCAGGGCGGACTCAGCTCGGTCAACGGACCACTATCGGTCTCGCGAGGTCGTTCGGGGTCGATCGCCAATCCGGGCGGATCGCCCGGTGGTGGTCTCGGGGGATCGGAAACGGGAGCGGAGTCCGATGCCGGGACGGGTTCGGGACCTGACCAGAAGAACTTTGGCCCAGGTGGTCCGGATGCCCTGCCAGACCTCGAACCCGCCCAGGACGGCGCGGGCCCGGCGCCTCCGGCGCTGGGCGGGCCAATCTCCGGTTCAACCTCATCCCAAGGCTCCGCGGGTGGGAAATCGGGACTCCTCGCGAATTCGGGTGGCCCTGGATCGAGTGGTGGAGCAGGTGGCCCCTCTGGACGTATTGCGAACGGCGGGGCAGGGAATTCGAACGCGACCGACGCCTCACCTGGCGAGGCCAATGATCCCTCGGCTGGAGGTCAAGCACGAGGCGGCAGCGGAATCAACTCCCCCGGGGGTGGCCAGCCTCCGTCGGGCGGCACGGGCTCGCCCGCGACCGATCCGGGCTTCACCGCCTATCCGAGCGGACCCTCAGCCCCGGGAGGCCCCGGCACGACACAAGGGAGCGGTTCGAACACGAACACCGGCTCGGGCTCGATGTCCGGCACGTCGAACCCACCCCCGAGCGGAGTCGCGACCTCGACCGGGTCCGCCAACCCGAACGTCTCCTCCCCGACGAGCGGAGCGACGGCTGCCGGGTCCGGATCGTTCAGCCCATCCTCCGCCTCCCCGTTCAGTCCATCGACGAACGCGTCCGCATCCGGCTCAGCCTCGAGCTCGGCACCGGCCTGGGATTCGATGCCCCCAGCGATTGGTTCGCCGAATACGTCGAGTCCCCTGGCATCGATGATGCCCGGTTCGAACTCCTCGAGCGATTCCAGCGGCTCCAGTTCCAGCAATTCGATGGGGGGCCAGCCGGGTAGTTCGGGAACATCGGCGCCGGCCTCGGGCATGAGCCTGCCGAGCCTGAGCCTGAACCCGGACCCCGATTCGGAGCCCGACGGGCTGAAAGAGTTTGCGGTCCCGTCGATCTCGACGCCGGATCGCCCCGCCAGGGCGATCGACGTTCCGTTCGAGATCGTCGTGGTCTGTCGACGGAATGACCTGCTGCTCCACCCGGGCGGGTATCGACTCACCATGCAAGACCTGCGGCAGGGCAGCGGCAAGGCCGGCGCGATCCAGGAAAGCCTGCTGAAGCAAGAGCTCCGCGCCGTGGTGCGACGGCGGGCGCAAATTGACCCCCTGATCCGTCCCAAACCGTCGGTGAAGTTCCTGGTGGAGGCCGACGGGGGCACGACGTTCTGGATCGCCCAGCGGCAACTCGTGTTCTCCGGCCTGGACTGGCCCATGTCGCTCCAGGTCGCAGGACCGCAGAGTCGACACGTTTTCAATGAGGAAACGTGGAATGCAATCAAACGATAACAGGCGTGGTGCGGCCAGACCGACGTCGGGATCGGTCGCGTCGTCCGGGATGCGCCGACGAGCCTGGATGCAACTGGCCAGCGTGGCGATCGGCATCCTGGCGATCACCGCCTCTGTCCATCTCGGCCCGAAGCCCGACGACCGCGGCGGATCGTCGGCACCCCAGCCGGCGGAGCTTCCCCCACTGCCGACGGATGGTCCCAAGACCGGCGGGGTAGCCGCTCCGGCCGCGGCGGAGATCGCCAAGCCGGCCGAATCGCCGACCGTAGCCACCGTGGCCGCGGCTCCGGCTCCGCCCGAGGTGGATCCTGCCAAGGTCGCCGAAGCGGAAGCGGAGCTGGATTCGGTAAGTCGGGATCGCGCCCGTGCCGATGGCCGTGCGGCCGAGACGTCCCGCGCGCTGACCCGTGCCGTCAATCAAGCCGCTTTGGATGCCCTTCGGGCGCGCAAACTGGCCTTCCAGGTCCGCGATCCTTCGACCCGAATCGCCCAGGCCGCGGCCAGGGGCGGCTTCATTCGCGGCGAACGCGAAAAGCTGGCCGTCGAGGTGGCGACTCTTCGGAGCCTGCCACGTCCGAAGTCGAAGTCGATCCTCGGCAAGAACCCGGTCGCACGCCCGGCCGCCGATGAGGAATTCCACTTCGAGCTTCGACGCAACCGTATCAGCTACATCGACCTGCCCCAGCTCATGGAGAAGACCAAGGCCGACGCCCAGCTCCGCATCCGGATGGCGGATCGATACGGGTCCGTCGCCTCCAAGGTCGGACCCGTCGGCGCGTTCTCACTGGCCTACGAGCTGGTCCCCGCGATGCCCAACAACGTCGAGGAGATGATGGACCGCCGGAATGTCCGCCGCTTCGACCTCAAGGGCTGGGAGCTCGTCCCGGAATACGACAACCGCGGCGAGACCTTTGAGGGCACCCAGAACCCGATCTCCGAGTACACCCGGGCCGTGAACCGGATCAACAAGGAACGCGCGACCATCACCCTCTGGGTCTACCCGGATAGCTTCGGCCTCTATCGGCGCATCCGCAACGACCTGGTCGACCGCGGATTCAGCGTCGCAGCCCGGCCCTTGCCCATGGGACTGGCCATCCGGGGAAGTCCGATGGGCACGCAGTCGGCGGCCCAGTAGCCGGGCCTCAGCGGATGATCTCTGTCCTCGGCAAGGACTCCTGGAGCTTCTCGATCCCTGCCTCCGTGACGCTCGACCGCGACAGGAACAGGATGTCGAGCTTGTTAAGGTTGGCGAGATGGTCGAGGCCGGCATCGGTAACCTTCGTTGCATCGAGGGTTATGCACCTCAATTGGGTCAGCCCTTCGAGGTTCGCCAGGCCGGAGTCGGTCACCCCGGTGTGTGACAGCCCGAGTTCCTGGAGGCCGGCCATGTTCTTCAAGCGGGGGAGACCGGCGTCGGTCACGCGGGTACTCCCGAGTATCAGGCACTTGAGGCCGGGCAATCCTTCGAGGTGGACCAGGCTCGCATCGGTGACCGACGTGCTGTCGAGGAGCAGTTCCTGGAGCTTGGTCAAGTGCCTAAGGTGGACGAGTCCGGCTCCGGTGACGTTGGTATTTGTCAGGTTGAGCTTGGTGAGTCGGCCCAACCGCTCGAGATTCTTCAGACCGTCATCGCCCACGCGGGTGCCGTCCAGGTTGAGTTCCTCCAGGGCATCGAGTGACTCGAGGTTCGCCAGTCCCGCGTCGGTGACCCCGCTACGATCCAGCCAGAGGAGCTTGAGACTCTTCATTCCGCCGAGCTGGGCCAGGGCGACGTCGGCCGCCTTGATGCGGCTCAGGGTCAGACTGCGAAGATGGGTCAGTCTTCTCAGGTGGGCCAGTCCGGTCGCGGAGATGGGCGCGCGGTAGATATCCAGACGATCCAACATTTCCAGTGTCCCGACCTCGGCCAGCACTTCGTCGGTGCCTCGTTCGATCAAGTTGACGGCGGCAACGTGCCCGAAGTAATCGACACCGATTGCGTTGACGAGCCAATCGGGCCAGTTCGGCTTGCCCTCGATCGCATCGTCCGCATCGTCGCCGAGCCACTCCCACTGATACCAGACCTTGCCGCCGGCCCGCTCGATCGCGGCCACGGCTTCGCGCTGGACACGAGCCTGATTGGCGATCCAGCTCAGGCCCAAGGCCACCAGGAGAATCAGGGCGATCATCGCCCGGACGCTGAGTCGCCCGTATCGTCGGGCCTTTCGAGCTAGCCATACGATCGGAAGTCTTGGGAGACGTCCGTGGTCACTTACCGCGACTGGGGATTGGTCCGTCATCGGGGCCGCCCTGGAACCGAAGGACTGCTCTCCGCCCGCTCGAATTGATCGTGATGGCCATCGTAGCCGGGAATCTCCGGGAGGTCGAGGTTCTTCGACCGACCCGGCTCGACGACGCATTTGGCTGAGCCGCCGGGGAATCCGTTCGAACCCGCGTTCCGAGCTTTGCGTCCGATCCGTGCGGGAGAACTCGCGAGGCGATCGTTTCACGAACATTCGACTTGCCCTCGCACTTAGTATGATTTATTGGGATAGCGAGTCGGTGGCGTTCGAGCGTGGAAACGGCGGGGAGACACATGTCGCGAATCGGGGATGGCGAGGGAGAACCGACGAGTTGGGCCGCCGGGGTCACGGCCCGGCAAGACGAGGGGAATTATCGAGCGTTTGTCTATGTGGCCATGATGGTTGTCTTCGGGTCGACCACCGCGGCGGCGGCCCGTTACATCGTGAGGGACCTGCCCGTCGTCTGGGTGCCGATCATCCGGTTCGGGGTCGGGGGGATCTGCCTGCTCGCGGTGGTGCGCGATGTCGGCAGCCTGTGGCGAATCTTTCGCAGAGATTGGCCGCTACTGCTGACCGGCGCGGCGTTGTGCGTGCCCGTCAATCAGGGGTTCTTCCTCAACGCTGCGCGACTGGGCCCGACCTCGCACGTCGGGTTATTCTACGCGACCTGTCCCCTGGTCGTCCTGCTACTGGCCTGGGCGATGCGGCTGGAGCGCCCGGACTTCGGCCGGCTCTGGGGCGTGCTGGCGAGCGTCCTGGGCGTGGTCATCATCGGGGTGGGGAGCGCCTGGCATGGGGCCGGCTCGCACTTCGAAACCCGATCGGTCGTGATGGCCGACCTCTTGCTCATCGGCGCGGTCCTCTCCTGGGGAGGCTATCTGACGGTGAGCAAGCCGCTGATCATGCGACACGGCTCGCTGCCCGTCCTAACCGCGACCTTCATGGCCGGCTCACTCCTGCACCTGCCGATCGCAATGCTCGCCGCGCCGGAAATCCCCCCACTCGCCCAGGTTTCCGCACCGGCGTGGATCGCCCTGGCATTCCTCGCGCTTGTGATCACGCCGGTTAACCTCGCGTGCCAGAACCTCGCCCTGCGACGGCTCGATGCCAGTCAGGTGGCCAATTTTAGCAATGTCTCGCCGATCCTGACGGTGCTCTGGGGCGCCTGGCTCTTCGGAGAGGCCCTCACGCCCAGCCTGATTGTCGGAGGAGCCCTGACGCTGGCGGGCGTATTCTGGATCGGCCGCTCTTCCGTGGTCGATCGTCAGAGGTCGCTGGTCAGGAGGAGCAAGCTCGACGCTCCCCCCTTGTGCAAGGTGGTCCCCTCCGTTTCGACCGGCCGTTAACGAGTCACGAGAGGGTCTCCGGAATGCCGCCTTCACCGAACCCCGACCTTGGCCCTTCGGCGAATTCTCGCCGGAGGGGCGGCCTGGCCGTCTATGTGACGAGCCATGGCTTCGGCCACTTGAACCGCACGGCGGCCGTGTTAAACCGGATTCCGCCAGGGGTCCGGGTTTCGATCCGCTCGAACCCGAACCTGTTCAATCACTGGGGCCAGCGGGTGACGCGTCCGATCGAGCTGGGTGCGTACGTGTCGGACGCCGGGGCCGTGAATCCGCCGGGAGACAGCGCCGCGACCGACGGACCGGCCTCAATCCGTCTGGCGGCCAAGATCCATGCCGAAGCGATGTCGAGGATCGATGAGGAAGTGAACTGGCTCCGCACCCACGAGATTGCCGCGATCCTCTGCGATGCGCCGTGGGTCCCGCTGGTGGCAGCGCGACGCGCGGGAATCCCCGGTTTCCTGATGTCCAACTTCACCTGGGCGGACATCTATGCGCCCCATGCCCGAAACATGGGTGGTGAGGCGATCAAACTTGTCTCCGAGCTCCGTGCGGCTTATCGTCACGCCACGGCCATCTTTCGCGTTCAGCCGGCGCTTCGGATGAAATGGCTGAATCCGACGATCGACGTCGGCATGGTCGCCAACCATGGGCGTAACCGACGTGCCGAGCTGGTGCGTCACCTCGGCCTGTCGCGACGCGAGCGGCTGGTCTACCTCTACATCGGCCGGTATGGCCAGAGCGATATGGACTGGTCCCGGCTCGATCGGTACGCCGTGCGCGGAATCCATTTTGTCGGATATGATCGCGTTCCGGGCGGTCAGCCGGCGAACCTGCACGTGATCCCGTCGCCGAGCTGGCCCGGCGGGGATTTGATCGCCTCGTGCGATGCCGTCGTCGCCAAGGCCGGCTATGGCACGGGGTGCGAGGCGATGGCCAGCGGCACGCCGATGGTTTATCCTCCGCGGAGGGGATTCGCCGAGTTCCGCTCGCTCGACCGCGCTCTGCGCGACTGGGACGGCGGGGTGCCGATCTCATCGAGCGACTTTCAGGCCCTCCGGCTCGACCGGGCACTGGACCGAGCCCTCCAGACCCAGCCCGGCCCGCCGCCGTTTCCCGCCGACGGTGCCGCGCGAATCGCCCGGTATCTGACGACGCTCTGCCGCAACCCCGCGAAGACGCCCTGCCCACCGGAGACGCTCCCATGAAACTGGTGATTCATCCGGCCGTCGAGCCCGACCGGTTCCGCGCTCTGCAAGCCGCCGCGCCGGCCGCCGAGTGGGTCAACGCCGCCGACTCCGCCGAGGCAGAGGCCGCCATGCCCGGCGCAGATGCCTTCATCGGCAAGATCACGCCCGCGATGCTGGCGAAGGCCGATCGACTGCGATGGGTGCAGTCGTTCACCGCCAGCCTCGAGCACTACATGTTCCCCGAGCTGGAAGCCCACTCGTGCGTGATGACCAACGTGCGCGGGCTCTTCGGTGACGTAATCGCCGACCAGGTGATGGGGTATGTCCTGTGTTTCGCCCGCAACCTGCATCGTTACGTCCGACAGCAGATCGAGCACCGCTACGAACCGGCCGGCGGCGAGTCGGCGCGGGTGAGCAACACGACCGGCCCCGGGGTGGTCAATGCGATGGACCGCGCGACGATCTATCTTCCCCAGGCCACAATGGGCATCATCGGGATGGGAGCCATCGGCTGCGAGATCGCTCGACGAGCCCGCGCCTTCGGGATGACCGTCCGGGGCGTCGACCGGTTCCCGGATCGCCTGGAAACCCCCGACTGCGTGGAAACGATCCTGCCGGTCGACAAGCTTCCCGAGCTACTGGCCTGGAGCGATTTCGCGGTGATCGCGGCACCCCAGACCCCGGAGACCACCGGCTGGTTCAACGCGGAGACATTGGTCCATCTCCGGCCTTCCAGCTACCTGATCAATATCGGGCGAGGCGCGATCGTGATCCTCGACGACCTGGTCGACGCCTTGCGCGCCGGACGGCTGGCCGGCGCGGCGCTCGACGTCTACGAGATCGAGCCGTTGCCGCTAGAGCACCCGCTCTGGGACTTCCCCAATGTCATCCTCACCCCGCACACCGCCGGATACTCGCCGGTTATCGCCGCGCGTCACCTGGCCACGCTTGTCGAGAACGTCGGGCGATTCGCGCGCGGCGAGGCGTTCCTCAACGTCGTGGACAAATCCCTCTGGTTCTAGCGAGGAGACACCCGGATGCGGCAACGACTTGCGACCCTACGAATCGCCGGAATTCCGATCCTGATGGTGGGCCTCATCCCGGCCACGACTCGCGCCGACGAGCCGAAGTCGAAGGCCGAACGCGATATCGTCTATACCAAGGCCGGCTCGACGGAGCTGAAACTCGACGTGGCGAGCCCCGCGGCGGGCGAGGGGCCGTTCCCGGCCGTCCTGGTGATCCACGGCGGCGCCTGGCGAGCGGGTAACAAGGGGGATGTCGGACCGGTCTTACTCGAGTTCGCCGGGCGCGGGTATGTGGCCTTTTCGCCGCAGTATCGGTTCTGTCCCAAGGAGGTCTTCCCGGCCCAGGTACAGGACGTCAAGGCGGCGGTGCGCTGGATCAAGTCGAACGCCAAAAAATATCGGGTGGACCCCGATCGCGTCGGGGCCATGGGCTTCTCCGCCGGAGGTCACCTGGCCCTGATGCTGGGCGTGACGGGACCGAGCGACGGGCTCGAGGGCGATCCCTCGCCCGGAGCCCCCGACACCCGCATCAAGGCGGTGGTCAACTACTTCGGCCCGACCGATCTGGGGTCCAAGGACATCCCCGACATCTCCAAGGGACTGGTCAAGGACTTCCTGGGCGCATCGGCCGAGGCGAAGCCCGAGCTGGCGGCCAAGGCGTCACCCAAGACTTACGTGTCGAAGGACGATGCGGCCATCCTGACCTTCCAGGGGACGAAGGACCCGCTGGTCCCCTTCACCCAGGCGATCGAGCTCGCCGAAGCGATGACCGCCGCCGGAGTCCCGGGCCGGGTCGAACTCCTGGTCGGGGCCCAGCACGGCTGGGGTGGCGCGGAGATGGAGCACACCCGTGACCAGACCTTTCGCTTCTTCGACCGCCATCTCAAGGCAGGGGCAGGCCCGAAGTAGCCCCGAGGAAGGGCGATCGGGAAATACTCGTCGTGCCATCCACGCGTGACCGCGAGGAGGAGCCCGCCACGCGCCGTCATGTCCCGGCGCGATGGAAAACGCTCGGCTCGACGGCCGGCAGGCCGAAGAGCCGGTTGTGGAGCATCTGCTCGAAGATCTCCGGGTCGCCGAGGAAGGTGGTTGCGGGGTGTGCGTCGCCGTTGTGGGTCACGGGGTCGGGATAAGACTGAAGCGCCGCGACGCGGTCGGGCAGGGGGGGATGAGCCGGATCGAACTTGTCATGACGTCGCGTCAGGATGCTGAGCCGCATCGCCGTGTGAACGTCGGCCGGGAGCCGATACCAGAAGGCACGGAAGAACGCATAGAGGTTCTCGTCGCCTGCCTCGGCCGGGTCATAGGCATCGAGGATCTCTCGGAACAGCGGCTGCACGAGTGCGACCTTGACCAGCGCGGAGGCCGCGGCGCTGCCGCCGGCGATGGCCGCGGAGAGCCGGTCGGCCCGGACCTCCTGCGAGCGTGCGACTGGCTCGATCAGTTGAGACGACTCGCGCGAGCAAAACCGCGCCCAGGCGCCGAGGGGCCCGCGTAGCCGAAGCTGGTTTCGCTCCAGGGCCTGCCCGAGTGCTTCGACAAAACGGGCCGAACGGGCCGCCAGGGTTGCGTCCCCCCGCGCCAGATGCGCCAGTTCGTGGGCCACGATCGCACGCAACTCACCCTTCGTGAGCACCCGGAATAGCGGCAGCCCGATGATCAAGGCGCGCGACCGGCCCCACGCCACCACACCGCAAC
>JBKQHM010000485.1:0-12008 GCA_052148775.1 Isosphaeraceae bacterium | reverse complement strand
GGCGCGGGCCATCGAGGGCATCTCGGCGATCCGTTCGGTCGACGAAACCCCGGCCCGGCCTTCGAGCAGATCCGGTTCTTCCGCAATCGTCGATCCAGACTCCGCGGCCATCGCGATGCCGAAGATCACCGTCGAGACAAATCGAGCACCTGGCCGTCTCGCACCAACTCGTCTAGCCATTTCAGTCTCCCCTGCCCTCAAGGCTCCCTGATGTAGATCAAACGGTTACTTGCTTTCCCCACGACTCTCACGGCTCCGGTCAATCGGAGGCAGTAGGCAACCCGCTGGGCGAACCACAACGACCGTCCGAGTTGTTCGGCCAGGTCGTGGGTCGTGAATGAATCCCGTCCGTCCAGACCATCCGGGAATAGCCCCCAGAGGTCGCGGGCATCCCGCAGCGATGCGGATTGAAGGATCTCACCGAGCCGTCGATCGATGACGGCATAACCGGGCCGTCGTCGACGGGGAACCCGGATCTCGTCGATCGTAACCCCCAGGATCTGGATTTCGAGGTTGGCGTGGGGAAAGACCCGAACCACGCCGATCAGGTCGTCGAATACGTCGAGGAGAACGCCACGACGGGGACTGCACCGCGACGAGAGATCCGGACCGTCTGGCCTTGTTCTCCGAACGATCCGTCGCTTCAGCGGGACCGGCTTGACGACGCGAATTCGGTGCTCGACCAGCAGCCGGCTGAGCTTGCCTCGCAAAGGGCCCAGTGGACCGGATTGGACCTCGACCAGGCGTCCCGCGTCGTCGACCGCGTCGACGCGGAACCCCCCAATGACAACCTCGGGACGCTGGCCCCCCCCGGTTGCATACCGCTCCTTCAACGATCGGTGCAGGCTCGTCTCCATGGGTCGTAATCCGCGGCGAGCGGCGAGCGATCGGCCCTGCTTCAGGCTCAAGGCATCCCGGGCCCCTGGAGCGGTTCGACGCCCAGGTCTCGAATCGTCAGCAGGGAGTGAAACGGAAGATTCCTGGCCGCGAAGGCGGCAGCGGCACCTTCGAGTCGGTCCAGGACAACGATGACGAGGCCGACCTTGCAACCCATTGCCTCGACCGCATCGACCGCCTGGAGGGACGAGCCCCCCGTCGTGGCCACGTCATCCACGATGGCGACCGTGGAACCGGGCTCCAGCGGCCCTTCAACGCGGCTCCCCGTACCATGGGTCTTGGCCTCCTTGCGGACCAGGAAACCCCGGAGATCATCCCACCGTACGGAGCCCGCCAGGGACAGGACGGCCCCCACGATCGGGTCGGCACCCATCGTGAGACCACCGACCGCTTGAACCTCCGGGTGATCGATCAGGCGATCCAGGACGCCCGATCCGATCAGCGCCGCTCCCTCGGAAGACAGCGTCACCTTACGACCGTCGACGTAGTAGTGCGACGTGCGACCGCTGGCGAGCGTGAAGGTGCCCAGCTTGAGCGCGTCGCGCTTCAACAACTCAATCAGCCGATCTCGATGGTAAGGGAACGCGGGCGCACTCATGAACGATTTCCTCCCGATCCGTCACGCTGGATCGGCTATCGAAAAGGATTAAGAGAGATCGCCTTGAATGCGGGTCGACTCTCTCCATGCCGGCACCGCGACAACAGACCGGTTCATCGCGACGGGTGCTTAACCTACCAGACGCCGCCGTGAGGGCCAAGGCCCCGACGATCCCCGGCGCTCTCAGCCGACCGGTCGCGGATCGATCGACTCCATGGCGACAGCAGCCAAAATCGATCAAACCGTTCATCAGGCCAGAACAGCCATCCGTGCATGCAATTGTCACGATTCTTCGGCAAGACCACCGATATCCCTGGAAATCACGAGAATTTGAAGGAAACCCCTTCCCGCTGCCACCGAAGTCGATTATGATAGAAACGTTCAAACCGTTCAAAGGAGTAGCCATGACCCCCACCGAACCTTATCTCAAGACGCAACAGGTCGCCAACGAACTCGGCGTGAGTGTGAGTACGGTCAAGCGATGGGTGGATTGCGGTACGATCCGGGCGGCTCGAACCGTGGGCAAGCACCGGTTGATTCCGTTGTCGGAAGCCGTGCGATTGGCGAAGGAACAGGGCCTCTCCGAATCTCGGATCGCGGGCATGGAAGGGGTGGCCCAGGAGCAGGTCGTCGAGTTCCTGGAATCGCTCCTTCGGGAGGGCCGGGTCCAGGACGCGACCAAATTGATCCATTCGCTCTACTCATCAGGTCGGACGGCCGTCGATCTGGCCGACCAGGTGATAGGCCCGCTCATGGCACGAATCGGCCACGGCTGGATGGCCGGCTCCCTGGATGTCTACCAGGAACACGAGGCGACGCTGACGGTGGCCTCTGCCGTCCGTGGGCTGATCGACCGCGTGGCTCTCCGGCACGTCAATTCCGGTCCTCTGGCTCTGGGAGCGACGCCGGAGGGGGATCCTTACGTCCTGGCTTGCCTGCTCGGGGAATTGTTGCTCCGCGAGCAGGGCTGGCAAGTGCGCAACCTGGGGAGCAACCTCCCTTTACGCTCCCTGGGCCAGGCAACCCTCAACCACCGACCCAGATTGGTCTTCATTTCCGTCAACTATCTCAAAGATGAAGACCAATTTGTTCGAGAATACCAATCGTTCTACGAGAATGCCGCCGCGGTCGGTGCCGCTGTCATCGTCGGCGGACGGGCGCTCGGCCAGGAACTACGCACCCGGTTGGTTTATGCCAGTTTTGGGGACCGGATGGCCCATCTCGGGGAATTCGCCCGCGGGATCGCCCTGCTGTCTCCTTCCGTGCCCGTCGAGGGCACCAGGACCGTCGGGGGGCAAGGCCCCGGTTAATCGCGATCGTCTGATACCATGGAGTCGATTCGAGAAAGGACATGCTATGAGAACCCGGCAAGCGACCTCGAAGGTCGACGGGCTGACGGATCTGGACAGAGCCCTGACCGAGGTATTGACCCCGACCCGCGAGCGGTCCATGCTCCAGGAACTGGCCGATTGCAAGGGTAAATTAGCCCTGGCACTGGCCGATCTCGAAGGCATCGAGGTCCCGCGCGCGGGAGACGAACCGCAAGTCCTGGCCAAGTACATCGCCCACATGTACTCCGGGCGCGGCCCCGAACAGGTCCGGCTTGGCGCCGTGTATCGCCGGTATTCGGAGTTACGCGGCCAGTTGGCCATGGCAAACATGAAACTCGTGGCCCACGTAGCGAAGCGCTTTCGCGAGCGAGGCGTTCCGTACTCCGACCTGATGCAAGAAGGCTTTTGTGGCCTACTCGAGGCGATCGATCGCTTCAACCTGACACACCAGACAAAGCTGGCGACTTACGCAACCTGGTGGATACGGCAGGCGATGCAGCGTGCCGTCGCTTCCGGGGCCTACCCCGTCCGGCTGACACCACGCCACCTCCGCCAGCTCGCACAGGCCCAGGAGCAGAAGGAACAGCAGGGCCTCGATCCGGAGGGTCCCACGGCCGACGAGGAATCCTTGTCCTCCAACATGCTCATCCGCTTCATCCACACCGCGACTCGACCGTCCGTCTCGCTCGACGCGACCCGCCATTCCAACGCGAATTTCAGCCTGCTCCAGACGATCAGCGATCCCGAGGGCGACCGCACCTCGCAGGTCGATACGGATGAGACGGTCGGTCGCTTGATGGAGATCTTGCGACCACGAGAGCAACAGGTCCTGACCTTTCGATTCGGCCTGGGAGGTGGTGAGCGGCTCTCGCTCAGCCAGGTTGGCCGGATCCTCGGCGTTTCCAAGGAACGCGTTCGCCAGATCGAAGACAGGGCACTCGAGAAATTGCGTGGCCGTGCCGATGAACAGAATCTGGCGCGTGAGTTCTCGTGGGCCGATTGACCACCTGGCAAGGCCATATCGCCTGACGAAATCGTTTCCTCCCTGCCCAACTCACGGCAATGACGACGAGGAGTGAACGGTCGAAGCCACGGCCTCATTCGCCGTCGACAAGAATGTTCTGCCCGTTGCCCCGAGTTCGGTCAAGCTCTCCAACAGGCTGACCGATGCCTTCTAGGCGAGAGCGACCGAGGCAAAATCCGGGCAGGTAATCATTCATGGCGACAATACGGCCTCGACCGGCGCGAGACGCTGATCCGATCGGCCCTTTCCTCCATTACTTGATGGCGGAGTGTGGCGTATCACCCAATACATTGGCCGCTTACCGCGCGGATCTGATGCGATTCATCAGGTGGCGGCGGGTGGCCGCATCTGGCCCATTAGCCGGGCTCGATGTCTCGACATTGAGCGACTATGTGGAATCGCTCAATCAGTCCGGGCTGGCACCCACGAGTGTCTGTCGCCACCTCGCGAGCCTCTCGACGTTCTTCCGATTCCTGGTCTTCGACGGCCGACTTTCGGACAACGTGGCCAAGCTTCTGATCGCGCCAGCAGTTTGGGACCGCCTGCCGACGGTCTTGAGCCCCTCCGCGGTCGATCGACTGCTCTCCGCCCCCAACTTTGATGATCCGCTGGGACGTCGAGACCGTGCCGTCCTGGAGACCCTCTATGCGACCGGATGCCGGGCCTCGGAGGTCGCCGGACTCCGGCCGGCGGACCTGGACCTGGTGACCGGCCTGGTGCGTTGCGTGGGCAAGGGGAACAAGGAGCGGCGGGTCCCCCTGGGCTCCCGGGCGATTGCCGCCTTGACGGACTATCTCCGGCGAGACCGACCTCGGCTGGTGTCGAGACGACCAGAGACCCATAGCGTCTTCGTCTCGAAGTCGGGTCGCCCCCTGACCCGGATCGCCGTCTGGACGATCGTCAAGCGATATGTCCGCGAGCTCGGTCTTCCCGCCGCGGCCAGTCCGCACACGCTCCGACACAGCTTTGCCACTCATCTCCTCGCCGGGGGTGCGGACCTCCGCGTCGTGCAGGAAATGCTCGGCCATGCCTCCATCTCCACGACCCAAATCTATACTCGCGTCGAGTTGAGTCGCCTTCGCCAGGTCCACGCCCGGTTTCACCCACGTGCCCCGGGGTCGGGTTCGACCGACTCGACCCGTTGATCGGTCATCACATGGGAGGGGTGATCCCTCTGGAGGTTCTCGCAGAGCTTCTGTTGCACCACCGAACGGTAGCCTGCCGGATCGGTCCCCTTGGGAGCGGCGATGCCGATCCCCTGACATCCGTGGACCGGCATGATTCGGACGATCTTACGATCCTGATCGGCCAGGAGCGCGACGCGGATCTGACCGATGACGGCCGTATCGTCCCAGTGGCAACGGTAGGCCGATCCATCCGGCAGATAAAGCATTACCTCGGGCAGGCCGGCGTCGTTGAGCCCGGCCCAGATCTGACCGATTAAATCCGTCATCGCAATTCCTGCAATAAGAGGGCACCGGCTTCGGGAGTTCGTGGTTCCTGTCCCTTCCCGTTCGGAACGATTCAGGGATCGGAACCGAGTAGCGACCGAGTAGGACGTGATTCCTCCCCGTGAGTGACACCACTCCAGGGACGATAGCCCTCGATTGATTCAAGCCTAGAACAGGATCGGCGGGAAATCGATCGGGCTCGGGAAGGAATTGGCTCAAGGTCCCGAAGGTACCTCTCCCAAGCCGTTTTCGCAGGTCGAGATGGAACGACTCGCCGTGGGTTCCAAGACCTGCATCAGCGCCATGCCGCCGATCGCGCCGACGGCTTCCTGGAGGTGGAGGCGGTTCGCGGCGTCGTTCAACCGGGCGACCAGTCGTCGAACCTCGACCGATTCGAGCTTGCCGGCGACAGATTCAAGATATGATGTATATTCTGGCAACAAGTAGTACTTGATTCGAGTGAGACTCTTCTCGGCCTCCTGGAGCGCACCGAGATCCACCCCGGTCTCCATCAGGCCGAGCTCAACCAGTAATTGGTTCTCGATGCAGAATTGGTAGTCCCTGTTCATCGGGCTCTTGTGAAGGTGCACATAGGCGGCGCAGAACTTGGCCCTTTTCTCCACTTTCCGCAAGAGGTCGTGGGCCTCTTTCGCGGCGCCAACGGTCTCGCCGGCACGGATTTGATCGGCCCATTCGATCGCGATCTGGCACTGGATATACCAGGGCTCGAGGAGCTCCGACTCGATGTCGTTCGGGTTCCAGTGGTCCTTATCGGCCTGCGAATAGATATCGTCTATCTCTTTTATGATCCTCTCATAGGCCGACGTGTACTCGCCCATGACGAGCTCGGACAATGCAAGCAGCTTGACGATCGACGACGAATCAGGCTGGAGTTCGACCGCGATTTGAAGCGCTTCATTCGCCAGCCTGACATGCTCTCTCTGAATCGGACGCCTCTCCTCCAGACTCGCTTCCGGTCTATCTTTGAAGAACGAATCCGCGTGATCGAACCGACGACTGGCGAATCGTTCGAGTTGCCCGACGAACTTCGGGTGTGTCTTGCCCCATGCGATCAGGTCGTTGTGTACCCCCGGAAGACTGAGAGCCTCCCGGAAAAGGCGCTCGGCCTCCTGACTACACGGGTTGTTAAGGTCGCGGACAAAGCTGAGGTAGACCTTGGGCTGCCACGATTCGGGATAGGTCTTCATGAGCTCATCAAATGGCTCGACGAGATCATCCGTGGACCTTCCAGGTTTCAGGGATTCCGCGTCTTCGAGGGTCCTTACCGCGGATTGGAAGGACCGTGAGGTCTCGATCGGGACGAACCGATTCTCGAAACCTCTGCGGACAGGCGTCGCCAGGACGTTCGCGACCAGGATCACGGCGGCGACTCCGGCTATCGCGCGTCGGTTTCGGAAGGCCCAGTTCTTGATTCGCTCTCGTCGCGAAGGATTGAGGGCGTGCACCAACGGCCGGTGGGTGAGGAATCGACGAAGATCGTCCGCCAGGGCTCGTGCATCCGAGTAACGATCGTCGGGCGAGAACGCCAGGCACTTGGCCACGATTGCCTCGAGCGCGCGCGGGATCGACGGGTTGTACCGGGACACGGCGAGGTCGAGCCGCGGCCGCCGGTCGAGCAGAAGACGCATGGCACGCTGCGGCGAGATCGTCTCGGCGGGCAAGTCGGGTTGCTGTCCGGTGAGTAACTCGCGAAGGACCAGCCCAAGGGAGTAGATATCAGCCTTCGCCCCGACCTTCCCCCAGAGTTTCGGGTCGAGGAACGCTTCGATCTGCTCCGGCGCCATGTAGGGGAGTGTGCCCCCATGCATGGCGGCCTCGGCCTGCGTGACGGAATGGGGCGATTCAGCCAGGTTGAAGTCGAGCAACTGAGGGCCGTGGCTGAGCGTCAGTAGCACGTTGCCGGGCTTGACGTCGCGGTGAAATGTCCGCATACAATGCGCGTGATCGAGGGCCTGCGCCAGGGTCATCACGATCCACGCGACCCCCTGGGGATAGGATCCTCGCAAGGGGAATCCGTCCCAGCCATCGCCCTGCGGCCCCGTTCCCCGACCCACGACGGCCGGACGTAGCACCCCGGTCCGCTCCGTCGACTCAGCCCTGTCGGGGATCTCCGTACCCTCGAGGAGGGTCCGCCACAATGACATGGCGCCGCGGGGCCGGCTCTCGGGCTTGATACGCTTGATCAACGTATCCAGCGGCAGGCCCGGGCGGAAAGGCATGGAGAGGCCGCGCATCTGACGGTCGCCGAATACGACCGAATTGACGGGCACGATATGGGGATGATCCAGGGCCCCCTGGGCCTTCGGCTCCTGGCCCCTGTCGAGCGAGACCTTCAGGACAACCTGCTTTCCCCCCAGGGACAGGTCTCGGGCGAGGAAGACTCGGGATGTCCCACCCTCGCCGAGCAACGAGAGGAGCTGGAATTCCTCGAACGTATCCCCGGGTTTCGGGAAGGGCGGGGGCTCGGGACGCAGCCCGGCGGCCTTACTGAATAACCGATGATATTGGAGTTGCGAGAGGAGCGAGTCTTTCCATTGCGGATAGCGTTCGCAAAAGGACTCGACGTCGATCTTGTCGCCGCGCTCTTCTCCCAGGCAAAACTGCTCGTAGATCAGACTCAGGATCCGGTCGTCACTCCCACGCAACTCGGAGAACGATTCGAGGTATTCGGTGATCGAGGGAGATTCGCCGCGCGCGTAACGACACCGGAGATCGGTCTTGATCAGTTCGGAAAGCAGCGTAACGGGGTCATCTTCCTGACCCGCGATAAAACGCTTCTGCTCCATCCAAAAGCGCTTCAAATCCGCTTTGCCACGCCGCCATGCGTCTTCGAGCAATTCCACGGCGGGATCCACGCGATCGGTCTCGCCGATGCAGCGGGATGGAGCCAGGAGCGACTTCATCTTCAACCTCCCGATTCATCCATCGAATCCAGGAGATCTTTCAAGTAACGCTGGACCTTGCGAATATTCCAACCGGTCTGCTCGGCGATGTCCGCCGTCGAATATCCCTGTTGCCTCAACTCGATGATGGTGCGCTCCGTCTCATCGGCTCCGGACAAGAGGCGCTCATGAACTTCGTTGGCTTGGGCGAGCTGGCTGGCAGTCGGATCGCCGGAAGGCACCTGGACAGGCCCGTTATCCTCATGGCCTGATAGGATGGATCTCTCTCGCGTGATATCACGCTTGAGAGTGTGGCGGCGGCGGTACTCGTCGATCACTTTCTGCTCGGCAACATGCGCCAAGAAGGCGAGCAGGGAATCGATCGAGGGGAATTGCAGGTGGCCGATATTGGCCGCCAAGCTCTTCATGACGTCGCTGGCGAAATCGGTCGAATCGTACAAGGACCTCATCGAACGATTCAACTTGCGGCGGACAACCCGCCTCACTTTGGGATAGCACTCCCGAAAGATCGCCTCCCAGGCCAAGGGGTCACCCCGATGCGCCTGTTGCAGCACCCCCGCGAGGTCTGTACCCACGTCCGAACGAGACATCATCGTCATGGCGAAACACCTCCACTCGTAGGAGCAAACCTTTGCTGTACGGGTGAAACGACCGTTTCAGCATAAAGGATTGTCCGCCGCCCGACAATTTCACCATGATGATTATAGTAAATCGTCGAACGAGAAGTGGAAAGATACTTCACCTCCAAATGGAATGGCTCTCGAAGCCAAACGAACTTAACAGGCCGGCTCCATCACGCCAGATCAAAAAAGAACCGAGCAGTGACTCGAAGCCCAACATATCGCATCTACAACCTTTCTTTTCGGCTTTAATAGCGACAAAACTCGAAAGCTCCCTCCTCTAACTTTGTGTTCGTGTTTCCAGCACAAGGCATTGGACTCCGAAAAAATAAGCCGAAATCGGATTCGCAAGCCGTTTTCGCGGAGCATGCCAAGAGATTCCTGGCATTCCGCATTAAGTCCTGGAGAAAACCACCGGAGTTCCGGACGGACAGGCAGTCCGTGGGCTTTTACGATCCTACTCAGCACATCAGGGTCGTCGGCACGGTGACCGGCTGGATGATAAGCAATGTCGTCCCTGCTCCCGTAGGTGTATTCGTGGGATTGGAGTTATCGTCGCTGCGGAATCCAGACGAGGTTCCGCCGGATGCGACCACGCCGTGGTCCCCCGCGACGACCGGCGACGTGACGACGGCGTGGAGCGTCAATCCAGAGGGCGAGATCCGATTCGGCATGGAGTCGAGGCTCGGCTGAAAATGTCGGCGCGTACGCATGGAGAATCTCCTTCGGCAAAGGGATTGAGGCTGGCAATTTGGTTCAGGGGGTACGAGTGACGAACGATGAAAAACGCGAGCACCCGCCGGGATCGGGATCGTACCAATGTGGCCAATGCCCACACGAATACGCTCGTCCACGGGAGCCGGCCTAATTCGGAAAGGCGAGGATGGCGGTCTAGCGATCCCGAATATCAACTGGGATAATCAGGATGTCCGTAATTCTTTCGTCGCGATCCGATCGACAACTTCAGGCGGAGTCACCGTTGAGGTCGGGGTGGGAATAGAGGTTGACAATCCCGCTATATACTATGTGACTCAGGTTCAGGATGACTCCAGATCTAATTCATGACAATCAATTTCTTCGGAGTGCGGAGCTCGTTGTCGGGTATCGCATCGACGGAGAGTTGCCCCGACGGATACAAGTCGGAGGAGACGAAGGGCAGGCTCGCTAATCGATAGAGCGGGCAGGATCGATGCTGCTCGGCGGCGGGAATGGCGAATCGATCGGCCAGTTCGGGCATCCCCGTTCGCTGAGCCGCGATATAGTACCCCAGCGGAGAGATCCGGTGATTCACCGGTAGATTCATGAAGCCGACCTTCCCCTTCTCTTCGATCAGCTTCTCGGCGAGCCGGATCTCCCTGGAGAGCTCGGACCGCAGTTGGGAGACGATCTTGAGTACTCGGACACGGAACCGACGAGCGGCCGCGGGCTGGGCGAGCTCCGACCATGGATCACTCAACGACTCGCTGATCACCTGCGACGCGACGAATAATTCGCAATCCAAAGGCAGTTGAGGGTCTTCGACATGGGCTTGCCATAATCGAAGTGCCGCGGCCGACCAGACCCGCCGCGTCGAACACCCACGACACCAGGACTGTTGCCGAAGGGTGTAGGCTCGTTCGATTCGATCCGCCAGATGGTCAATCAATTCTTGAGTCGGCAACACGTCTCTCACCCCAATCGCGACCTGGTCTCTCCCGAGCCGTTTCGTTGGCTCTTGTCTGCTCCGTTGTTAATGACCGCAATCCAACTCTGGTCGCGACAAATCCGTCGAGTTTTTTTCGATGATTCGAGGTGAAACCTACAGTGATTCTACATAAACCTTTGGTAGATTGAGGCTTGTGCTGGACACTCTCACGCCGAATCCGAGATCGTCCCAAACGTCCACACGGCGACTTGACACTTTACGCGACAAAGCGCCGAGATTTCGGCGCCGATCACAAGGGAAAGCGTGGCAAGCGTACTGGAATAAGGTCAGGGAAGTGTCAACCTGCGAACCCCCCGAATCCGGGTGATTTGGGACGATGCCGCCGAATCCGCCCCGTCTCGGTGGGCATCTGGATCGTTCGACCTCCCGATCACAATCAGGTCATCCATTTCTCCTGGAGACTGACGGCATGCCGACCTCTGGAATGCGGGAATCCCCCAAGGTAGAGTACTTCTACCCTCTTCAAGCCAAGGGATTGCTCGCTAACACGCCAAAGTAAGAGTAGAATAATCGGCTATCCAGGATTCCCAACTGGAGGGCCCAGTGAGGACAGTTCTCATAGTTTGGCGACCATCCTCCCGCCTTGGCGATTCTCGTCGTGATTTCGTCTTGATTGCAGTCAGAGGAAAGATTAAACTCGAACGCGTGGAGATTATCAGAACGCACGCTATCGGCTATCGCAAGTCATTCACGCGAATCCGCGTCGTAAGTAGCGGCCAGGGACGGAATCCAATTGGTGGTTGATCCACTCAACTGACAACTGTCCAGCATTCTCCCTGCTGGAGAACGCGAACACTCCATGAAAAAACCTCTTCGCAACTCAGAGTGGCAGTCTCTTAAGATGGACTTGGCCGATCGGATTCGCGAAATCCGCATCGATCTCTACGGCAAGAACGGCGGTCCGCTCCTTGCAGAAGCCCTGGAGATTCCCTTCCGTACCTTGCACAACTATGAGAACGGATGCACCATCCCGGCGCCCACGATTCTGCACTTCATCGAGTTGACCGGCGCGCATCCCCACTGGCTACTCACCGGCCGGGGTGAGCGATTTCTCGATCGCGATGCGGGGAACGGCGACTGAGTATCCGTTGCAACCCTGGCTCTCATCTATGCAGCCACGATGGGGAAAAGCCCGCCGAACTCCATTTAGCAATCATTCGGTGAGTTTCACCCGCCCCTCAGTAACGACACGCAATCGGGAATGTGGGGCAGGCGAGGAAGGCTACCTCACACACTCCCGGTTTCGAGGACTTTTAGGTCGTCCTCTCGGGCAAGGACTCGGCCATGACCAGGGCGGAACCCTCGATTCATCAGCGATCCATCTTCACCCAGGGGAACTCCCTGAAAATAAGCTCGTCTTGACTCGTGATTTTGGCTTTGGGCCACTTAAGGTCTGTCAGACGGGTTGAGGTTGGATCAGAACATCGTACTTGGGGAGGCTGTGGTGGCGTTGGAGTC
>JBKQHM010000484.1:0-34208 GCA_052148775.1 Isosphaeraceae bacterium | reverse complement strand
CTCGCGTCCGAGCACATGTTGAGTGGGGTCGTTCGCGACGTCAGGGCCATTATGGGCACACAGGCGAGGACCAAGGATACCGTCCAGGCAAGCGCCCAGATCACGAGACTCTCGTCGCGGATTCCGTCCGGATCCCAGGCGCTCACCCCCTTGTGGCAGAGCGACATCAACCTCTATCGCCCTCATTCCCCGAGGTCGATCGTCACGACCGAGAAGCAGATTCTCGACGATCTTTACGTTTTCCTCGAGAGTCAAACCGAGAGCGCCAATGGCCCGGTGGCCGGGTCCGGCTCCACGACCTCCACCACCCCCGGACAGGGCACCGGGAGCATGACCCCGCCGGTGCCTGAGTCGAGCCTCGACAGCGTGAGGATCGAGAACACGACCGGCCTGGCCCTGTCCGTGACCGTCCATCTGGATGTGCCGCAGGTCCAGCAGCCGTGGATCACCGAGACGATTCCGGCGCAGGGGAACACGGTCGTGAGCTTCGATTTCGGGACCGCGACCGATGCCTTCATGACAATGGACGTGAGACTGGCGGACGGAGGCCAATCGCCACCCCCGTTGAACAACCTCGCCCTTTCCCAGCCGTTGTCCGGCTACAATAACGCGCTCTTCTCGATCTCCTTGCTGGGGCCTTACTTCAACGTCACCCCCCTGTGATCGTCCGGCTCGATGGACATTCGGCGGCAGGACGCTCCGACCATCACTGTCGCAGAGCATGAGGATCTCATCGTCAGGGAACCCGCGGGCCGCCGGAAGGAAGAGTCCACGGCCAATTCCGGTCGGGCGCGATGATCGGGATCGGCCATGGACGCCGCCCTGGCCTTGGACGATCTCCCTTTGCCCTTCTTTCGACACGTCTCGCCGAACATCAACGGTTTCGATGCGGCTCGCGAGAGGACCCCGGTCGATGAACCGATCCGACGATCGTGACTCCTTACCCCTCGCTCCGGGGCGCGAGCCATGGTCGGCTGCGCGCAAATTCCAATTTTCTTTGGATTTTTTATCTGCTTTCGTGGTCGAGGGTTCGGGAGAAAAACGGCCCGAATCCGGGATAGGTGCATTAATGGAATTGCAAAACCGCGCCATTCTAACAGTGTTGGGAGAGTACACCATCGATTGCCGTCGAGTTGGGGACCATGACAATCTGTCCGTCTGAACATCGATCGGACGAGTCGAGTCATCAACAACCGCGAGCCACGACGGCTGGAGTCTCGCCGCAGACGACCTGCCTCGTCCCGACCGTTCGGGGACGCGACGCCAACTCCCGACCGTCCCCGGAGATCGGGAAAGGCGACCCGGCGAAACGTTGCACTGGAGTGCAAACCAGCGCAATGCCCGTAGTCCGATGTCCCCTCAAAGTTGCGGTTACGAACCTCGCCCATTGTGCAACCTCAGCCATCGTGGCTTCAGTCGACGGATTCCCTGGACGCTCCCCAAGCCCCTTGCGGCGTGATAGACTGGTCACTGAGCGTGGATGGTCGCCACGGGTACAGCGCAGAATCTTGAAATGTCATCCGGTTCCGGCGTGTGAAGGAACTCGGAGCGTAAGGTGGTGCCCCTCGATTACGTCCTCTCTCGATCTTCCGGGCTCCGGTCTGGCCAAGTTTGGAAGGTAACCTGCAAGTCTGGATCGTAGCATGGCAGTCGAATCAAACGAGGATCCGACGATCCTGCTGACGGGGCCCGTCACGCTCTATGAGGTCGGGACGGTTCGAGAAACCCTGCGCGATGCCCTGGCCGAAGGGAAACCTGTTCGGATCGATCTGAGCGATTCGGGACCGTGGGACATCGCCGGCCTTCAACTCCTGGTTTCCTGCGTGAAGACAGGGGGAGAACGAGGACAGGTCGTGCATGTGGTGAATGCACCGCGTGTCTGCGTCGAGATGGCCGAGCGATCGGGCCTATCGGAATGGCTCCGATCGGTTGCTGGCTGAGTCTGTAGTCCCGTGTCGCTCAGTGCTTTGTCCGAGGCCCGCCGACTCGGGCTCACGACTCCGGAACGGTGTTTCCAGGCGTCGAACCAGCCTCGGGCAAATCGGGACCCGGTCCTGAGCCACACGATCCCGGACGACAGACCATGGACCACGGACGATGGACAAATGAGTAAGACGATCGTTCATGCGGATGATAGCGCTTCCGTGCGGCGTTGGGTGGCCGAACAGCTCAGCGACTTGGATGTCAAGGTCGTCTCGGTTGCCGATGGAGAAGCCGCGCTCCGGGTCCTGCGCGAAGCACCCTGCGATCTCCTCTTGACCGATCTGGAGATGCCGAATCTGGACGGATTGGGACTCGTAGCCGCCGTCCGAGATCTTCCCATGCACCGCTTCCTACCGGTCCTGGTCCTGTCTTGCCGGCATCCGGGCGAGTTCGATCCCCAACAACGTCACGGCGTCACGGGTTGGCTCGTCAAGCCGATCGATCGCGAAAACTTACGACGATGGGTCCGACGGGTCTTGCCACGCTGAGCCACGTAAGAACTGTCGGCTTTCGGGAAACGAGGTAGAATGGGGATAATCAAGTTGAATCCGGAGAGCGGCGCCCTCGGGCGAGTACAGGACAAGTCGTCCTGGATGCGGCTTGTAATCTAGGAAACCCATCTGGACGATACTCCGGACGCGTACGAGGGTTATTTCTCGATCAAGACGGCCAAACGGAGGGGTGACGCCTTTGTCAGAGAGTTCGGACGACCGGTTTCGCGAGATGTTCTATGAGGAAGCGCGCGAGCTCCTGATCGGCCTCGAAGAGGGGTTGATGGATCTGGAGCGGCGTCAGGGGGATCGCGCGCACCTGGATAAGACGTTTCGCGCGGCGCATAGCCTCAAAGGTGCCGCGGCCATGGTGGGCCTGGCGATAATCGCCGAGTTCACGCATGGTATCGAGGCGGTCCTGGAGCGCATCCGTAGCGGCACGCTGGGGGTCGATTCCGACATCATCACCACCCTGCTGGAAGCCCGCGACCATCTTGCCGCCATGGTCGAGGCCGAGGCGGCCAGGTCGCCCATCCCCCCTTCCACCGAGCTCTCGCAACGACTCAACACCTTGTTGCGTAGCACGCCCAAGCAAGGCCAGTCCCCCGGAGGCGGGGGTGCGGCCTCGCAGCCCCCGCCGCGTCCGGCACCGATAACAGGACCTCCAACGGGATCGCCCCCCCCTACCCCGCCTGCCGCTTCTTCGCGTCCACGCGAGTCGGAAGCCCAGGCGAGCCCGGGCAATGCGCCTATAACTGCCGAACCGTCCCCGACGGCCGTGAAATTGCCCGCATCCCCAGTCAAGCCAACAGGACGCAAGGCCACCAGAGCGGAAGGGGTCGACGGGGCATCCAAGCCCCGGACCCCTCGTCGGAAGAACCCGAAGATGGGTCAGCAACCCTCGCCGATCGCGAAGAACGGGGGACAAGTCGGGGGGGACAAGCCCAACGAGTATCGAATCACCCTCCTGCCCGGTCCGGATATCCTCAGGCGAGGGATCAATCCGCTCGGGGTGTTCGACGAACTGCGCGAGCTGGGCGATGTCAACATCAGCACGGATCCCGAACTGGTCCCCTCGCTCGACCAGATCGATCCGGAGCAGTGCTACCTGATCTGGACGATCGTGGTCCTGACGGATGCGGAACCGGACCGACTCAACGAGGTCTTCCTGTTCTTCACCGAAGACAGCACCGTGACGATCGAGCGTCGGACCGGCGATGCCGAATGGGCCAGGGTCAAGGTCGGCGAACCGGTCGCCCCCTCGCCGGTCGCTCGACCCCACGAAATGGCCTCGGATCGGCCCCCCGAGGCCATCATGCCGGCCGAGCCGGCCCTGGTCAGGGAACCGGGCCCTGCACTCCCGCCATCGGCGCCGATTCCGGTCCCGGCGATAGCACCGGCCCCGGGCCTGGCTCTCAAATCGACCTCGAACGGCTCGATACCCCAGCGTCCCGTGCAACGGGCGAACGCGCGGATACGGGTGGATGCGGGCCAGCTCGACGATCTGGTCGGCCTCGCCGGCGAGCTGGCGGTGCTCTCGGATAACCTGATGGGACTCCGCGAGCTGTCGGGGGTCGGAAACTGGATGCATGCCCTCGAGTCATTGCAGCGGGTCAGCCGGGAGATCCGTGACACGACCCTGGACTTGCGGATGGTCCCGGTCGACGAGCTATTCTCGCGATTCCCCAGGGTTGTGCGGGACCTCGCCGACCGCTCGGGGAAGGAGATCGAACTGCGGATCATCGGCCAGGACACGCGGCTCGATCGGACGATCGTCGAGCGGCTCAGCGACCCCATGGTGCACCTGATCCGCAATGCCGTGGATCATGCGCTCGAGAGCCCGACCGATCGGCTGGCGAAGGGCAAATCGCGGGTGGGGCGGATCACGCTCTCGGCCGGCCACGAGGGGGATCGGGTGGCGATCCGGATCGAGGACGACGGGCGTGGACTCGACTGCGAAAAGATCGTTCGCAAGGGAGCCGCGCTGGGGATGATCGCGCCGGGGACCGCGCCGGATGATCCGCGTGTCGTCAGCCTGATCTTCGAACCGGGGTTCTCGACCCGCGACACGGTCACCGAACTCTCAGGACGCGGGGTCGGACTCGATGTTGTCCGCGACGCCGTGCGCGGATTGCGGGGCAGCGTTGCGGTTGAGAGTACGCCCGGCAAGGGAACGTCCTTTATCTTCCGCCTCCCGCTGACCCTCGCCTTGATCGACGGCTTGCTCGTCGAGACCGCGGGGGGGAAATACGTCGTCCCGCTGGCCCAGGTCGAGGAGTGCGTCGCGCTCAACGGAACCAGGTCCGCACTGGCGGAAGGGCGGCCCTGCGTGGCAGTCCGCGGCGAGCTGGTGCCGATGGTCTCGCTCCGAAATCTGTTCCACACCGACGGCCCGCTGCCGGCGCGGCAAGAATTACTCCTGACGCGACACGCCGGCCAGCGTGTCGGTGTCGCCGTCGACCGGCTCCTGGGGCGCGTGCAGGCGGTCATCCAGTCCCTGGGCGAGGGCCTGCACGGCGTCAACCGGTTCTCCGGGGCCACCATACTGGGCGATGGCTCCGTTTCGCTGATCCTCGATCTATCAGCCCTTGTGTCCGAATCACGATTCGCCGAGCAGAGTGCACGTTTCACGCCCTCGGCCGGTGGCAGGGCGGAGAGTTTCCGATGAGACTGACCCTTCGAAAACAGATCACGACCGCGCTCGTCTTGTTCGGCCTGGTGCCCGCTTTCATCGTGGCTGCTTTCGCCTTCCTCTCCAATGAGGAATTCAAGGCCAAGCAGAATATCCTCATCCGCCAGACCTCCCAGGCGATCGCATCCCAGCTCGCCCACTCGTTCAGCAAGGACTTCCCGGGAAACGCCGCGGCGCCCCCCTGGAGTCCCTCGGACACCGAACGGGACCAGATCAACCAGGTGATCCGCGACACGCTCTCGCAATTCAAGCTGGATCCCTCCCAAGTCCTGCTCGTCAATCCGCAAGACAAGGTCCTCTTCCGCTGGATGCATGGAGGCTCGGTCGACTCGACGATCAACAACAAGCCCAGCAACATGGACACCCGGTATTCCGATGGGGCGAAGCTTACCAAAGGAAATATCCACGCGGATGAAGTCGCGGCGTCCACCAGCAGCGACTCCGAGAAGGCGGAAGTGGTCGGGTTCGCTCCCATCTTGTTCCCGAATGACGGGTCGGACCCGAAAGGCCACGGGTACATCATCCTGACGGTCGTCCCCAAATCCGAGGCATACAAGACCATCTACGACAACCAGTTCTGGATCATCGTCATCCTCGTGGTGGCGCTGGTGCTCACGATCGTCCTGGGCTTCTTGTACGGCGGTTGGTTCATCCGCCCGCTCCTCCAGATCATCGACGTCACCCGGCGGCTCCAGGATGGTGAGCTGTATAACCGCACCGATGTCCGACGTGGCGACGAGCTCGGCGAGCTGGCGACCCAATTGAATTCGGTCGTCGACAAGTGGGCCGCGCTGATCAGCCAGATCCGGACCATGACCGCATCGGTCTCGACGGCGAGTAACGAGCTCAATTCCAGCGCGCATCAACTGGCACAGGGGTCATCCGAGCAAGCGGCGACGCTACAACAAATAGCCGGCAGCCTCCAGTCGGTCGATGCGTCCGTCGGCCGGAACGCGCAGCACGCCCGGGACACCGCCCGCATGGCCAACGAGGCCAGCGGCCAGGCCGAAAAGGGAGGCGAAGCCGTCCGAGAGACGGTCGTCGCCATGCGCGAGATCACCCAGAAGATCTTGATTGTGGACGACATCGCCTATCAGACCAACCTGCTGGCGTTGAACGCCGCGATCGAGGCCGCCCGGGCCGGGGCACACGGTAAGGGTTTCGCCGTCGTCGCCGGCGAAGTCCGAAAACTGGCCGAGCGGAGCCAGGCCGCCGCCCAGCAGATCAGCGACCTTGCCAAGAGAAGCGTCGATGTCGCCGAGAATGCGGGGAAGTTGCTCGACCGAACCGTCCCTTCGATCCGCGACACCTCGAACTTGATCCAGGAGATCGCCGCGGCTTCTCAGGAACAGATGGCCGCCATTCGCGAGATCAATCTCGGCGTCAGCCAGTTGGAGGAAGTCGTGCAGCAGAATGCCGCGGCCAGCCACCAGCTCTCTGGAACGTCCAACGACCTGGCGTCGCATTCCACCAGCTTGCAGCAGAAAGTCGATTTCTTTCAGCTCGATACATCGGGGAACGGATACTTTGGAGGGGGACCGCCGCCCAGGCCGACGCTGAATCACGGGGTGCGGCCGCCGGCCGCCGCGCCCCGGCGACTCACCGCGCCGGTACAACGCCTGGGTCAACCCTCTGGGGACGATGGCCCTCGTGGCGTCGGCCACTCGCAATCCACGCCGCCTGGGCACTCCCCGGCAATCTCTCAGCACGCCGGATCCGCGGGTGGTGCCACGGGCTCGTCCAACAATATCGGGCCCCCTCAGCGGGGAGGTGTGGTCGTTAACCTTGACGACGACGATAATTTCGAGCGATTCTCATAATAAGGCGTCGCCTTGCGACCTTCGGTCAGACTGTTCGCGCACTCTCGGCTCTCATCGCATGGCATCGGGATCGAACCGGGCACGGAGTCATTCCCATCCCTCGGTCGGCCGTAATGTGAAGGTGGGATGATGGTCAATGTCGTCACGGACACCGGAATGGAAACCGATCGGGATCACGCACAGTCGTTCGTGGTCTTCCGACTGGGTGGGGAGGGCTACGCGCTGGAGGTCATGCGCGTCCAGGAAGTCCTGGACATGCAAGCCTTGACAGAGGTCCCCGGCGGTCCGAGATTCTTATTAGGTGTGATCAACCTCCGCGGGCACGTGGTCCCGGTCTATGATTTGCGTATGTCATTTGGTTTGCCCAAGGATACCAAGCAGACGCGGGCGCCTTGCGTCCTTATCGTCGAGTCGACCGTGGGCAATGATATTACAGGTCTCCTGGTCGACCGGGTCTCCGATGTCCTGGAGTTTTCTCCCGACGAGGTGCAACCACCTCCGCAACTAGGACTTGGGAAAGCAACCAGCTTCGTTCGCGGTTTGATCCGTCACCAAGAAGGCTTCTTGCTCGTACTGGATGTGGATCGTGTCTTTTCGACCCTGGGGTCGTTGAACGGTGAGGGAGTGTGACGTGGCAACATCGGGCACGCCGCCACTCCCGCCGGACTTCGAAGCTTGGTCGGAGAAAGACTTTGCTGCGATCATGGTCTTCCTGCGCCATCAGATCGGCATCTCGCTCGAGAGCCATCGCATGGGCCTGATGCAGGCACGCCTGCGATCACGCCTCCAATCGAAGGGCTTCAACAGCTTCACGCAATTCCACGAACAGGTGCTCCGACTCGAGCCGGCGGGGTGGGGCACCCAGATGCTGATCGACCTGAGCACGGTCAATCACACCTCGTTCTTCCGGGAGCCTGCCCATTTTACGTTCGCGGCCGAGAAAATCGCGGCCTGGCTCAAGGAGTCGCCGAACACGACCGTCCGCATCTGGTCGGCGGGGTGTTCTTCGGGCCAGGAACCTTACAGTATGGCCATCGTCCTGGCCGAGACGCTCACCCCGGCTATGTTGCAGAAGGTCGAGATCTGGGCGAGCGACCTGTCGCTGGAGATGCTCAAAGTCGCCGCCGGAGCGATCTACACCTCCCGGGACGTCCAGGGCGTCTCGCCCCAGCGGCTCCGGCGATTCTTCCTGCTGGGCAAGGGGCCTCGCGACGGCTCATTCCGGGTCGTCCCGGAGGTCCGCGATCTGGTGAAGTTCCGACATGTCGACCTGCGGAATACCACCTGGCCGGTCCCGACGGACTTCCACCTGATCTTCTGCCGGAACGTCTCGATCTACTTCGCCGAGGACGAGCGGATGGCCCTGCTGAATCGCCTGGCGCAGCACCTGAGGCCCGGCGGATGGCTGGCGATGGGCAATGGCGAGATCCTCCCGGGAGTGACCACATCACTTCGCAAACACTCCCCGTCCATATTCCAGAAGGAAGGCTGATCGGCCATGGCTCCTCGCGACCGCGCCACGCCGGCGAATCTTCCCCCCGATTCAGGGCAGATCGAGGTTCTGATCGTCGACGACAGTGCCGTGGTGCGACAGCGGCTCAAGTCGATCATCGAGTCGGATCCCCGATTCCGCGTCGTCCTGGCTTCGGACCCCTATGAGGCCGTGGAACGGCTCAAGACCTCCGTGCCCGGCGTGATCGTCCTCGACGTCGAGATGCCGAGGATGGACGGACTGACCTTCTTGCGCAAGCTGATGCGCCAGCATCCGATGCCGGTCGTACTGTGCACAACCCAGGCGGAACGCGCGGTCACGGCGCTGGAGATGGGCGCCGTCGAGGTCATCGCCAAGCCCGACTGGACCAATGCCAACCGGATGGCGGATTGGTCGCAGAACCTCCTGGAGAGCATCCGGAATGCGGCGCGTGCCGGCCACCTCTCGCTCCGCGAGGATCGCACGACGGGGATCTCCGACCGGCGATATACGGCCGATGCCATCCTTCCTCGGCATGCGTATGCCCGGCACGCCGGCATCAGCGAGCGGATCATCGTCGTGGGTATCAGCACCGGGGGCGTCCAGGCACTCCAGCAGTTGCTCCCGGGATTCTCGGTCACGACACCGGGCATCGTGATCGTCCAGCACATGCCGCAGGACTTCATCCCGGCATTCGCCCAGCGACTGCACAACGACCCGAGGATCGCATTGGAGGTCGCCGAGGCGCGGCAACACGAACCGGTCCGCGCGGGCCGGGCACTGGTCATCCCTGGTGATAAGCACGGCCTGATCCGCCGGGCGGGCGCCGGTTATCGCGTCGAGCTGGTCGATGGCCCTCCGGTCTGTCGACACCGCCCCAGCGTCGAGGTGCTATTCCGCTCAGCAGCCCAGGCGGCGGGGCCCTTCGCGACAGGAGTGATCATGACCGGGATGGGCGACGACGGAGCCGGCGGCCTGCTCGAGATGCGAGAAGCCGGTTCGCTCACCATCGCCCAGAACGAGGCCACTTGCACCGTCTTCGGCATGCCTCGTGAGGCGATCCGCCGCGGAGCGGCGAAGGTCGTCGCCCCGCTCGACTCGATCGCGGCCACCATCACGGCCTGGATCGCCAGCGGCGAAACCGGCACCTGGCACTGAGACGTCGGGGCGATCGGCGAGCCGAGCTTGCTCGCCGATCCCCGCAGGCCGCTCAGTAAGAATCCGAACTGACGACCTCGCCGCCATTGATCGACCCGAGCTGGACCCAGGTCAGGGGGCTGATCGAATTCTTCATGAAATGCACCGAGCCATCGCCGAAGAGACTGTTGACTCCGCCAGGATGGCGGCTCCTGGAGCCGACGTATTCGCCCCCCTCGCTTCCCTGGTTGTTGCACTTCAAACCCTGACCGGGTTGGCTGTCGCAAAGCGAGCCGGGAGTCGGCGGGCTCGTGCCCAAGCTCGAACCACCCCACGAGGCCAAGTTGTCCGCGTTGTCAAGGCCCACTCCGCTCGCCAAGGCCGCCCAAGGCGCGATCAGCGGGATATAGTCCTGGTAGCCATTTGGCGTGAAACGCGTCATGTAAGAGCCCGCGCCGGGATTGTCGACCCAGACGGTCCCGCGGATGTCGTCCTGGGCCCCCTGCAGCAGTTCCGAGGCGATGTGCGTATTGCTGGTCCCGTCCGTGAACGAGGCGATGCGGATCGTGATGGGACCGGTTCCCGAGGTATTGACGCCGAAGGCCGACTGCAGGAAGTAGGACCTGGTGAAGCCGGTGCTGGACGGACTGTAGACACCCTGGCCGTAATCCAGGTTCCCCCAGTTGACCCCGTAATTCCCCTTGGTGGCCGACCACGGCAGCGGAGGAAGCGGGGCGCTATTGGCTGCTGCGGCCGTGAAGCTGAAGACCTGCGGCGTGTCGCTGGGGCACTGGAAGGAATTGATCCTTGTCGTGAAGACCGTGCTGTTGATGACGAAACCCGCCGTACCCGGCCCCTCCATGCCGATCGAGGCATTGAAGGAGTTGTAAAGCGGCCCCTGATCGATGAACGACAGCATCAGAATGAACCAGGGCGTGTTCTGGCAGTTGTTGCCGAAGCCGGGCGACGTGCAAGGCGCGACGCCGACTCCGAAGACGGATCCCACGGGGATGCAGTTATTGGCCGATTCGTAATTGGCGATGGACAACCCGAGCTGTTTCAGGTTGTTGGTACATTGGGCGCGGCGAGCCGCCTCCCGTGCGGCCTGCACGGCAGGAAGTAGCAAGGCGATCAACACGGCGATGATCGCGATGACCACCAGGAGTTCGATGAGCGTGAAACCGCGGCGTCGTTCTGACATGGTTCGATCCACCCCCCGAAGTCAATCGATGAATACCGCACGGCGACGGGCGAGCGCCCGTCCGATATCCCAAGAGCTGCGTGAAGACAGGTGACGGCGATCGGACTGTCTCCCAACGACCGATGCGCCGCTGATTTCACCCTAACATGCCTCTAGTGAGATTGCGAGACACTACCCCCCAGAAACGCCTTGTCCTCCGAGATATGCTGACCTCGCAGCGACGATCTGTTGGCCCGGAGCGACACGGAGACGAACAAGATCATACGACGATCGGCGGTCACGGCAAGAGTCGATTCCTTCTATGTGAGAGAACACAGGCGATCCATCCGCGGAGCGTTTCGGAGCGAGTGGATTTGGCGCGAACCTCTTCGGCGAAGTGCGGGCGAAAACCGAGGGCGCGGATCACCGCTCTTGAGTCCCTCGCCGACTCGGAAAACTCGATGAGCCCGGGCGGGTGGAAGAAACGTAGACCTCACTGCCGTCGGTAGAGCGGATGACTTCCGGTCCCCTCAATAATCGGAACGGAGGCACGAAGTACCATGGTGCGGATTTCCCTCCTCCAACGGCGAGTCTCTTGACGCCGGTCCCTACCAGCAAGGAACGGTCGGATGGCGCTGCATTATCAGACCGAGTATCGGCTCGGAAATCGCGGACGAATCTCCCGCTCCTACACCGGCTTTCAGGCGTTCGTCGCGATCTGCCTCGACCTAATCTTCGGACTCCTCTTCGAGTTCGTCGCGGCAATGCCCGCCTTGGCCGCTCGTCTTCTGATCCGGACGTTTCGCCTCTCCGTCCGCGTTATCAAGCTCAACTGGAAACTGCTGGTGGCCGCGATGACCCTGATCGTCTACATCGTCACCCTCCCTTTCGCCCTGCTCCACCGGGCGGTTGTCCGGCTCCGATCGGGGACCGAGGCCGATCCTGGCGCGACGCCGAACCTCAAGCCAAGCTGGGCGCTGGCCCGCGAGGTCTGACTCGATCCCGGGAACAGCATTTGATCGCAGGTGAATGCCTCAGGTCGTGGCATCGGCCTTGATTCGGGTCTGGTTGACGAAGCTCTGGGTCGCGTCATCGAGCACTCGAGCGTGGTTATGCGCCGGGTGAACATACATCGACTTCGGATCGATCACGTCCTTGGGCGCGGGCGGCGGGGCCATCTCGTACCGGACGGGCTGCTGGTGGTCGCCGATCTGGAGCCGAGGGTCGTAGACGCTGTTGAACTTCCAGATCATCTTGAGGGTATTGGTCTGCCCGCGGGCCAGGTTGCCGGCCAGGATCCCGGCGAGCGACTTCACCGCCGACCAGCCCAGGTGCTTGCGGTTGAGCACCTGCTGGGTGTTGACCAGCTCTCGGTAGAAGTCGGCCAAGGGGAGCTTGGTCGGCAGCACGGCATGCTGGATGTCGAAAAGCCGGTAGTCGCGGGTCGTCACCCTGCGCGACTCGGTCAGCCAGGTCTCGGTGCCGGGGTATGGGGTGTTCACGCTGATGTTCACGATCTCGGGGATCTCCAGGCACCATTGCCGGACCACCTCGAACTGGCGGGCGTCCCAGGCCGGGTCGGCGATGATGTTGACCGCGACCATGATGCCCAGCGATCGGGCGAACTCGAGCGCTTCGAAGTTCTTGGAGAGAGTCACCCGCTTGCGGAACCGCTTGAGACCCTCCTCATCGATCGCCTCGATACCGAGGAACATATACTGGAGTCCCAGCTTCTTCCAGAACCGGAAGACGTCCTTGTTTCTCAGTAGGACATCGCCGCGTGTCTCGAGGTAGTACTGCTTGCGAATCCCCCGGCGTGCGATGGCCTCGCCGATGGCCATTCCGTGCGCGCCCTGGATGAAGGCCACATCGTCGACGATGAAGACGCCCGGCTCGCGGATTCGCGACAGCTCGTCCGCGGCCGCCTCGGCGGCCTTGATCCGATAGCTGCGACCGTAGAACGTCCAAGCGCTGCAAAATGAGCAATCCCAGGGGCAGCCCCGGCTGAACTCGATCGACGCGCAAGGGTCGAGGACCCCGATAAAGTATTTGCGTCGATGTCGCAACAGCTCGCGGGCGGGGAGCAAGTCCTCGAGGCTCTTGAGGAAACTCGGGGCCGGCCCCTGACCCTCATCGGTCACGATCCCGGGCACTTCGAGCAGGCCCCGGGCGTCGCGATCGGCTACGGCCGTCAGGAGCGAGCCCAGCGACACCTCACCTTCCCCCTTGAGGACGCCGTCGATCGCGCCGCCGGCGTGATCCAGCAATTCCCGCGCGACGAACGACGCACTGTGTCCGCCGACGAAGACAAACGTCTCTGGCCGGATCGCTTTCGCCGCCTTGGCCAGGTCGATTACCTCGGGCACATTGGCCAGGTAGTTATTCGAGATCCCGATGACGTCGGGACGCCACTCCCGGAGCAAACGCTCGTAATTCCCGGTCGGTTCGACCTGGAGGTCGATCAGCCGGACCTCATGGCCTTCGCGACGCGCCGACGCCGCGATCAATTCGATCCCCAGCGGCTCCAGCCGCAGGAAGATCTTGGTGTACATCAAAGCACTTGGATGGACGGCAAGAATTCTCATAGGCGACTTGCAACCAGTGTCAAATACCTGTTCTCTTTACAACCCGTGGAACCGCTTGTATCACGAAATCCCCATGCCGACCAGCACGAGATCGGTCCTCGGCCTCGACTTCCCGGCACCCGCAGACGATTTCCGCAAACCTAATGCCGTCAACGTCTTCCCATCCTTTCCGATTTGCCACGAGCCGGCGAAGGAATCGAGAAGGGCCGGCCTACACGCCGCAACGAGGGGGCCGATGTTCCGCAATAGCGTTCATGCGCGGTTCTCAGAACAGGGTCTGCTCTGGTAAGATCGGGATGGGCATGGGGATATGGGTGCGGAGACCTCGGTTCACTCGGCCGGCTCGGCGCCGGCACGGGTCGAGGTTAGCCGTTCGCCGGTGGATGGGATGCTGCGCCCCCTCGAGATTGGCTTGCCAGGGAACCGTGATGATGGCCGATGACGCCGCCCCACCCCCTTCGAAGAAGCTGTACATCGAGACGGTTGGCTGCCAGATGAATCTGCTGGACAGCGAGCTCGTCGTGGCGAAGCTGCGCCAGGAAGGTTACGAGCTGACCGACGACATCGGCCAGGCGGATGCGATCCTCTATAACACCTGCTCGGTGCGGCAACACGCTGAGGACAAGATCTATAGCGCCCTGGGCCGGATCAAGCGGATCAAGGAGCGCAAGCCGGACGTCGCCATTGGCGTGCTTGGCTGCATGGCACAGAAGGACCAGGAGGCGATCTTCCGCCGCGCCCCGCATGTGGACATCGTCGTCGGGCCCGGGCAACTGGCACGCGTCCCCGAGATGCTGGTGAAGTCTCGAGATGAGGGCGCGACCCGGATCGCGGTCAGCCGGGACCGGACCGACGGCTCGCTGGGGACCGTCGCGGCGAGTTTCGAGTCCTATGACGCCGACCGCGAGCCGTCGATGCGGCCGAATCCCTTCCAGGCGTTCGTCCGGGTGATGATGGGTTGCGACAAGTTCTGCACCTACTGCATCGTGCCCGCGGTCCGCGGACCCGAGCAGAGCCGGCCACCCGCCGCGATCCTGGCCGAGGCACGATTGCTGGCGGATCAGGGCGTCAAGGAGATCACCCTCCTGGGTCAGACCGTCAACAGCTACCGTTTCCGCGAGCCCGACGGGCGTTGCTGGCGCCTGTCCGATCTGCTGACGCGGATCCACGACATCGACGGCGTCGAGCGGATCAAGTTCATCACCAACTTCCCCAACGACATGACCGACGACCTGCTCCAGGCGGTCCGCGACCTGCCCAAGGTCTCTCGATACCTCCACGTCCCGGCGCAGAGCGGTTGCGACGAGATCCTCAAGCGGATGAAGAGGATGTACACCGTCTCCTCGTACGAGGACATGCTGGCCCGGGTCCGCGAGACGATCCCCGGTATCGCCGTCTCTAGCGATTTCATCGTCGGCTTCTGCGGCGAGACCGATGCCTCGTTCGAGCGGACGGTCGGCCTGGTCGAACGGTCGCGGTTCAAGAATAGCTTCATCTTCAAGTACAGCGCACGCCAGGGGACGAAGGCCGATCAACTTTTTGCGGACGACGTCCCGGAGGCCGTGAAGAAGCAGCGGAATACCGACCTGCTGGCGCTCCAGACGGCCATCAGCCTGGAGGATAACCGCCAATGGCTCGGCCGGACCGTCGAGGTGTTGGTGGAGGGGCCGAGCCGATCGACGGCCCGGCGCGATGGCTGGGACGGGATCGACCAGCTCACGGGCCGGACGGCCTGCGACCGGATCGCGGTCTTCGGCGGGAACGAGCGCCTGATCGGCCGGATGGTGAGGGTGGTCGTGGAAGATGCCAGCGGTGTGACGCTCTTCGGTCGCGTGGAAACGACCGAGCGCGTCGCGACTTCGGCTTGAAGGAGAGAGCCGATGGCCGTCCGTCTCGGGGATCAGGTGAGAAGCTGGCTGGCCTCGGGGGGAATCGATGCCCGGCTGGCACCCAACCCGGACGCGCTGGATTCCGTGTTCCTCAACAGCCAGGATGCCTGCCGCCGCGAGGCGGATCCGGCGGCGATCGCCGCCTGGGAGGGGCGTCACGGCTACCGACTACCCACCGGGCTTCGTGCCTGGCTGATGCTCTCCAATGGCCTCTATCGCTCCGGTCCGCTCATCCATCCGCTCTCGGCCATCGGCCCGATGATCCCGTTCGCCCGGATGCCCGGCATGGTCGTGCAGCCGGAGAGTTGGTTCGAGCTGGGCAATCCGAACCTCCAAACGATCTGCATCGATCTCGGCTATCGGCTGCCCGGCGCGGGTAACCCGATCTTCACGTCGGGGGACGATGCCCGGAATAGCCCTCCCCGGATCATCGCTCGGAGCTTCGAGGAATGGTTCATCGAGCTGCTGCGGCAGGGAGGCCGGGAGTACTGGTTCGACCCCGATTTCGACGACTTCGGCGCCCCTTGGCCGTCGCATCGCCACTATGCGACAGGGCCTTTTCTCTGCGACCGCCTGCGGCCGTTCGTCGACCGCGTCTGGCCGCTGCTCCTGGCACGGGCCGACGAGAGGGACATCGCCGAACGCCTGGGCCTGAATCGGCCCGACGTGGAGTTGATCCTCCGCCATCTCCAGCACGTCAGGATCATCCCGGCGGCGGAAGCCCCCATCTCGCGGCACGACGCGGCTTTGCAGGTGGTCGGTGATTCCGCCCCGGATGCCGCTACTTCCGCGAGCAAGTCAGCCCGCGACCCGCGCATAACGGCCGCCAGCGGGAATTCGGGGAATGATTCCCGGTCCGGCTCTTAGCCAGAGGGTACACGACGTATAAGCTGCCGTACCAGCAATATCAAGGCAATCACGAGTGACTGATTGCGGATGAATTACGTTTATTCATTCTCCTTCGGTTCTCGGTCGAGGTCAATCAGGTTCGATGCCTAGCTCCCGCAGCCGCGCGGCCATCTGCTCGGCGCGGAGGCGCTCGGCCTGGGCGAGCTACGCCTGCTCGTCGGCGCGGAGGCGCTCGGCCTCGCGCTGCTCGGCGAGTTCGACGTAGGTCGCGAAGGGTCGCTCATCGGGGCCGATGATCTTGAGGTTGTTCGGCCCTTCACCCGGCTCGAAGCGAATGCCAAGCCGGGGACTGACGAACCCGACCATCTTCGGGATCGCGCTGAGACCCCTCGTCGCCCGGCGGAAACCTTCGAGAGAACCATCATCCGGGTCGTAGATGTAGTATTCCTCGACTCGATAGCGCTTATAGAATCGGAACTTCCGGAGCATCTCCACGAAGCGGTTTCCGGGCGAGAGGATCTCGAAGACGACCTGGGGAGCAATCCCCCCCTCTTCCCACTGCTTGTAGGAACCGCGCCGGCCTTTCGGGCGGCCGAACGCGACGAGGGCGTCGGGGGCGGTCCGAATCTTGGGATTGCCCTCGACGGGATACCAGAGGAGATCGCCCGCCACGAAGACGTCGGGGGCATGGGCGAACAGGCTCTCCAGCCCTCCCTTGATCGTGACGATCCACTCGAACTGCAACGTGTTTTCCGCGATGCGTCTCCCATCGGAGTCGGGATAGGCGATAAACCGCGGCGGGGCGGGAGTGATGATGGTACTCATGACCGTGTCAATCCTCACAGGCCGGCGATTCCTTACGGGATGGAGTTTCGCACGGAATCCGGTTGCGCTCAAGCTCAAACCGATGTGGTCCAGAACGCCACGCGGCATCCGGCGGGGCAGTTCACTCGATGGCTTCCAATGAGGTGGTGGCGACCCCAAACAATCCCGATTGCCTAACCGCCGTGAACCGTTTCGTTTCTCTCATGCGTCGTGATCAGCGAGGATGCCGTGGTGCTCGTAGGGCGATCGGCTTCTGTAATAGTTCACCGAGGAGGGCGATCTCGCGGAGCTTTCCCGGCGAAGCGAGCATGCCCCTGAGATCGTTGCTCGTGAGGGCGGGCTGGGACTTGGTGCTCGTGGCGTAAGGAAGGTCGAGGGTCGTTCCCGAGGTGACCTGGGCGATGGGCGTCCCGATCGGAGTGATCGGCATCGATAAAGGCGTGATCTCGAGGGGTCGGGATTTCTTCGCGACGAGGCCCTGACTCACCAGGCCGGTCAGGAGGCGCGGCCGATCCGGCTCACTCGACTTGAGGGCCGGGGCCTGGGTCGCGCGACCGCGAGAGGCGGTCCGCCGCGCAGGTGAGGTCCGAGCGGTCCGGGCACTCGCCGCGGAGGACGGTGAGAAAGATGATGTCGATGGCTGTGAGGCGCGGTTTTCCGACTCGAGGATCACGATCCCCTCGTCAGACCCGCCGGGCCGACCACCGGCGCCGGGCCGAGCTTGGACCGATGTCCCAGACCATCGAGGCTGGCTGGGCCGGTCGGCGACCGGCGCGGAGGGTCGGCCGCTTGACGCATATCGCGATTGGCCGGATGGATCGACACGGGCGGGTAAGGGAGAGCCCGTACCGGGACGCTGACCGCCGGGTACCGGACTCCGCCCCGGCCGCGGCGGCAACGGCTGGGCTTCGCGATTCAACAGCGAAGTCAACGCCCAGATCGCCAGGAATGTCAGAGGCACGATGAACTGGAGCAGGATCTCGAGCTTCATCTTCGATTAGTCCTTGGTCATTAGTCCTTGGTCATTGGTTATTGGTCATTGGTTGGGACCTTCATATCGCGAGCCACTGGTAAGCTCGTGGCGACTTGCGGCTTCTGGAAAATGTCTTCGAACGCCGAAGCGGCCACTGACACAGTCGAAGCTGACCCAATGACCAATGTCGAATAACCAATGATCAATGACGAACTCGACCGATGACTATCCCGTCTGGCTGTTATCGCCGCGCCGGGCGTTGCCCGTGCCTGCGATCGCATTTCGCATTTCGGTATCCGCCTGGACGTTTCGAAGATTGTAGTAGTCCATGATCCCGAGATGTCCCTTGCGGAAAGCCTCGGCGATGGCCATGGGGATCTCGGCCTCGGCCTCGACGACCTTAGCGCGGTTCTCCTGGACCTGGGCCTGCATCTCCTGCTCTTTGGCGACCGCGAAGGCACGCCGCTCCTCGGCCTTGGCCCGGGCGACGCGCGTGTCGGCCTCGGCTTGAAGCGCCTGGAGATTGGCGCCGATGTTGTCGCCGACGTCGACATCGGCGATGTCGATCGAGAGGATTTCGTAAGCCGTGCCGGCATCGAGCCCCTTCTCGAGGACCCGCTTGGAGATGGTGTCCGGCTTCTCGAGGACCTGCTCGTGGGTATCGGCCGAGCCGATCGCGTTGACGATGCCCTCGCCGACGCGAGCGATGATCGTCTCATCGGTGGCACCGCCCACGAGGCGGTCGAGATTAGTGCGGACCGTCACCTTCGCCTTGACCTTCAACTGGATGCCGTTCTTGGCCACGCCATCGATACTCTGCCGACCGGAGCTGGGGTCCGGGCAAGGGATGACCTTGGGATTGACGCTGGTCTGCACGGCCTCCAGCACGTTGCGGCCGGCGAGGTCGATCGCCGCGGCCCGCTTGTACGACAACGGGATGTCGGCCCGGTTGGCGGCGATCAGGGCGCGGACGACGTTGGGCACATTGCCGCCGGCCAGGTAATGGGCCTCCAGGGCTCGTGTCGTCATCCCGTCCTTCTCCGACAGTCCCGCCTGGTAGGCCATGATCTTCGAGCGGACTATGATGTTGGGATTGACCTTGCGGAAGGACATCCCGACGAGTTCCAGGATGCTGATGCTCGCGGAGGTCATCTTGGCCTGGAGCCAGAGATTGGCATACTTGGCCAGGAAGATGACCAGGATGATCGCGAACAGGACCAGCACGAAGATCAGGAAGAGGACATAGGTCGGCCAGTGGGAGGGATTGATCTGGGCAATCAGGGTGGCGATCATGGTGTATCCTCGAAAATGGTGACCGCGACGGCGAGGTCTTTCGCACGAGGCGGGATGAAGGTTCCCCGCGTCGAGTCGTGATGCCAGAGACTCGCGGGCGGCCACGGACGGTCGCACAGGCCGGCCGAACCGAACGGAGCAGGACAGTCAGGTTCACGACCGGTGCGAAGCCAGGGGCCGAGACCAGGCGGTAGCACGGCCGGACGCCCCCATCCGGAGTGGAGCGCCACGTTGATCGAATCGGAGGAGGTACCGATCCGCGGATTGCCAGGCCCCAGTCGGGTCTCGCAGCCAACGAAACGCCACCTCGATCGATAACCCTTAGTGTACTCGAACACTCTATCCGCCCGCCAACCCCCTCCATTCCCGCGAGCGGATGCCCGGGTCCGTGAATCCCAGGTCGCTCGTCGTCCGGCGTGAAAGTGGACTGGAGGCGTCGTGGTCTCGAACATCAGACCTTCTTCACGATCACGCGGGCGCCCTGGACGTCCACGACTTCGATGAGGGTATCGGGCTCAACGAAGCCGTTGGAGGCCATCACGTCGATCTGGAGATTTCCGAAGCGGGCCTTTCCGGTGGGTCGAAGCGGAGTCGTGGAACGCCCCGTCTCGCCGACGAGGAAGTTGAGCGACTCGTAGGATTCCACGACCGGCCGGGTCGTGCCCTCGTCTCCCTCGACGGGGGTCCAGGGCTCAGGCTTGAGGATCAGCCGGTTGAACAGCGGCAACGAGGGGATGTAACGCGCGAGGATCGCCGCACCGACCCCCACGGCGATGAGCATCCCGGTGACCTGCATCAGGGTATATCCCAGCTCGCGATACTCATAGTCCTGCGTCGGCCAGATGAAGGTGTGGCTGGCCATCACGATGCTGCAAAGCATCAGCAGGATCCCGCTCAGCCCAAAGATCGCCATTCCCGGAAAGACGAAGAGTTCGACGGCCAGGCAGACCAGGCCGATCAGGAACAGGATGATCTCCAACTGGTCGGCCGTCCCGCCGAGATAATGGCTCCAGAAGAACAGGAGGAAGGCGAGCGCCGAGATGATCCCAGGCAGACCGATCCCGGGGAGCTTCAATTCGACGACCATCATGAACACACCGAGGAAGAGCAGCAGCCAGCTCACGACCGGTTCGGTCAGGAAGTCGACGAACGAGTCCACCCAGCCCGGGCCCTCGATGCGAATATCCCGGCCGTGGAGGCCATAAAGATCCTTGAGTTCCTCGGCGTCGTTGACCACGCGTCCCAGGCGCCCGTAGGATTCGGCCTCGTCCGCCTCGACGGTGAGCACCGACCCGGGCTCCTTGCGGGTCCGCATCACCTGGTAGCGGCCAGGATCGGCGGCGAGGTCGGTCTTGAGGATCAACCGGCTGGCCCCCGTCCTGGAATCCACGGCCTCGAGGATCTCGGTCTCGGGATCGACCATCGCCCGGGCGACGGCCTCGGGATGGCCCCGCAACCGTGCCCAGACTTCGGCCTTGCCGGCCAGGCCGGCGATCTGGCCCTCGCTGAGGTCGTGGAGCGGCCCGTTCCGCCCGGCGATGACCTGGCGGACGTCGCCGATCCGCGACCCCTTCTTGAACACGATATCGCGGCAGGCCAGCGGCAGTAGGGCCGCCAGGCCCACGGCGCGGTCCTCGATGTACGCGACCGTCTTCATGTCCTTAATCCCGGCGACGAAGTCGGCGAGCCGGTCGGTGACCGTGTCGTTGCCGCCCGGGCTGTTGATCTGGAGGATCAGCAGGTTGGCCTTTTCTTCCCGGGCCTGCTCCACGCGCTTGGTCAGGTAGGCGACCATCACGTTGTCCAGCGGACCTTCGAGGGGAATCCAGACCGGGATGATCTTCTTCTGCCCGAGCAGCGGGTCGTCGACCGCCGATTCGCCCGCGATCTGGTAGATGCTCGTCAACTCGGCAGGGGACTCGGCGGTGCGCGTACAGAAGCCCTCCTCACGCGCCCGCTTCGCCGTCAATACCCCTCGCAGTCCGTCCTCCCAGGCAGGCTGATCCGCGACGACTTCCTGATGCGTTTTCTTGAAGGCCGGCAGATTCTGGGCCAGGACATAATGCACGCCCTTGTCCGCCGTGCGGATGAGCCGGAGGTCCGCGTCCCGATCCAGCATTCCGACCAGCAAATCGGGGTCGCGAGTCTTCCGGATGGCCAGGAATCGGGCATATCCCTCATCGGCGGCATCGAACGCCTGGCCCTCTGGAGTGATCGGGCCCAGGGTTGCCGATGAGGCCATCACGATGTCTGTGCACGCAACCACGGGGAGGACGGCAAACCCCTTGAGCGGCTCGGGCACGTAGGCGACCGTCAGCTTGGCGCCGGTGAGCTCCCGTGAGATCAAGTTGGCCAGGTCGTGGCAGCCCCCGTATTCGCTCGTCCCCGGCGCACTGTTTCCCGGACGAAACACGAAGATCAGGATCGGCCGCTTCCCCTGGGGTGCCGACGCAGACACATCCACCAGTTGGCGTGTCGCGTCGCGGATGCTGGCGACCGTCTCCGACGTGATCGGTTCGGTGATGTGGAAGAATTGGGCTGGGGTCTTGTCGGCCTCGGCGACGGGGGATTGCGCGATCGCCACGCCGCCGACGATTTGGATGAGGAGTGCCAGCAGGATGGGCCACATCCGCTGGTCAAGGAGATGTGCCGCACGGGAGCGAATCATAGCAGTCGGACTCCCTCCGAGAGTCGGACGCACCCCTGTCCTCTTTGCCGACGGCAAGGCGGTCGGGGCCGGCGATCGGACCAAGTCCAATCCGCACGGTCGAGGCGACCCGCACCGACACTTGCCAGTCGCCGTGCGCTCCGACACGCAGGCCCAGTCGATCAAGTGGCTCACGGGGTGATTATAAGCCGGCGGCCATGGTGGGTCAAACGTACCGGGCCATGCCGGCTCGTGCCGAGTCCCCGAAGGGACTCGGTTCTACCGGAAGGGCAGGCAGGCATTAAGGGTCTCATGCTCTCACGGACTTGACCGACTTATCTCCGCGGTGCGGGACCCGCAGCGGGCTGGCCCGCTGCTCCGATGTTCCCCGGCATCGGCCCCTGGGGATTGGGATTGCGGATCACTTTCCATTTCGGCAGCTCTCCGCCCTGGAACCAGGCGTCCTTGACATCCCCATTCGGCTTGATCTGCTCGACCACAAAGTCCTTGGTGCTCTTGTTATCGGGGGAAATCAGCACGATCCGAGCCGGGAGCAAGTACGTGGTGTCGAGGATGATCTGGGCCTTCGAGAACGCTTCCTTATCGGCTTTCAGCTTGGGCTCCACCAGGAGCGAATAGTATTTCGCATTCTGGCCGATGACCTTCATGGTATAGCGTTCCTGGGCCTCCTTCGCCTTCATGTTGAAGAGGAACGGCAAGGGTCCCTCATCGAGGGCACGCTGGCGCTGTTCCTTGGCCAGGGGAAAGACGAAGATCTGCTTGACGGGGTGAAGGTATTGCCAGATCTCGTTGGCGCCGCAGACGATCGTCTCCTGGGGCGTCGTCGCGCGCTTCTTGGGATCCTTCGGATCGGGCAAGGGGACCAGTTTTCCCTTGGCATCGCGCTTGGTGTTGATCTTCTTGAAGTCCAGATAGGCGAGTTGGGGGTTCTTGAAGACGGCTCGCCCTTGATAGTGAGTCTCTTCATCCCATGCGATGTTCTTGTCGATGCGGTAGATCCAGACGTCGAGCGTCTTCAACTTCTCGCTCTGGCGTTCCCAGAGTCTCAGCAATTCGTCGACCTCGATCTTCTTGGGAGCGGCCGCCTGGGGCTGACCGCGTCCTGCCTGTGCTCCCGGCCGAGCGGCCGGCGCCCTCGCATCGGCCCCTTCCTGGGGAAACGCTGCGACAAAACTGCTCGCGTAGGCGGCGACCACTGAGGAAAACAAGATCCGTCTTGCTGGCGGCATGGGCCATCGTCCTCCCTGCGAACGGCTCGAGCCCGGCGGAAAACCGCGAGGTGCGGAGCACGGCCGTCCTTGTCCTTCCGGCTCCTCGCGGGACCCTACCATACTTCTCCCCGTCTCACCAGTGCAGCCTTGGAGGCCGCCCCGAGATCCCGAGAGCCTCACCCCGTCGGAGCCGGAAAGTGCCGATCGAGCCAGGCGACGAGATCGAGGGCGTATCGCGTGGGGTCGGGGTCGAACTCCAGGGTGTGGTGTCCTTCGGGGTATTCGAGGACTTCCCGGTCCGACGAGGCTAATCGTCCGAAGTATTGACTGGTTTTGGTGTTGTCGACAATCCGATCGTGGCCGGCCAGCATCAGGAGTGCGGGCTGGCGGATTCGCGAGGGGGCTCGGCTCACCATCCGGTCGATGATGAAGCTGGCCGCCAGCAGGCCGGCCGTCGCCTCTCGGAGGCTGAGGGGATCGTCGGCGATGAAGGCATGGCCTTCCGGACTGGCGGTGAACAGCGAAGGGTCTGACAAGGGGATCGGGAACCTCCTGCGGCGATCGGTGAGGAAGGCCCAGGCGATCTGGAGCCGCTCCTTCCGGGAAACTCCGACCCGCGGATGCAGCCCCGGGCAGATCAGGGCGAAGGCATCCACCAGTTCCGGATGCCGGCCCGTCACGAGGGTTGCAATCTTCCCTCCCCAACTGATGCCGGCAAGCGCGGTCGGCAACCCGGGGTTTTCGCGGCGAGAGGCCTCGAGCCACTCGACGAGATCCTTGATCAGGCGGCCCGCCGATGGTGTGTGCCCGCGATCCCGGGCATTGGCGCCGGAACCGCGTCGGTCCGGGAACGAGGCGATGTAGCCGGATGAGGCCAGCGTCCGACCGAGCCGATGATACCAGCCAGAGTGGCTCTGGACCCCGTGCAAGACCACGACCTGACCCCGAGCCGGACGGGTTGCCGGCCAGACCGCCACGTGCAATGGGTATCCATCGGAAGCAGCGAAGGACCGGACTTCACAAGCCGACTCAGTCATACCGGATCTCCTGGCTGTGGACGGTCATCCCGTCAAGAGCCTCCTGGTCGACTTCGACGCCGAGTCCGGGGCCATCCAGGGGCCGAGCCCAACCGCCGTAGCCGAAGGTGAGATCCTGTCGGGTGAGGTTGGCGGCCAGGATATGGCGGTCGTAAGAGCCTTCGACGTAACGGAGATCGGCCACGCGGCCGGCGACATGTCGTCCGGCGGCCGAGAGCAACGACGTCTCGCCGGGATGGCAGCCAAGCTGCACGTCCAGCCCCGAGCGCCGGGCCAGCGCGATGATCCGGAGCGAGGGGAGAATTCCGCCGCACTTGGATAGCCGGACGTTCAGAATGTCCGCTGTCTTCCGTGCGACGGCGGACTCGGCGTCGGGATAGCCGCAGAGCGACTCATCCAGCATGACCGGCACGCCGAGCCTGGATCGGAGGTCGGCCAGGGCCTCGACTTCGGCGTGCGGTACGGGCTGCTCCAGGGCCGTCGGTCGGAACCGCCGCAACGGCTCGACCCGTTCGATCAACTCGGAAGCGGTCCAAGCCTCGTTGGCATCGAGCCGGATGTCCATCCGTCGGCCGAGGATCCGCCTCAGGGCACGGAGTCGACGCGGGTCGTCCTGTCCCTGTCTGCCCACCTTGACCTTCACCTGGTGGAATCCGTAGATCCGGATCTTCACGGCCGTGCGCCATTCGCCGAGGGTCGACTCGGCCGTGATGGCCCCGCTATATCGCACGCGCTGAGGGGTCGCGTGGCGACGCAGCCCTTCGAACGTGGCCAGTTCCACGGCCCGACCCGCCGACTCGCCAAAGCGGCGGCCGAACGCGTCGAGCAGCGACAGTTCCAGGGCACACCGCGCGGCGTTCCCCGACATGCCCCGTGGGTCCGCTTCGGTCTCCGGGAGCCGGAGCGCTTCGAGCCGCTCGACCAGCTCGCCGAAGTCGCCAGGCTGGCCCACCTCGCGTGCCCAATCATGGGCCGCAAGGACGCGGAAGGTCGATTCGACCGTCTCGCCCGTGACGTAGGGCCGGGGCACACCCTCCCCGTATCCGACTTGCCCATCGGCCAGCGTCACACACACCACCAGATTCTCGCTGACCGACCGCTCGAACGAGGCGTGCTTCACAACCTTCTTCAGGGGGACCGCCACTCGATAGAGCTTCAGACTGGCGATGCTCATTTCGGATGCTCGATCGGAGCGGATGGTTTACGATTTGAGGCCGGCGCGTCGGGCTTCATCTCGACCTTCGTGGCCCGGAAGGCGGTCTCGAGATAGGTCGCGGTCGTCTCGGCGGGGAACCCTTCGACGACGGCGACGTCCAGGCCCCGGCGCTGGACGACATAGAGGCGGTCGCCGATGTTTCTCCAGATCGTGTCGTGGACGTCCTTCCGGGGGCGTGGGAGCTCGTCCATCCTGGAGGACTGGTATCGGATATAAGCCGCGGTGAACTCGCTGGCATCCGCCTCGCTGTCCCAGGTGGTGAGCCAGACGAGGCCGAGGTGGTCGTTCGGCCCTTCGAAGACGGCGTAGCGATCGCCGTCCCAGCCGGCCGCGGCCGGCTTGCCGCCGTGCTTGCGCAGCAGGACGGCGAGCTGCATCTCACCGAGGACGTTGCGCCCCAGCTCTTTCCAGCCCTCGGCGGGCTTGAGCGTGCCTAGGTCGATGGTCATCGGCCGATCGGGATTCGCCCGGAATTTCTCGGGGTGGAGGATCTGCTCGGTCGACTGGGGGAGGTTGCGATAGGCATCGTCGATGGCTTTCCAACCGTTGTCGTTCGTCAGCTTGGCGCAGAAGACGACGCCTTTCATGTAGGGGAAGAGCATCGACTCGGAGATGATCGGCGGCGCCTGGCTGAGCGCCTTGCCGCCGCCCAGCATGGGCATGAATGAGGACATCAGGCTGAAGGTCCAGTCGAGGCTTGCGGCGGGCATCTTCACGACCTCGGTGCCCTCCCAATCGTCCATTCCCGCACCGAGCATCGTGAGGGTAGCCTCGCCCTCGATGAGTGCGGAGAGGGCGAGGGAACGGTCGTCGTCGTTCTTGACGGACTTGTCCAGGGCCTCGAGATCGTAATGCTGATCGGCCAGCGCGTGGGTGAGCTCGTGGGCGATGACGGTCTTGTTCTCGTCCTTGTCGAACTCCGACTTCTTGCCGAAGAGCCGCTCCAGGAGACCGGGTGCCTTCTTCTCCTCGGTCTTCTTGGGCTCCTCGATCAGATGCATCGTCTTGGACCTGGGGTCGTAGAAGGCGGCGACCTCCTCGGAATAGACCTGTGCGAGTGCCTCCTTGAGGTTGTAGTCGCGGGGCAGCAGGCCGAACGCCTTCATGGCCATCTCGTTGGCGCGGAATTCCTCGGGCGTCATGTCCTGCTCGAGCTCTTTCAGGAGGAGCGCCTTCAGGTTCTCTCGCTTGGTGACGTCGCGCTTGACCTCGTGGAAGAATGGGATCTTCCTCAGCTCGGGTAGGATCTTCTCGAACGCGCGCTCGTACCGGATGACCGCCTCGGTGGTCTGGCCCTGATCGGCCAGGCGGTCCCCCTCGGCGAGCAGATCGGTGCCGGCGCGGACCGGAGGTTCCTCATCGTCGCCCGATGCCGGCCCGGGGGTCGTCGAAATTACAGCCAGGATCACGAGGGCCAAGGCTGATCGGCGGTGCATGTGTAGATCCTTCTCGGTGTCACCGGTACGCGGGTCGATCTCAACGGGGTCGGGCGACGGCATCCGCCCTCGACGGCGGGTTCGAGGGCCGACGGTTCGCGGACGGAGTGGTCCGGGGGTCGTTCGCCGTCATGCGGCTCGACTCTCCGGAATCGGTCGGGCTGCATGTCAGGAGGATGTGGGCGGCTCGCACCCGGAGTTCGTTGCGGTCACGAGGACCGCCGGGCGTGTGGAGGCGCGCGTAGAGGCCATCCGAGATGAAGTTGAGGATCGCCGTCTCGGGAAGATCGAGCTTCTCGCGAATCCATCGGGCCCGGTACGCGAAGGGCTTGGTCGACGCGAACCAGAATTGGGTGCCTTGCGAGACGCGGCGGCTGTCGGATTCATAGCCGTAACGGACGCACAATTGATCGATCGCCGGCCCCGCTTGTCGGCCGAAACTATCGAGTGCCTCTCGGAGTTCCCGATGAAACCGGAGGCGTTCCTCGTCGCGCAGCCGACGGATCTCGACGGCCTGGTCCGAGACCTGTCGACGGATCTCATCCTTCTTCTGGGCCGCCTCCTCCTCGATCATGCGAAGGGTCTCTTCCTTGGAGGGAAGGGGCGGCTCGGGCTGGACGGCGACGGGCGTACCCGGCGGGCCCCCGGTAGCCGCAGGGCCGCTTCCCGGCTCGATCGGCGAAGGTTGTGCCCGGGCATCGGCGACGTCCGCTCGCGCAGGCGATGTCGCCGGGGACGGCTGGACGACCGAGGGCGCCCCTACCGTAGCGGCTCCCAGCGACGGACCGGAAGGCTCGACGGATCCCAGAGGCGATGCCTCCAACGGCGACGGCGAATCGTTCGGCTGGGTCTTTGCCGGTTCCATGGAGCTGGGTGTGGACGGCGAGGGGTCAAGGGATTGAGCCGGCGCATCGACGGCGGAGGACGCAACTGTCAGGGACGATTTCGTTTCGGGAACCGTGACCATCCCGACCGGGTGCAAAAGAACGCGGCTCTCGATGATGCCAACCGACGCCCCCTTGCCGTTGCCCGAATCCGGGGGAATGGCCGACGACTTGTCGAGGATCGGCCCGGCCGACTCGGCACTCGACGACCCCGCGATGACCCGTTTGATCGGGATCAGCTCCTCCTGAACGGTCTCGATGCGGAACCGCTCTTTCCAGCTCTCGAAATCGCGCTTCGCGGCGCGCTCCTTAGATTCCAGGCGTTTGACCTCGCGGTGATAGTAAAAAAGCATCCCCCCGATCGGGATGAGGACGAACAAGGCCATGACCCAGGACGAAGGCAGTCCCTTCTTCTTGTACTGTATGACGACAACCGGCTGAGGCTGGTCGGTCCCTTCCAGGACCTCGTCTATTCGATCGACTTCCAGCAGATTATCGGCGTCATCGCTCATGGTGTTACGCCTCCGTAGAAGATGCATGCCCCCGACTTACGGCAAGATCCGGGCTCAGGACGCGTTGCATGACCTTGATTCTCCCGTGATCCGACGGATCAGTCTGAAAATGACGGTCGGGCACGTCGAAAAGAGTATCCTACCAGGATCATCCGGATTCTGAATATCCTCCGACTCCCTCGTTGAGAAAGAGCCGCAGCCTCGGGCTTCCCGTTCGCAGAACCCAGATTATCCCAGATAGTCATTATGCCCGTTGGAAGGCATTTACAATTCCGGAATTTGGGATTCGTATATCCGACGCATTGACGGGCTATGAGGCTCGCAATCCGCTTAAAGAAAGCACGAATGCGATCCATAGAAGGCCTATCAACAGGGGCATGAGCCGAGCATTCCGATCTCCGCCGGGTATCGATATCAGCCTAAGGCTGGCATCGGGGGAGGTAAAACAACCATCGGCAGGTCTTCGGGCTCTTTCGCCGTCGTCGGCTCGATGACGGCCTCGGTCATCGGCCACCCTTCCAGTCGGACTTCGTTCCCACGGACCGTCACGAATGGGCACGGGGGATGGTCGGTCCAGGTGCCGCTGTTCAGATAGGTCACGCCATCGCGTTCGGAGATCAGGGGGAGGTGAGTGTGGCCGCAGGTCACGAATCGAAAGCCATGGCTCCGGGCGTACTCGATGGCCCGACGCTCGACGAGCTCACTGTTCCTCTGCCACCGCTTCGAGATCCGTCGGACCCATCGCGACGCGCGGTGGGGCATGTACTTCTGGATGTAGTAGAAGACGCCGCAGGCGACCTCGGTGAACCAGGGATATCCGGTGGTGAACGTGTCGAACTGATCCCCATGAAGGATCAGGAGGCGTATCTGATGGTTATCGAAGACGTACTCGTCGAGGATCTCTACGCCGACGATGTGGCTGATAATATCGGCCGGCCCGTCGTGATTGCCGCGGACCCAGACCAGCCGAAAATCGTCGCGATCCGAGTTGCGCCGGATGATCTTCAGACAGGCGAAATGCCGTTTCGTCAATCGCTTGAAGTTCAGGTCGTCGAAGATATCGCCGTTGATCACCAGTTCGTGGCAATGTTCGACCGCCCAGGTGAGGAAATCCTCGAGCAGCCTGGCCTGGCAGACGTCGCTCCCGAGGTGCAGGTCGCTGATCACGATGCAGTCGTAATACGGCTCGCCCGGCGGATTGATCGGATTCGGGACGGTCTCCATCGGTCTGCTCCGGTGGCATCATCAGGATTCTGGATTTTCGATTTCGGATTTCGCATTCATTGATCCCGCATCCCCAAGAATCCGACCTCGCAAATCCGACAACTTTCAGGTGGACCTGGCAGACGCCGTCGCCCAGCTCGCAAAGTAGGCCATGCCGGGATAATCGCGGACGAAGCCCGACTCCATGAGCCGCGAGGCCGCCGGGCTCTCCGCGGCGGGCATTCCATTATACAATTCGACCTTCAGGATGCGTCGACCCGGTCCGGTTAAACCGGTGAGAAGCTTCAATGCAGAATCGATGTCGGCCGATGAGGCCCAGGGTAGTCCAGTCAGGCGCTTTCCGTAGGATTCGACGATCAGGACGGGACGTCCCTGGCGGATCGCGAGGAAATTCCCGGCATGCCGCGGCAGTCGGGCGACGCCGCCGTCGAGTAACTCCACATCGAACGGTGCGCCGGCGCCGTAGAGGTTGGCCGGGTCTACCGTCGACAGGAAGATGACGGGAGCGGAGCTCTCGGGCTGGGCGGCGAGCCGTGCCAGTTCCCCGGCGGCCTCGTCGGTCGCATATTGGACCCCGGAGAGGCCCTCGACGAAGTAACCGCGGCGAATCTCCCCACGCCATTCCTCGCGTGCGCAGACCGGAGCCAGCTCGGCCCAGGACGGTGCCATCGGTTCGAAGGCGACCAGTTCGCGGGTCAACACCCCATAGCGCTCGAGCAGCAGGTCGGCCCAGTCGAGGAGCCGTCCCTCGAGGTCATCCGACGGACCTCCCAGGCGCGACCAGCGCCCCTCGGCCTGGCCGGAGAGCGACCTCCGCGGCCTGATCCGCGCGGGACGCCCGCCGCGACGCTCCGCCGACGCTTCCGACAAGGCCGTCAGTACCGAATCGGCGCCCGGACGTAAGGGGTCGAATCGGTCGTTCGTCACCACGCCGCGAGCCATCAGGCCGGCCAGCGCACGGCGGACACGAGACGGCTCGATCCCCGAGTTCCGCGCCAGGTCCGTGGCGAAGTTCGCCCCGGCCCGTTCCAGCAATTCCAGGATTCGGGTCTCGTCGGGCGCGAGTTCCCCGAGCGCTTGCGCGCGGAGCAGTTGTCCCGGGAAATCGCGACGGAAGAATGCTACGCGCGGCTCGTCGCGCCCGTGACCCGAAGGCTCGCCGCCCGGATCCGCACGCCAGAGCCAGGCCCCCCGATTGAGCACATCGTCCAGCCAGACCGGCCGGAAACCCTTGATGCGGCGCGGGAAAACCTCACCTTCCCAGAGCCGCGCCGGCATTGCGTAGCCCTGGAGCTGTTCCAGCACGGTCTCGACGAACGCCGGGCCCTCCCCGCGGGTCGAGGGGTGGACGTGCTGCCGTCGCAAGAGGAAGTCGACGAAGATCTCCGGCGAGACCGCCAGACTCTCCCGACGGCGCGCCGCCACCGTGGCGCGTCGGATCTCGGCCAGGTTATCGCGCTCTGCCCATCGCGGCTCCCCGGCCTCGCCCGCCGCGTCGAGCCGGATCGCCTTCCCTTCCTCGGCCCAACGTTCGAGCACCTCGGTGGCCTCGGCCGGCGCGATCGGATAGCGGGCCGTCAGATCGGCCAGGCCGATCAAGGCGTGCGATCGCAGGAACCGCTCGATGATCTCGCCCCGCGCGGACGCCGTCTCCGGGCCGGCAGACCCCCCGATTGCATCGGAAAACGCCGCGCGATAGAGCTGGACCTCTTCCGCCAGGATCCATCGCAACGGGTCGGCCGTGCTGGGAAGTTCGATCGTGACGACACGTCCGGCCTCCTGCAACTCGGCCAACTGGTCGGCCATCGGCCCGACGATCTCGGCCGATGTCAGGTCGCCGAGCCGGCGCAGGTGTTCCGCCATCTCCTCGGCCGTGCGCGGGGGTCGGCCGAGTCCCCTGAGACGATTATCCACCCGCCTGATCGCCTGGGGGTCCAGCAACCGGGAGGGCTCCCGGTCGCGCAGCAGGGAGCCGAGCAGGTCTTCGTCGACAACCGACGCCGTCGGCTGCCGATCGCTCCGCTTGGGCTGATCCCATTCGTACAGGTGGGCCGCCGTGAAGGCGAAGATCAGCTCCGAGGTCATCGGCGAGGGGACTTCCGCGCGTCGGCGAACCACCCGGATGGTCCCGCCCTGGATCGCGTCGAGGAACTCGCGCAGCCGGGGAAGGTCGAGGTCATCGTCGAGGCATTCGCGGAACGTCTCCAGCACGATCGGGAAGTCGGGAAGCTGTCGGGTGACCTGCAAGAGGTCCTTGGCGCGGAGGCGCTGGAGCCATAACGGCGTGCGTTTCGCCGGATCGGGACGGGGCATCAGCAGCGCCCGCGAGGCGTTCTGGCGGAAGCGTAGGCCGAAGAGCGCGGTGTCCGGCAGCTCCTCCCGGAGCAACTCCTCGGCCAGCTCGCCCGTCAAGCCGTCGAACAGGTCCAGGGGCGGCTCGTCCAGGTTTGGCAGGCGGAAAATGAGGCCGTCGTCGCCGTGCAGGCACGCCGGTGTCAGGCCGAACCGCCGACGGATCCGCCCCAGGAGGGCCAGTTTGAGCCCGAGGTGGAGCTTGCCCCCGAACGGCGTAAGCACGGCCAGCCCGAGCTCGCCCGACTGGTCGGGAAACGCCTCGATCAGGATCGTACGATCGTCGGGGACGGCCCCGGCCAGCCGTTGCTGACGACCGACGAACTGTTTCAGCATCCGGGCCGCGGTCGGTTCGAGCCGGCACTCCTGTTCCAGCCACGGGAGAATTCCGGGATCGTCGAGGCGACCGGTCAACTCGCGAGAGAGGCCGCCGACTGCCTTGCCGAGCTCGGGCGAACGCGACGACGCTTCCCCGCGCCAGAATGGCATCACGCCCGGGTTGCCCTCCGACTTGGCGACGAGGATGCGATGGGGCTCGATGGCGTCGATCCGCCACGCGGAATTGCCCAGGATGAAGGTCTCCCCCACGCGCCGCTCGAAGACGAACTCCTCGTCCAGCTCGCCGAGACGCGGTCCGCCGTCGCCCAGATAAACCGGGAACAGCCCCGTGTCCGGGATCGTCCCGCCGCCGACGAGGGCGAGATGAGCCGTCCCGGGCAATGCAGCCAGCCGGTTGTGGTTCGGATCCCAGGCCAACCGGGCACGCAGGTCGCGGAATCCGGGGGTGGGGAACCGGCCCGATGCCATCCGGAGCACGCTCTCGAATGCCTCCGCCGAGAGGTCGTGGAAGGGATACGCGCGACGGATGAGGTCGAACAGCGCGGGGACGTCCCACGGCTCCACGGCCACACAGGCGACGACCTGCTGGGCGAGGACGTCGAGGCAGCCCCTGGGTACCTGCAGATGCTCGATCTCGCCGTGGAGCATGGCGCGGCACAGGGCCGCCGATTCGAGGAGGTCAGCCGGGGTCTTGGCGATCATCCGCCCCCGGCTGACGCCGTGCACCACGTGGCCGGCCCGGCCGACTCGCTGGAGCCCTCGTGACACGCTCCCCGGCGATTCCACCTGACAGACCAGGTCGACTGCTCCCATGTCGATCCCGAGCTCCAGGGAGGCCGTGGCGACCACCGCCGACAGCTCGCCGCTCTTGAGGGCTTCCTCGGTCGCCCTCCGCTCCTCGAGACTGAGGCTCCCGTGATGCGCCCGGAACGGTGAGGGCGCCTCGCGCTCCAGGTCGGTCGCGGCCCCCTCATTGAGGCGAGCGGTGAGCTTCTCGACCATCCTCCGGTTATTCGTGAAGATGATCGTTGATCGGTGCGCGCGGACCAGGCCCGAGAGCTGATCCTCGATTGCCGGCCAGATCATGCCCGCGCCCGGCAACCGATCCGGGCTGGCCGGCCAGATGACGCCCAGGTCCAGGTTGCGCCGCCAGCCGGCGTCGATGACGGCGACGGGACGCGGTTCAAATGTCGTGCCCCCGACCTTCCTCAGCCCGCCAAGATATCGAGCCACCTCATCGAGCGGGCGCTGGGTGGCCGAGAGGCCGATCCGGACGAAGCTCGCGGCACTGATCGCCTCCAGACGTTCGAGGAGGAGGGCCAGGAAGACACCTCGCTTGTTGCCGCAGACCGCATGGATCTCGTCCACGATGACATGCGAGACGGCCCGAAGACTCTCTCTCGCCCGGCTCGTGAGCATCAGGTGGAGCGACTCTGGGGTGGTGATGAGGATATCCGGCGGTTTACGCACCATCCTGGCCCGCTCCTGGCTCGGCGTGTCGCCGCTGCGGACGGCGACGCTCAGGGGAGCCAACGGAGTCGACATCTCCTTGGACAGGGTCAGGATGCCTTCGAGCGGGAGCTGGAGGTTGCGCCAGACGTCCTGATTGAGGGCCTTGAGCGGCGAAACGTAGAGGATCCGGAAGCCCTTCTCCTTCCGGGGCGTCGTCCAGAGGTGGTCGAGGGCTGCCAGGAAGGCCGCGAGGGTCTTGCCCGAGCCGGTCGGGGCGACGATCAAGGCATTCTGCCCGGAGGCGATCACGGGCCAGCCAAGTTGCTGCGGCGGCGTGGGCTCGCCGAACTGCTCTCGGAACCACGACGCCACTGCCGGATGGAACCGGTCCAGGACGTCGCCCGCATCATCGCTGGTTCGATCCATGGCAGAAGGTCGCCTTTCGCGCCGGAGGGTTGCCGCAACGAGTTCCTCGACGCTCGATTTTCTCCCAGGACTCGGAGGCACGCAAGGCTTTTCCTATACATCAGTTTACGCGGACGACTCGAGGAGACCCTCCGGAGACCAGCGATTCCGCAATTGAGTTTTTTGTGAAGCGTTAACGTCTCGTCGCTCTTCTGGTTATCGCACGGCAGCCGCGACCGAGCAGATTCGCATTCGTTCCCCCACTTGACTTTTGTCCCCTGTGC
>JBKQHM010000483.1:0-12091 GCA_052148775.1 Isosphaeraceae bacterium | reverse complement strand
GAGGGACGCCAAGCCCTGAAAGGGCGGTACAGGTGGCCCTTACGCCCGTTCAGAGCTCGGATATGGGTAATCGGATCGATTCCCAGGGCGTTGCCCTGGGCTGACTTGTTGCGGCCCCTCCGGGGCGAGGAGCCGCGTCAGCTTTCTTCCCACGCCACTCGCCACTCAAAACAATGACAATATCCGACATCTGTATCAAGCGTCCGGTCTTCACCTGGGTCCTGGTCGCGATCCCCGTGGTGCTCGGCCTGGTGTCATACGGCGAGCTCGGCGTCGACCTCTTCCCGGACGTTGACTTCCCCGTCTGCACCGTGACCACGGTATTGCCGGGGGCGAGCGTCGAGGAGATGGAGACCACGGTCACCAAGCCGATTGAGGACATCATCAACACGGTCTCCGGCATCGACGAGCTGCGGTCGGTCACCACCGAGGGCGTCTCGATCGTGACGGTGCAGTTCCTGCTGTCAAAGAACGGCGACGTGGGGATGCAGGAGGTCCGCGACAAGGTCAACACGATCCTCGCGGACCTCCCCGACGGGACCGACCCGCCGATCGTCGACAAGTTCGACACCGGCTCGATCCCGGTGATGACGATCGCCGTGTCGGGCCGGCGCGACTTCCGCGAGGTGACCGAGCTGGCGCGCCGGCAGATCAAGGAAAAGCTGGAGACGGTCGACGGCGTCGGGTCGATCAGCCTGGTCGGCGGCCGGGTCCGGGCCATGAACATCGTCCTCGATACCGAGAACCTCGCCGGCTACAACCTCTCGGTCGATGAGGTCCGCCAGGCGTTGCTGCGTCAGAACCTCGAAGTCCCCGGCGGCCGGGTCGATCAGGGCTCGCGCGAGCTGGTACTCCGCACGCTGGGACGGCTCCGGACCGAGCGGGAATTCAACGACCTCATCATCACCAATCGCAACGGCTATCCGATCCGCGTCCGCGACATCGGCCGGGCCGAAGATTCCTACGAGGAGCCGCGGTCCGCCGCCCGGCTCGACGGTGCCAGTGCCGTCAGCCTTGTGGTCCAGAAGCAGTCGGGCGTCAACACGGTCAAGGTCGTCGAGGAGGTCAAGGCGAAGCTGACCCAGCTCCGCGCCGCCCTGCCGCCGGACATCACCACCGAGATCATCCGCGACCAGTCGCGGTTCATCAAGAAATCGATCGAGGAGGTGAAATTCCACCTGCTGCTCGCCGCTGCGCTGGTGTCGGCGACGATCCTCCTGTTCATCCGCGACTGGCGGACGACCCTGATCGCCACCCTGGCCATCCCCACCTCGATCATCCCCACTTTCCTGTTCATGAAATACATGGGCTTCACGCTCAACAACATCACGATGCTCGGCCTCATCCTGGCCATCGGCATCGTGATCGACGACGCGGTGGTTGTCCACGAGAACATCTTCCGCCACATGGAAGAGGACGGCATGGACGGCATGGAGGCGGCGCGGAAGGGGACGCGGGAGATTGCCCTGGCGGTGCTGGCGACCAGCCTGTCGCTCGTGGTCATCTTCGTCCCGATCGCGTTCATGGGCGGGATCGTGGGCCGGTTCTTCTCCAGCTTCGGGCTGACCGTCGCCTTCGCCGTCATGATGAGCCTGTTCGTCTCGTTCACGCTCACCCCGATGCTTTGCAGCCGGTTCCTCAAGCTCGAGCCGGCCGCCCCCGGCCATGCGGGTGGGCACCAGGCGAAGTCGAAATCCGGGTTCGTCTATCGGCTCATCGACGGCTCTTATGGCCTGATCCTCCGCGGGGCCATGCGCCACAAGTTCCTCGTGCTCCTCCTGACCTTCGGCGTCATCGCGACGACCGTGCCGATCGGCAAGATCATGGGCGTCTCGCTCATCCCTCGCGACGATCAGAGCGAATACGAGGTGACGGTGACCACGCCCGAAGGCTACAGCCTGGAACGGAGCGCCAGGCTGCTGACCGAGCTCGAGAACCGGATCTGGAAACTCCAGGGGACCCAGCACGTCTTCACGACCATCGGCGAGACCGAAGGGGGCCGGGTGGTCAAGGGCGAGGGGGACGTCACCCGCGCGACGATCTACGTGCGGATTACCGACCTCGAGGAACGCGAATCCGCGACGAATCCGCGCGGCTGGTGGGACCTCCCGGGCCGCCTGCGCCGGTACTGGGACGGACCCCGCTTCGACCAGTTCGCCGTCCAGCAGGAGGCCAGGACGTTCCTGGAGGATTACCCCGACCTGCGCGTGAGCGTCAACGACGTCTCGCCTTTCCAGGGCGGACGACGGCCGCAGACCTTCCAGGTCAGCCTTGCGGGTCCCGACCTGAATACGCTCTCCCGGTACGCGAACCAGCTCGTCGCCGAGCTGAAGAAGGAGGGAGGCATCCTCGACGTGGATACGACGCTCTCACTACGCAAGCCGGAAGTCCAGGTGATCGTCGACCGCGAGGCCGCCAGTGACCTGGGCGTGCCGGTCGGCACGATCGCCGACTCGCTCCGCGTGTTAGTCGGCGGCTTGCCGGTTTCCAAGTTCCGCGAGGGGGACCAGCAATACGACGTCTGGCTCCGCGCTGAGTCGGGCGATCGCGCGACCAATCAAGATCTGTACCAGATCACCTTCCCGTCGCCGACCGTCGGGCTGGTCAAGCTGGCCAGCCTGGCCAAGCTCGTCGAGGATCGCGGCCCAACCGAGATCGAGCGGCTCGGCCGGGAGCGGATCGTCACCGTGCTGGGCAACCCCGAAGGGATCGCGCTGGGCGACGCGGTCGATCGCGCCGAGCGGATCCTCAAAGGGATGAATCTGCCGCCCCAGTATTCTTACATCTTCACCGGTCAGGCCAAGACGCTCGGCGAGACCGGCTATTACTTCCTGATCGCCTTCGCCCTCTCGATCACCTTCATGTTCCTCATCCTGGCCGCCCAGTTCGAGAGCTGGTTGCAACCGATCGCCATCCTGATGGCCTTGCCAGTGACGATCCCGTTCGGCATGCTCTCCCTGGTGCTCTTCCGGACGCCCATGGACCTCTACGCGATGTTCGGCCTCTTCATGCTGGTCGGCATCGTCAAGAAGAACGGGATCCTCCAGGTCGACGCGACGAACCAGCTCCGCGAGAAGGGCTTGCCGCGACTCCAGGCCATCCTCGAGGCCAATCATACGCGGTTGCGACCGATCCTGATGACGACCGTGATGCTGGTCGCGGCCATGGTCCCGATCGCGCTGGGCCAGGGGCCTGGGGCCGGCGCGCGGGCGAGCATGGCCAAGGTGATCATCGGCGGCCAGATGCTCTCGCTCGTACTGGCCCTGCTGGTGACCCCGGTCTTCTACGCACTCCTCGACATGGTCAAGAACCTCGCCCGGCGGCTGGGAATCCGCTTCTCGGTCGAGCCTAGTCCGAGGGCCATGACCCACCCGCACCTCACGACCACGTTGCACGGAGATCACGCCGGAAGCGAATTGGGGACCGAGGCCGCTCGGGGACTCGTTTGAGAGGATGGGTCTGCAATTCTCCCCAGGACTGGATCGGCGATCGTAACATTTCGTGGGAAGGCATCGGTCAGACTTCTGAGCGAAGGCAGCATGGATGAATAAGCTGTGGAGTACCGCCGGTCGCGGAATCTTGATCCTGGCATTGGCGACCCAATCGGGCGTCGAGGCATGGGAAATGCCGCCGGACGACAACGAGCCGATGGTCGTCCGCCTGGTCCATCCGGATCGTCAAGCCACCGAGTTCCTCAGACTCTTCGAGGGCGCGCGCGCGGCCAGTCCCGCTGCGGCACTGGCGACCTGGAAGCGAGCGACCGGGCACACCGGCCAGCTCGGCAAGCCGATCGAGGCGGTGATCGCCATGTTCAACCCGGATATGGTTCCGGAGTGGCGGGTCCTCGACGGGGCGGAGCTCCGGCTCGGATTCGAGCCCGACGATGGATCGCCGCGCTGGTTCGCGATCGTCCCTCGTGACGACGGCACCGTCGCCGCCGCGATCACTGCCTCGCGGCTCACCTATCCCGACGACGAACCACTCCGCGAAGAGGGTCGCGAGACGCCGGTGGCGCGGCTCGGCAGCACGGGCGTCCCCCTGGCTGTCCAGGTTGGCTCGAGGCTGATATTCGGCAGCTCGCGTCCGGAACTCCTCCGCGGAATCCGGTCCAGACCGACCGCATCGGATGCCGCAAGTCTACTCGATTCGGGGCTGGTTTTCCGCCTCGATACGAAAGCGTTAACGACTCCGCGCGGTGGGAGCCTCGGCCTCCGTCGCACGGTTGAGGCGCTTCAAGGGATCGACTGTCGGCTCGTGGAAGGGACGATCGCTCTCAAGGCCGGGTACCTTGGCTTCGATATCACGACGATTCTGGAAAGCCCCAAGACGACGCTGGGGAAGGAAGCCAGAGTCCCGACCATCGAGGTGGCGTGGCTCGAGCACTTCCCGGTCGCGAACCTCATGGCGATGGTCTCGATTGCGATCGATTCGAGGCCGGCGTTCTGGGACCGCGCCTTCTCCCTCGCCGATCGCATCGAACGCGCCGACCCTGCGCGTGCCGGAGTCGCTCCCTTGCGTACGCGTCTCAACCTGCTCGCCCTCGCCGCGGGTATCAAGCTGGAAGCCGATCTCTGGCCGCACCTCCAAGGTGTGTCGGCCGGCATCTGGGTTGATCCTCGCCAACCCGGTAAGCCCATCGCCGCCCTACTCGCTCTTCACCTCAATGAGGAAGCAACCGCCCAGCGGCTGGCCCGGGCTCGGACCGGTGCGCTGCTCCAGTCCCGAACTACGGCCAAGCAGGCCCCACAACATGGTGCCGACGCGGGACCACCGCCGGGCGAGCCGAGACGCGAGGGGGCTTTACTCGGCCGCAACGTGTCGGTCTGGCAGCAACATCGGGACGTCTTGATCGCCTGGGGCGACGATGCCCTGACGGCCCTGATGAAGGCCAATATCCCGGCGGCGCAATCCGTCGCGACGATTCATCTTGCCACGCATACCCAGGGTCGCGGCGCTCCCCGGCGTTTCGGCGCGTTCTGGCCCGGCCGTCTCTACTCGCCGGGCAAGGGTTCGGATCTCTCGCCGGCAACCCTCCGCGTCCTTGCGGATGACCCGCCCGTCGTCTGGTGCGGCTGGGACGACCGCGATCGGGCCTTCGACCAGTTCCGATGGCCGGACCTCGCGGGGCGGGTTCGACGATACCTCGAGACGATTCCCCTCGCTCCCTGATCCCGGCTCTCTTCGACCGCGATCGGTCGTGAATGACTCCCCGGTCCCCATCTGCCGAAATGGCAGATCCCCTTCCGCTGGCCGACACGTTGGCAGGCCGAGCCATCGCGCCCGCGAAGGAGACTTGTCACAAGTCATTTCTGAATAGCCAGATAGGATTCCAAATGACAAAGGCACGGTGCTTGCATAATGCACCAGTCATTGTTCGAGCCGTGAATACGGCCGCGCCGGGACGCAGCCGTCGAATGACCTGACGGACAGCCCGTCGTAGAAGACTCATCAGGTCGAGCGAGACAGGATAGGAGACCGGGTCGATGACACTCAAGCCATTGGGTGACCGCGTGGTGGTTGAGCGAGAAGAGGCGAAGGACACGACGGCCGGGGGGATCGTTCTGCCGGACACGGCCAAGGACAAGCCTCAGAAGGGCAAGGTGGTGGCCGTCGGAGATGGGCGGATCACCAAGGACGGCAAGCGTCGCGAGCTCCAGGTCAAGGTCGGCGAGCACGTGCTCTTCACGTCCTATGCTGGCGAGGAGTTCAAGGTCGAGGGCGACAAGAAAGTCCTCCTGATGCGCGAAGACGATATCCTCGCCGTCATCGGCTGAGGCTGAGCTTCCGATCGATCTCGAGTCGAGAACCCAATACCAATCGCGAAATCCTCCTTTTTCCTTTGGAGTGAATCCCAATATGGCTGCCAAGATGATTGCGTTCGATCAGGAGGCGCGTCAGGCGATGCAACGCGGCGTCGCGAAACTGGCCCGCGCCGTGAAGGTGACGCTCGGCCCGCGGGGCCGCAACGTCATCATTCAAAAGTCGTTCGGCTCGCCGACCGTGACCAAAGACGGTGTCACGGTCGCCAAGGAGATCGAGCTCGAGGACAAGTACGAGGACATGGGCGCCAAGATGGTCAAGGAAGTGGCCAGCAAGACGTCCGACGTCGCCGGCGACGGCACGACCACCGCCACCGTGATGGCCGAGGCCATCTACAACGAGGGCCTCAAGGCGGTCGTCGCGGGCGTGAACCCCATGCTGATGAAGCGAGGGATGGACCAGGCAGTCGCCGAGATCGTCGAGCAGCTTCACAAGATGAGCACCAAGGTCACCACCAAGACCGAGACCGAGCAGGTCGCGACGGTGGCCTCGAACTTCGACTCCGAGATCGGCAAGATGATCGCCGAGGCGACCGAGAAGGTCGGCAAGGACGGCGTCATCACGGTCGAAGAGGGCAAGACCCTCAAGACCGAGGTCGAGTGGGTCGAGGGCATGCAGTTCGACCGCGGTTACCTCAGCCCCTACTTCGTCACCAATCCCACCACCATGGAGACGGTGCTCGAGGACCCCTACATCCTCATCCACGAGAAGAAGATCTCGGTCGTCAAGGATCTGGTGCCGGTGCTGGAGCGCGTGGCCCAGACCGGGCGGCCGCTGCTGATCATCGCCGAGGAAGTCGAGGGCGAAGCCCTGGCGACCCTGGTCATCAACAAGCTGCGCGGCACGTTCCGATGCGCCGCCGTCAAGGCCCCGGGCTACGGCGATCGCCGCAAGGCCATGCTCGAAGACATCGCCGTCCTGACCGGCGGCAAGCCGATCTTCGAGGCGCTCGGCATCGAGCTCGAGAACGTCGGCCTCCCGGATCTCGGCCGCGCCAAGAAGGTCGTCATCGACAAGGACAACACGACGGTCGTCGAGGGCGCCGGTAGCCACGAGGCGATCAAGGGCCGCATCGAGGCCATCCGCCGTGAGATCGCCGACACCAAGAGCGACTACGACCGCGAGAAGCTGGAAGAGCGGCTGGCCAAGCTGGCCGGCGGCGTGGCCAAGATCAACGTCGGGGCCGCGACCGAGAGCGAGATGAAGGAGAAGAAGGCCCGCGTCGAGGACGCCCTGCACGCCACGCGTGCCGCCCTCGAGGAAGGGATCCTGCCCGGCGGCGGCGTCGCCCTGCTCCGCGCCGCCGCGACCGTCAAGCCGAAGGATCTCATCCACGATGCCGAGGTCGGATACCAGATCATCGTCCGGGCCTGCTCGGCCCCGCTCCACCAGATCGCCGACAATGCCGGCCAGGACGGCGGCGTGGTCGTCTCCAAGGTCGTCGAAGGCAAGGGCAACTTCGGCTACGACGCCCTGAAGGACGAGTACACCGACCTGGTCAAGGCCGGCATCATCGACCCGACCAAGGTCACCCGCTCCGCCCTCCAGAACGCCGCCAGCGTCAGCACGCTACTCCTGACCTCCGACGCCCTGATCGCCGACGCGCCCAAGGACGACGAGAAGAAGCCCGGCGGCGGCGGCCACGGCGGTTACGACGATATGTACTGAGATGCCACTCGATCAGACTTGATCGAGGTTGATCGATCGATGGAAATCCCGGCGGGAGTCGATGTCCTCGACTCCCGTCTTCATGCGCCTGGCCGACGCTCTTGTGGCTTCGGTCAATATCAAACGGCGCTCAATGGTTTCCCGGCATCGTCGGTGTGAAGGACGTTTCCACGCGTATCAATGATCGGCCCGCCGCCCGGCGGCAGCGGAGTGCTCAGCCCTTCGAAGTAGTGGATGGTCGGGGGCGTGGTGATTCCTCCCGAGAGGATGGCCTGGAGCGAATCGTTGACGTTCCACGCGATGTTCGTCACCGAGTCCTCGGGCACGAATAGCGTGAAGCCAGTCGGCGGCATGATACCGGTCATCACGCAGACCGTCAGGATGGTCCGACCGGTCGTCGCATCGCGCAGCGAGTTGGTCACCAGTCCCAGCGAGCGCATCCCGGGATGCGGGAATTCGACTAGGACCACGCGTTTGAACCCGCCACCGCCCTGGAACTGGCTCCCGAGCGATTCGACCACGTTCCGCACCGCTCGATAGATGGTGGCGACCACCGGCACGTGGAGCAGGACCCAATCGATCGTGCGATAGACCCATGACTGGAACGCCAGGCCCAGGAAATACAGCGTGGCCACTCCGAGGAGGATCGCGAGGAAGGGCGAAGCCACCTTGACCCACCAGTCCGGCAGGTCGAGGGTCTGGAAGGCCGGATAGTTCCGCATCCAGAGCTGAAGGGCGTTGATGAGCCCGGCGAGGGGGTCAAGCACGAATTGCTTCATGGTCAAGAGGAGCCAGTACACGATCGAAAACGTGATCGCGATCGGCAGGCAAAAGACCAGCCCGCTCATCAACTGGCTCTTGATGCCCGGGAATAGCGACTTCGGCCGGCGGACACCCGGAAGACCATCGGACCCGGAGACATGTGGGGAGATCGGTTCGCTTGCGGGGGTCGATGGGGGACGATCCATGGCTTTGACTCCAAATCAGGGCGAGACGAAAGGACGATCCGGCCGGTCTCTCGACGACTCCGGGACTTCGAGGTTAGCCGGGTGGCGCTCCCAGGGCAATTCCCGGCGAAAAACAACCGGGCCGCGGCGGACCGGTGCCGCAAGGGTCGCCGACGCGCGAACCAGCCGTTAGACTGGGAGACGACCGCAACGCGATGTCGAGACGCCCGGGTCGTGCCGGATCCGCGCCGAGTCCGATGATCGAGTCCGTCTCGGTCGCGAACGTACGGTCCCCACGCAACACGCACTCGTCAACGGCAGGTTAAGACCCGATGACTGGACGCCCTTCCGAGACCACGACCGCGGCCGGCAAGACCCGAAATATTGAGGGAATTACCCTCCATCTCAGTACCCCGGACACCACCGACCAGAACTGGATCGGTCAGGACGCGATCTTACGACAGCTTCTGGCATGCTGGCTGGTGGTCGACCCGAGGGATCTTCCACTCTCCCCTCGCCTGACCGGCCCACCCGGCATCGGCAAGACGACCCTGGCCATGGCCGCGGCGAGACTGCGGAACCAGCCGCTCTTCATCAACCAGTGCACGGCCGACACCCGCCCCGAGGACCTGATCGTCACGCCGGTCCTCGCCGAGAAGGGAACCATCGCCTACCACGCCTCGGCGCTGGTCACGGCCATGCTGGTCGGCGGCATCTGCGTGCTCGACGAGGGGAACCGGATGAATGAGAAGTCGTGGGCCAGCCTGGCCCCGCTCCTGGACCATCGTCGATACGCCGAGAGCATCGTCGCCGGGATTACCATCCCCGCCCACCCCGACTTCCGCGTCTGCGTGACGATGAACGAGGACGAGTCCACCTATGAGGTGCCCGACTACATCCTCTCGCGACTCCAGCCGACCCTGAAGCTCGGATTCCCCTCGCGAGACGACGAGCTTTCGATCCTCAAGTACCACCTGCCGTTCGCCGAGGATGCCCTGCTGGCCCTCACGGTCGAGTTTCTCCAGCAGGCGCACAAGCTCAAGCTCGACTTCTCACCGCGCGACGGGATCAACCTGCTCCGATTCGCGATCAAGCGGATGGCGCAGGACCCCAAGCATCCCGTGGGCCGCGATGCGGCCTGGCGCGAGTCGCTGTTCTGCGTACTGGGAGAGGAAGCCGCCGACCTCGAAGACCTCGCCCGCCGCAAGCGCCGGGCCATGGGCGGCCAACACTCACCGATGGGTCTCGGCGACCTGTTCTTCAGCCCCGATGACCCGCTCCACCCCGATGCCGACGATGAACTCTATGACGAAGAAGACGAGGACGACTGAATCGTCGGGCGCTGATTTCGAGAGCCTTGATCACTCCCGCGACACAACGAGGTTATCCGGGACAGCTTGCCTGGACGAGTCTCGCGTCAACGGCCAGCCTGGGTGCCCTTGGGTGGGGCGGGCCATGCCGAGAGGACGGCTTCGTCGAGTGTCGGGTGGCATTCTACGAGCATGGTCAATCGGACCTGGTGCAGGACGGCCATGATGCGGGCGCGCGCCGCGCAAATCCGCATCGCCCCGCCGGCGCGATCGAGTCGGAGGTGATGCGCCAGGAGCATGCCGATGGCCTGGCCGGAGACGTGGGCGACATATTCGAAGTTGACCACGACCTGGCGAGGCAAGCGCTTCTCGTAGAGCGCGAGTAGATGGGCCCGGAGGAACTCGATCGTGGACTCGCTCTCCAGTTCGCCCACCTGGGGGGTGACGACCAGGATATCCTGGATCACTTCCAGCTTGATCTGGATTTCCGGGCCGACCTCGGCGCCGGCACCGCCGGTGGGGATGACGGCCGTTTCCAGCGCATCGATATGATTGAACTGCGGCGATTGTGCGTCGGCGTGGAGCCATTCGGCGACCTGTTCCTCGACCTTCGCGCCTCCCTCGCGTTGGGCCGCCGTCGCGAGCGTGCAGACGACAGGCCCGACCTGGATCCGATCGCCGTCGTGGATCTCGGCCTCCTGGCTCCGGAGCACGCGACCGTTGAGTACGGTCCCGTTGGTACTCCCCAGGTCCTTGAGGTATGTCCGGCCCTGACGCCGATCGATCGCCGCGTGCAGCTTGCTGACCATCGGGGAGCCGAGCCGAAGCTGGCAATCGCGGTTGCGGCCGATGAGGAAGGTCGAGCCGATCGAGATCGGCCGCCCTTTCGCCCCACCCATCTGGACGATCAGCCAGAGACCGGGTTCGGTCCTGTCGGCCTGTCTCGGGGTGGCGTGGTGGTTCACGTGATGACTCCGGTCGGTTGGCTTCGGTCCCGCGGCCGGCCCCGAGGGCTCGCCGCCGCTCATCGGCGGCGAGTCCGCGGAGCAGGTGAGGGCCATGAGGATCTCAACGGGGAGTGCGCGGGGCCCGGGGAGTTCGGGCCACTCGCTCTCGAGGGCCGCAGTCTCGTCGGGATACCGCTCGATCCCTTGTCCCATCCCGGCGATCGGGAAGATGTCGGCGAGCTGGGGCTGGAGCCCGCATATCTTCATCGCCCCGCCGACGGTGGCGCAGCAACGCCGATGCGCCTCGTCCACGGCCAGGACCACCCAGCTCGCCAGCCGTTCGACGGCCTGGAAGTTGAGCAACACCCGATGATTCCCCGCCTCGACGAGGTCGATCAGATCGCAGGCCAGCTCGCGGGCCTGCGACTCCTTCGCCAGGGCGTGATCGACCAGCCGGACGACGGTGATACCCCGCCGGTAGGCGATGCGAAAGTGCGCCCACTCGGAGAAGCTCGTCTCGGCCCCTCCGCGAGCCTGACGCTTCTTCGGGGGCCGTTTCAGCGTCGGGAGCCGATCGATGATTCGATTCCAGAAGTTGCTAGGTGTCGATTCGGACGGGATGTCGAAATCGAGATTGCTGGCGATCCACGCCTCGATCCGCCGATCGCTATCGACCTCGGGAGCCGGGCCGGCGAGTATGCCGAATCGCTGGGTCTCCAGCGCGGGCACCGGACCGCTTTCCGCCTCGATCCCGGCCGTCGGTCCATCCGAGAGCGGGTAGAGGACGTCGGGCAGGTCGAGCGGGATCGCGGTCGCCGGGGTTGCCATGGACCGAACTCCTGTACCCAAAACGGTGGCGTCGCCAATCGGTGCGGCAAGCCATCGGCGCAGGGGTATTGATCTGGTGCGACGGATCGCACCGACTCAAATCTCAATGTCCGGAATGCCCGCGTGGGAGGTCACGGGACTTCCGGATACAGCATCCTCCGCTCGCAATACTTCGAGCGACGAGGTGACAATATCTCGGAGGGACTTACCGCGAGAATGCCTTGGTCGGTCCTCAGACTCCCAATCCCGCAAGAGCGGTGGCTCGCTTGGACATCGATTACCACTGACACGGAACTCTATTCGAGGAATCTTGGCTCCATGAGGAAGTTGGCGACATCTCCCCGCGTCCCGGCCCATGTTTTTCCCGCAAGAGTTCGGATCGGCCCCTATCCGATGCCTATCGCCGTAAATTTCCGTTACTGATCGCTGCGCAAAGAGCGCAATCTCATAACACCAATCCGGCGGCACGAAAGAAACTCTGTACCAAATGAGGTTTCTGTCTCAGCCGTCCGATCGCCAAATGGAGTTCCAAATGCAACTCCTCCAGATCCATGCACGCCAGATTGCGCAG
>JBKQHM010000482.1:0-7072 GCA_052148775.1 Isosphaeraceae bacterium | reverse complement strand
CCGCCGGCGCCGTCGGAGGGGGAGAATACGGTGATGTAGTGACTAATGGAAAATCCGACCCTTGCGCCGCAAGGACTTACGATGCGCCACCCCAAACATGGGCTAGCGATAGCCGACTGCGAGTGCCCCCCTCTTGCGCCGACCATGGACAGCCCTGCCCACGTCCATCATCGCAAAGCTTTGAGAATGACCATCCCGGGGAATCGGAACGAAGCCACCCCAGGACTTACGGCCGGGATACCGGAGTGGCTGGGGTCAAGCCGGCGTTGCCGGCGCCGCCCCCAGAAGTGCCCGCGATCACGAGGATTCCGGGAAGTTCTTCCTGGCCTGTTCCTCAGTAAGGTCTCGATCGCCGAATCTTATAAGAGATAACGGAGAACGACCGAGACGGCGCGCGCGGATTCTCGGGCGAGATCAGAAATGCTTGGAATACACGCCGGTATAATCCGGGGAGGCTCGATTGAAACGTATTCCGAAGTTCAGTATCGACTCGTTTCGTAATCACCGTTGCTGTCGTCGGGAGTCGCCGGGAAGAGAGGCGGATTCGGCGGGATTGCGTGGACTCGGGAGGGCCGGCGCGGAGTTTCGACGCCTTGGGGTCTGGGCCAGGTTCGGATCGACGGTCGGTAAGCGCGGGTCCGCTTCGATCACCTGCACCCGAAAGTCATCAAAGGAGACTTCGCCGTAGCCGGCCAGGCCGAGCGTGACATGGAACGAACCATCGGCCGGGGCTTTGCGATAGAGAACCACCCGCGAGTAACCGGGGATGGGATCGCTATTGCGATACTGGAATTGTTCGCCTCCGATCGAATCCCGGATGATGACGCCACCGACTCCCGGTGCGCTCGCAATCCCACGCTTCACGAGTACCGAGATCTGGATCAAATTATTCGCCTCCACCCGGATGGAGGGCGAACGAATTGCGGCCATGGGGAAGTCCAGGAAAGGTAGCCCGATCGTATCAAATTCTTCCCGATTCTTGGGCCTGACCGTCAGCTTGATGACACAATCCGAATCTGCGATGACTTCATCCTCGTAGACCACGTCACTCTTCCCCTTGGGCCGGTCATTCTTCGGCTTCGGCGGGCGAGGTTCTTTGCGAGAGGCGGTCGATATCTCGTGTTCGATCTGGTCGTTTTGAAAGCTGACATCCGTCCAGCCCGACTTGCTGATCGCGTCCTTCTCGTCGAAGCTGCCCGAAGGGACGCGGTTGGCTCCGAATCGGTATCCCGCCTGTCCTTGAATCCAGTCCTTCCAGATGAACAGTTGGGGCAGTGTGTAGAACGAGATTCCGGGCGGGCATGATGATGCCGTGAGGATCACGGGTGGAGGAGGATATGGTCTCGGCGTACCCGGCGGTAGATCGGGCGGCTTGGGATTGAATTGCAGACTCACCGTCTGCTGGAGCTCCGCGATCGCCTGCTGCCAGTATCCGAACATCACCAGACGGAGCGGCCGTCCTGTCCGCCTTGCCTCGGACCAGGCCATGGGGTAGTCCTCGCTCTCGCGAGCGGCCCTGGCGTTCTTGAGGAATTTCTCGGCCTCGGCGAGGAGATCGTCGGCGTCGGGCGACCCGATCATGATCCCCCGGCTGCTGCGCCGCTTGAGGTCTTTCTCATTGACGATCCCATGCCCGTCGGCCTTAAGACGCTCGTGGACCTCTCGTACCATGCTGTACTGGAGCTCGGCCTGACGGATCGCCAGCGCGATGGCCCTCGGCCGGATACGCCGGACGACTTCCTGGATCTGCTTGCAGAATGCGATGTCGGTCGTGCACAGGAGCATGGTCGTCGTGCCGAAATCGGGGAGGGTGATCCGCAACCCGCCCGGTACTCGGTCGTCGAGCTTCCATTCCAGGAATCGTGCGTCTCCGGGGCTGATCTCCATGATCTGAGCCCCCTGGGGCAATGCCGGGGTGATCGTCAGGTTGCGGTAGGCCATCTGAGGCGGTTGCCACTGGGCTCCGCCGGCGAAGTCGATGACCAGCATCAGGAACCCCCGGCTATTGTCGAGAGCGATCGGTGCGGCGAGCAGACCCGGCTTGGCGGTCAGCTCGGCCACCTTCGGCATCCGCTTCTGGTTCGGGTTGGCCGTGTTCGGGCGAACCGGTGGATCCGGGTCGAGGATTTCGTATGGCTTGAGCTGCTTGAGATTGCGGGCCAGGATCTGTTCGCAGAGGTCGATCTCGGCGTTGAGGAAGCTCATCTCGATGAGCAGAGGTTCGCCCGATGGGCGTGTTAGCTCGGCATCCCCTGTGTAGGTCAGGCCCCGATATCCGGCCGTGAGCGCCATGTAAGTCATGAGCCGAAGTTGCTCGGGTTGGACCGGTGGCGTGCCCCACTCCGGCGGATTGTCGTCGCCCCAGATATTCCGCACGACCTCCGGCGGGGCAGTCGCCGGGATCCAGGCCCACAAGAGGGCCTCTGGGTTGGATCGAACCGTCAGCCTCCGACGCTGGATCAGATACTCGTATCCGTCCATCATCGATTGTGAGGTGCCCCAGACAGGCGGCCGGATGCCGATGATGTCGAGATTGGATGGAGCGCGCGCGTACAGACGGTGTTCGCCGTCGACGGTCGCCGTGGATCGATGCGGGTTCTCGTCCTCCAGGGCCCTCATGCCGGTAAGGATCTCGCGGACCTCGTCGAGCTCTCGCTTGCGCGCGACCTCCGTGCGAGCTCGACCCAGGTGATCGCCGATATGCCAGGCGACGACGGCTTGAGGCTCGGGATACGCGGCCATCTGGGCGAGGACTTTCTCGACCCCGCGCGTGCCGTCGAGGCGGGGCAGGAGGAAGAATCCTCCGTCGACGGCCGCCTGCAACTCTTTAGGCTCGGGATTCGCGTCCGTGACGAGCACGTCGTTGCCGGCGCCGCGGAGCTTGGTGATGTCCGCGCCGGGGGCGTCGATGGCCGTCGGGAACCATCCCACATACCGACGGTCCTCTTTCCTCAACTTCTCGAGGAGATTTCGGGAAAGCTGGATCGGCGGGAGGGGGGTGCCGCCTTTCTTCGCCGCCGCTCGATTCGTGCGGTTCTCGCCCGGAATCTTCCCGGCCTCCAAGGACCTGGACCATTCCGCAGCCAGCTCGCGCGACACCGGAGCCACCGAAAGGTCGTCGAGGAAAACCTCAGTCTCGCCGACACCCCCCATGAGGTTCACCACCACGCGATCGAGATAGGCCCCATCCAGCGGCACCGGCCTCCGAGTCGTCGCCCTGAGCACCCGCGCCTGCTGCTCGATCGCCGGGAGCATCTCATTCAGCTCCAGGCCCTCCCACCGATCCACTCGACTGAAGGCCGTTCCGGGTAGTAAGACGTACGAGGGTGCTTTAGTCACCGGGTCGATATCGGCAGGGAGCATCACCTTGGCATACAGCCGAATGCCCTGCTTATTCGATCGGACGAACAGAGTGACCCCGAGCTCGGGCGTCACCGGAACTCTGGGGAGCGCGTAACTGACGAAAAACTGGCCCCCGAGTGTGGCCGCAAAGTGAAAATGCTCCGATAGCTGTCCACCATGGGCGGCACGATTCGAGCGATCATGGGCCATCAGGCGCACGGTCGTATCGGTATACTCCTGCTCCCACGTCGGTTGAGGAGTCTCGAATCCATCGGTCAGGGATCCGGCCCCGGCGGCGTCTTTGTCCGGCTGCTCCCCTCGGCTCATGGCCAGTCCACCGGCCACGATTCCCGCGACGGTCACCAGGAACATGAGTCGTCGTGCCAAGAACATCGGTTCGAGACCTCCCTGTCCGCAAACCAAGCCGGACTCGTCTGAGCCGGAAAATCCGGCCGATCCTAGCCCGAGCTCCCGCACCGGGGAAGATCAATTCTGAGAATGGTGCCGATCCCTCCTTGAAAACTGCCACTCCAGATCGGTTATTCGATTTTTTCATTGTAAACCATGTATTTTACCTAAAGAGATCATTTTCGTTGATCGCTCCTCTTTCTCCATTTTCATGTTAGACTGGATCAACGCCCAACTTATCTGAGGTGCAACCATGAGCTGGACAGCAGAGTCGAACGTCGCGTGCCTGACAGAGCAGGTTCCTACCGAGTTGGTAGAGTTGAAGGAGCGTATTCAGGGGCAACCGGCCAGAGTGCGAGCCGAGCTGGAGCCACTGATCGATGAGGTGATGGAACACGCCATGTTCCGGAGTCGCGTCATGCTCATCGCGAGGGATGCGCTCCAGCAGTTTCGAGTTGATATGGCATCGCTCCGGCTCGACCTGGAAGCGACCCGGCGCGAGCGTCGGGCGATCTGATCGGCCGAAGTTTGTCTGGTATTTCAGCCGCACGGGTGGAGTGAGCCGGGCTCGTTCACTCGCCTCACCCACCCTGATCGGGCCGTCCGACTCTACCGGGCTCACTTCCCAGGTTGCTCTCTCATCCCATCTCTATCGGCGTGCACGGTGGGGGAGTGCCAGCCAGGCGGTGAGCACGCGGCCGACTTCGGCCAGACTCTCGGCGGAGCAATTCTCGGGCAGGTCGTCCGCCTTGTGCCAGAAGGGATAGTCGAAGTCGATGAGGTCGATCGTGGGTATGCCGGCGTCGTTGAGGGGAAGGTGATCGTCGAGCACTTCACGACCGACATCGTTGACGAACGATTTCGCGTTGACTTGACGCGCCACGGCCCAGACTTCGCGGACCAGCGCGGGAGCGAACTGCATACTGTTCGGCTCTCGCTTGATCTGGAGGTTCTGGCCGCCGACCATGTCCAGCAAGATGCCGGCCACGTATCGTGTCTTGTTGCCGCGACGTTCGACTTGCTTGGCATATGATCGCGCGAAGGCCCAGGAGCCGAGGAAGTATTCGCCCCTGCGGGGTCTGTCGCCGTAGACGAGTTCTTCGCCGTCGAAGAGTACGAGATCAATGCCCACGGTCGTCTCGATCTTGTCGAGATGGTGGGCGATCTCCATGAGGAGGGCAACCCCCGAGGCACAGTCGTTGGCGCCAAGGAAAGGCAGTTTGTGGCGATCGGCATCGTCCTCTTGATCGGCGTAAGGCCGCGTGTCGTAATGCGCGCTGATGAGGACCCGCTGCTGACGATCGGGATGCCACGATCCGATCAAGTTGACCATGTCCACACGACGGCCGGTCAGCGGGTGTTCCGCCTGGAAGGGCTGCTCGCGGACCTGACCGCCCATCTTCGTGAAATGGTCGGCCACCATCTTGCGCTGGCGTGCGTTCTCCGGCGACCCGGCGAGCCGGGGACCGATCTCGCAGATCTTTTTCAGATAGCCATACGCGCGTTTGCCGTCGATGGGGGCAGGGGAGGCGAGCATGGCCGCATTGGCCTCCGAGGATCGAAAACGTTGAACCGCCGGTAGGACGAAGGCGATCACCAGGCCGATGAAGACAGGTGTGAGCGTGAAGGGAACGATCACCTTCCAGTCATACCAGTGCGGAATGATGCGCCCCATCGGGATCGACTCCTCATTGCTCGGCGAGTACGGTTTCGGTCAAAGCATCAACCCGGGATAACTCTCAAGCAACCGGGAGAGTCGCTCCATCGGTAGCCCGACGACGTTGGAGAAACTGCCGCTGAGGACCGAGACGAACGGGTCGCGATCTTGCACGCCGTAACCTCCCGACTTACCTTCCCAGCGGCGAGAGTCGAGATAATCCTCACGTTCAATGTCGCTCAAAGGCTTGAAACGAACAAAACTGATCTCCACGCAGCCGATCCATTCGTCGAGTTCCGCCCGGTAGAGGCAGACGCCCGTAATCACCTCGGTGTCGCGTCCTTCCTGGAGCCGGATCATTCGCTCGGCGTCCGCTCGGTCGACCGGCTTATTGAGGATTTCCCCGACGACGGAGCAGACGGTATCGGCCGCGAGGATGAGCCCCTGATGACGCCGACGGGCGACTTCCACGGCCTTTCGCCAGGCGAGCTGCGCGGCGTGTACGGTCGGGGCCTCTCCGGGTCCCGGCGGCGGCTCCTCGACTCCCGACGCGTCGACCTCGAAGCGATAACCGGCCTCTTCGAGCAACTGGCGGCGACGCGGCGACGCACTGGCCAGGATCAGTCGCGGTTTCTGGTCATGAACGGGTTCGATCAGCTCACGCCCTCAACGGAAACGGGATCGGGTCCGCGAATCTTGATGGTATCGCCACTAGACCCTTGCCAACAAGCCGGAAAGCCGCCAGCCTGAAAACCATCGAGCTGTCCGCCCGTGTCGATCGATCCGCCCGGAGGAGTCCCGCCATGCCCCCCCGCCAAGTCTTCCTCACCGGCTGCCTTTTCCTGCTCGCGATGTCTGGATGCTCTCTGACCACCGCTGCACCTCCGGACGGCAATCGCCTGGCGTACCTCGACGAGGTGAATCCCTATTATCCTCACCGCGGTTTTCCCAAGCTGACCACGCCGCAATGGGTCGGCGAGCCGGGAGTCGAGGCAGTCGTGGTGCTGGCGATCGACGACATGCGCGAGCCGGCCCGCTATGAGGCTTACCTCCGGCCAATCCTCAACCGGCTCAAGGCGATCGACGGCCGGGCACCGGTCAGTATCATGACCAACCAGGTCAAGCCCGATGACCCGCAGCTCCAGTCATGGCTCAAGGAAGGGCTATCGCTGGAGATTCACACCCTCACGCACCCGTGCCCACTCCTGGCCAAGGGCGATTTCGCCGAGGCGGCACGAACCTATCATGGTTGCGTCGACCTGATGAACAAGGTCCCCGGCAATACGCCCGTCGCGTTCCGGATGCCGTGCTGCGACTCGATGAATACGGTGAGCCCTCGCTTCTTCGCCGAGATCTTCAACAAGACCAGCCCCGGCGGGAAGTTCCTCTCGATCGATTCGTCGGTCTTCACGGTCCTCACGCCCGACGATCCGAGCCTGCCGCGCGAGCTGGTGTTCGACTCCGACGGCAAGGAACGGTTTCGCAAATACATCCCGTTCCCCTCGTTTGTCAACACGATCGAGAACTACCCTTATCCCTACGTGATCGGCCGGCTCTGCTGGGTGTTCCCTTGCATCGTTCCCAGCGATTGGGAAGCGCAAAGCCTGCAAATGCCGAACAACCCCAAGACGGTCGAGGACTTGAAGGCCGCTCTCGACTGCGTCG
>JBKQHM010000481.1:0-3546 GCA_052148775.1 Isosphaeraceae bacterium | reverse complement strand
AACCCGACGGTGAACACCGTGATGCGGTACGTCGAGGCGATCGGGCTGCGGATCGCCTGGGGACTGGCCGAGCGGGACGACGCCCCGATTCCCCGGGGGGAAGACCGCCTCCGGAGACGGATGCGTTCCGTCAAGGCGGCCGATTGATCGTCGGCCCCCTACCCCAAGGCGACCCGGCCCCATTCCTTGTTCACCTCTTGGTTGCGTCAAAGCGCTATGTCCCCGGTTTCCTCGCCTGTTCCCGGTTTCCTCGCCGAGTGGCCGATGACGGATCGAGGCACCGATTCTTCCCCGCCCGTGCCGCGGCTGATCCATCCCTTGCCATCCGGGCAAGGATTTCCGACCATGATGAAAGCTGCATGGGCCGTGGATTTGGACCTCGTCGAAGACCTCGGCCCGAAGACTGACTCATCAGGGAGAAGCAAACATGACGAGACCCCACCGAGCCGTGATGCTGATCTCGCTCGTGATGCTGATCGTAGTCCTGCGGCCGGCTCTGCCCGCATCGGCGGCGCAGAAGCGTGCCTCGGAGCGGGAAATCCGGGTCGCCGGCATCATGTTCGACTTCGACAGGAAGAACAACTGGATGACCGTCAAGGCCGACGGCGAGGATGAGCCCGTCAAGTATCACATCGATCCGTCGGAACGGAAGCTGGCCGAGGGGCTGCAAACCGTCTTCAATGCCAGTCGAGTGCGATTGACCTACAAGGCAGAGGGCGGCTCGCGGCGATTGGTTAAAATCCAGAGGCAAATCCTCCAGGAATCGGGGACGGTGACGGGCGTCGTGGTGAAAGTTCACAACGACTTCTGGATCGAGCTCAAGCCCAAGAAGGGCGTCGCCGATGCGTTCGCTCCCGGTGCCAACTACAACGACAAGGCTTTCATGGCGAAACTCAAGGCGTTGCAACCGGGCGACTCGGTGACGATCCGATTCACGACCGACTTCGAGCGGCATCGCATCCTGGCACTCAGGAAGAACCCCGCCCAGGCCAAACCCAGTCCCAAGTCGAAGCAGCAAGGTGGTCCCGTCAAGGAGGAGGACTGAGGCCCTCACCGACCCGGCAACGACACCCTTCGATGCTCCCACGCCGAGAGAGCCTGGCTTCCTTTCCCAACTTGCCCAAGCTACGCCAAGAAATATATAGTGGCCCCTTTTACGCGCCGGCCCCTTTTACGCGCCCCTTTTACGCGCGCGTGGCCCCTTTTACTCGCTCGTTGACGCCTCGGGTTGGTGTCAGGCGTGCGCAAATCTAGCGTAAAACGCTATGGTCGCGGGCCGCGAGGCGTGCCATCACAGGATCGACTTCTCCGCGATGCTCCCGAAGTTCGATTGCCTGTTGGGTTGATCCAACGTTCATGGTTCCCTTCCCGCCCAGTGATCACCCGGGTAGAATCGATGACCAGGACCGTGAGAAAGGGGAGATTTCCGTGGAAGTTCCCGTCATCATCGAGCCGGTCGCTGGCAACGGGTATCGTGCGACCGGGGCAGGCGGGCTTTCGGTCGGCCTGATCGCCGAAGGAGCGACGGCCGCGGAAGCCATCGACCGACTGGCTGATCAGGTTCGGATGCGCGTGAACGCCGGGGCGGCCTTGGCTGAGCTGAGCATCGCCGCGAGCGCGGCCCCCTGGAGGCAAGATGCCGGATACCTCCACGACGATCCCCTCTATGAGCCTTGGCGTGAGGCGATGGAGGAGTACCGCCGCCAGCTTGACGAAGACCCCGAGGCGCTATGAGCCTCTTCGTCCTCGATACCGACATCCTGACCCTCTACTACCGCGGCGACCCCATCGTGGTCCGCAGGGCAGACGATCGGCCGCCCACTGAGTTAGCGATTTCGGTCATGACAGTGGATGAGCAACTCACGGGTTGGTACACCCTGACAAGGCAAGTCCGCCGGCCGGAAGAGATCGCCCGAGCCTACGCACATCTCGGCGAGGCCGTCGTACGATTGGCCCACTGGCGCATCCTCCCTTACACGGAATCGGCCATCGCGCGGGTCTCACAACTCAAGGCCCTCCGGCTCAATGTCCGTCTCATGGATCTGCGCATCGCCGCCATCGCCCTGGAACATGGGGCGGTGGTCGTCACCCGCAACCGGCGAGACTTCGACCGCGTCCCCGGCTTGAGCGTCGAGGACTGGTCGGTCTGAGGTGGCGTATGACCAGGGCGGCGAAGAGGGGAGAAACGGCCGAAATGCAAGAGCGGGATTCGAGCCGTGGCCAGCCCGGGGCCGACCGGGCCGATTGACTCCCGATCCGTCCTGTGTATTATTCGTCACAGAGAGGGATGCGACGAGATGACGGGTTGGGGGATGCCGAATGCGGATTGAGGGTGTGATCTGGGATGAGGACGACGACCCTGACGGCAAGGTCGCTCCCATCGCCGGGCATGACATCTCGATCGACGAGGTGGAGGACGGGCTCGACAACCCCCGGAACCGGACCGGCCGCAGCAACCACGCCAGCAGGATGCGGACATGCGGCGAGACCGAGACGGGCCGGTTCATCGGCGTTGGCCTGGGAACGGGCCGAGGACGACCCGCTCATCGTCAAGCCGGTGACCGCCTTCGACTCGAACCCGCCGAGGAGACAACGCCGTGGCCAATGAACGGGCTCGTCGCCCCACCCCGCCCGAAGCCGCCTCCGAGTTGGCCGCGTTTTCCGACCCCTCGGCCCTGGGCGATCACCTGGACTTCGCCGTGTTCCTCGCATCGGCCCGAAAAGAGCGGGAGGCCCGGGGATTGACGCTCTCGGAGGTCGCCGCCCGGATGGGATGCGACCATGCGGCCGTCTCGCGTCTGGAATCGGGCAAGCAGCCGAACCCGACGGTGAACACCGTGATGCGGTACGTCGAGGCGATCGGGCTGCGGATCGCCTGGGGACTGGCCGAGCGGGACGACGCCCCGATTCCTCGGGGGGAAGATCGCCTCCGGAGACGGATGCGTTCCGCCAGGGCCGCCGATTGATCGTCCACGTCCCTATCCCAGAACAACCCGGCCCAATCCCTTGTTCATCTCCCGGTCGCCTGAAATCGCTATATGCCCGGTCTCCCTCGCGCCTGATGGACCTATTTCTTCAGGTGGTGAAGCGACTGGGCGCCGAGGTGGCGGCGCGCCTGGTCGAATTCCTCGGCACCGTCCAGGAGATCACCGATTATTCACCGGAAGACCACCGGCTCCTGGAAGACCTTGATGACAGCGTCGAGATCGATCCCGGCGAGATCATCTGACTCTCCGCCACGTCGCGCCTCCAGGAATACCTTCTCCTCACCGGCGACAAGCGATGCATCCGCGCCGTCGCGACCTGCCCCGAATGCGCCGACATCGCGCGCCGAATCCAAAGGCGTGCGGTTTGCTTCGAGCAGATTCTCTGCCGGATCATCAATGCCGACGGCTTCGATCGAGTCCGCGCGAAGGTCGTACCCGTCCTACAGACCTGTGATACGGCGCTGAGGGCGGCGTTCGGCTCGGGCCTTGATTCCACTCGGGCCAATACGGTCGCGTGCCTTGAGAGCTACATCGCCCAGTTGCGGGGCTTCCCCATCGA
>JBKQHM010000480.1:0-4255 GCA_052148775.1 Isosphaeraceae bacterium | reverse complement strand
CTTGACGATCCGATCCCCCTTGCGGAACCCGGCCTTCTCGGCGGGCGAGCCGCGGCGGATCGCGCTGATCGGCTCGGTGGTCAAGCGGAATCCGAAGTCGACCAGCCGATTGGGGGGCAGCGTCACCTCGATCCGCTCGAGGGCCTGCGCATCCTCGGCCGAATCGGCGGGACGACGCTCGATGACGTGGACGATCGGCCGATCGAGATACCTGGCGAGGAGCCTCTGGTACTCCAGGGCCTCGGTCAACTTGGTCGGCTCCTGTCCGACGGGCCCGGCGGCCACGAGGGTGTCGACCGTCTTCTCCGCCTGCTTGCCGTCGGGCCGGGTATAGGCCGGCGGATCCTTCATGCCGGCGGGGGCGGTGAAATCGGCGATCTCCAGGTTCTCGCTCGGGATGATCCCAATGGTCGGCTTGTCCCGCTTCGGCTCCCGACGCGGCTGGAGGTCCATCTCGATGAGGCCCTGATGTCCCGGGCGCTCGATCCCGAAGTGGAGGACCTGCCCTTGACCGCTGAGCGCGACCTTCAGCAGCAGGGTGCTGTAGCTGATGTCGCGACGGCCGTCGATGGCCACGATCTCGTCGCCCGGCTGGAGGCCGGCCTCGTAGGCCGGCGACGACGACGCCACGGCCCCGACCTTCGCCGGGATCATGTCCATGCCGTGGCCGTAGGCGTATACGAAGCAGGCCAGGCCGAGGAACACGTTCATGATCACCCCGGCCGAGATGATCGCCATGCGAGCGCCGACCGATTGATTCGGATACGCCCGGGGGTCGGTCGTCTTGTTGTTCTCGTCGTCGGGGGACTCGCCCAGCATCTTGACGAATCCGCCCAGCGGGATCGCCGCCAGGACATATTCCGTCTCGCCCCGGCGGAAGCCGAAGATCGTCGAGCCGAAGCCGATCGAGAACTTCTCCACCTTCACGCCGTTCCACTTCGCCAGGAGGAAGTGGCCCAGCTCATGGATGAAGATCACGAAGCCCAGGCCCACGGCGACCTTCAGGATATTCAGCAACCACATCAAGGTTTCCAACGCTCAACCTCCCGCCGGGCCCAGGCGTCGACGCTCCACAGCAATTCGAGCGAGGGCCGAGGATCAAACGTATGAGAGTCCAGTGCCGCGCGGCAGGCCCGGGCGATGTCCAGGAAGCCGATCTCCCCGGCCAGGAACCGCGCCACGGCCGCCTCGTTGGCGGCGTTCAGTGCGGCGCCGGCCGTTCCGCCCCGCCGCATCACCTCGAACCCGAGGTCCAGGCAGGGGAAGGTCTCCCGGTCCGGCGGCTCGAAATGCAGCGCGAACGATCGAGCCCAGTCCATCGCAGGGTTCGGGCCGGGTACCCGGTCTGGATACGTCAGCGCGTACTGGATGGGCAGCCGCATGTCCGGCGGCGAAAGCTGCGCGATCACGCTGCCGTCGACGAACTCCACCAGGGAGTGCACGACGCTCTCGGGATGGATCACCACCTCGACCTGCTCGGGCTCGAGCTCGAACAGCCAGCGTGCCTCGATGACCTCCAGGGCCTTGTTCATCAGGGTGGCCGAGTCGATCGTGATCTTGGGCCCCATCTGCCAGGTGGGGTGCTTCAGCGCGTCCTCGGGGGTGACGTTGGCCAGCTCCCGGGCCGACCGGCCGCGGAACGGGCCGCCGGATGACGTCAGGATCACCCGGCGCACGTCCTGGCGTCCGCCCGCCATGAGCGCCTGGAAGATCGCCGAGTGCTCGCTGTCGACCGGGATGATCCGGGCGCCCCGCGATCGGGCCAGCTCCATGACCAGAGGGCCGGCCACGACGAGCGTTTCCTTGTTGGCCAGCGCGACGATCTTGCCGGCCTCCAGCGCCGCCCAGGTCCCCCGCAATCCCTCCGCGCCGACGATCGCACTCAGGACGCGATCGGTTTCCGGGTCCTGCACCATCCTCACCACCCCATCCGGGCCGGCCAGGACCTCCACCCCCGTGCCGCGGAGTTCTTGCTCCATGGGTCGCGCGAGTTTCGGATCGGTGACCGCGATGAATCGCGGCCGATACTCGACCGCCTGCGCCGCCAGCTCTTGCCAGCGCGTGTGGGCACTCAGGCCCCAGGCCCTCAGCCGCGTCCCGCCGTCATGGCCGATCACGCTCAGGGCGCTCCGACCAATCGAGCCCGTCGAGCCGAGGATCACGACGCGAGTGAGTGAATCAATGCGCTCCATCCGTTACGCTCGTGCTCCTGTCTGGCTGGCGACTGGCTCGGCGATTCTGGAATCATCCCGGGACGGCGAGACCCTGATCGAGCCGGGGTGACGTCGGACCACCGGACGACTCGTCATCCCGGTATCGTGCATGGTCACTGAGATTCGACCCTTCGGTACTCGGGACTCGCCCTCAAGAGCATAAGAGATTCGCTCCGTGCCGGACAAGCCATGCGGGGATGGAAGAACCACCGTGGGGGGTGGAATCCAAGGGGTGGGACCAACTCGAAGTGACTCCAGATCGGCAGGCCGGCGGCGGGGCCGAGGCAGAATCGTCTTCTCGATGGCCCCCGATTCTGCCCATGATGGAACCGTGCCACCACTTGTTAATCGAGACTCGATCGGGAGCGATTCATGGGCGCCCGTCTGCGTTGGCCTGGGATTGTGATGTTCACCCTGATCTTCCTCGCCGCGATCGGCTGCTCCTCCCAGGAGGAGGAAGGACCGATGGACCCAGGGGTATCTCCATTCTATCCGGGGCCGGCGGGATCGGAGAAGGCCGCGGCGCGGCCCGACGCGGCCGGGAACCCATCATCGGCATCGAGGGCGACGGCGACGGTCGAGGATCGGACCGGCGCGGGCTCCTCCGATGCGATGTCGACCGAAGGCCCGTTGCGCCCCGAGGACGTCGAGCGGCAGCTCCGGATCGCGATGCGCACGGCCGAGAAAAGGGATACGGCCAAGGCGATCATCGGCCTGGACCGAATCCTGGCCTTGCAGCCGACGAACCGCGAGGCGCTGCTGGGCCGGGCCTTCCTGGCACTGACGCAAGCCGAGAAGGCCCCCGCCGCGGCCGATCGCGTCGCGGCCGTCGAGCAAGCCGCCTCGTACATGAAAACGCTCCGACGCGCCCATGAAAAGCCCACACAGCCGGAGAATACCATCCAGTCCCGGATCATCTACAACGAGGCGCGGTTGTATGCCGATCAGGGCCGGTACGACCGGGCGACGGCCGTGCTGAAGGAAGGATACGAAGCGGCTTTCGATCCTTTTGAGCGGATCGAGGTCGATCCGATGATGGCGTCGCTCCGCTCGTCGACCGAGTATCGCACGATGCTCAAGGCCATCGACGCCGCGAACCTCGCCGAGGCCCGCAGCCGGGTCAAGAACTACATCGACACGCCCCTTGATATCCCGTTCGACTTCAAGGTGACGGGCCTCGACGGCAAGCCGGTCTCGAAGGACCAGCTCAAGGGGAACGTGGTCGTCATCGACATCTGGGGCACCTGGTGCGAACCGTGCCGCAAGGCGATACCCGGGCTGATCCAGCTCTACCGCAGGCACCACCGGCTCGGGCTCGAGATCGTGGGACTCGCTTTCGAACGCGACGCCCCGAATGCGGAGGCCGCCGGCCAGTTGGTCAAGCAGGCCGTCCAGGAGATGGGTATTCCTTACGTGTGCGCGCTCGGCGACGAGTCGATCCTGCGGCAGATCCCCAACTTCCACGCCTTCCCCACGACGATCGTGCTGGACCGGCAGGGGAGGATCCGGATGCTCGTACTGGACAACAACGAGGGACTCATCGGCGCGCTCGACAACGTCGTTCAGGTCCTCGCCGCCGAGTCGGCGACGCCGACTCCGGCCAAGGCCGCGAAGCCGGCAGCCCCTGCCGCCACCAAGGACGCGGCCAAGCCGGCTACGGCAGCCACGCCAAAGCCACCCGCCGCCACCAAGGATGCAGCCAAACCCAAGTAAGCGAATTTGCCTCTGGGTCGCTTGATGCTGGGATTTATGAACGACTTCCGGCGATCGATCGCGGCTTTTCGGATTGCGAGCCCCTGCCTTGATTGTCGCTCCGGATTCGCGTCAGTCGAACACTCTGTACGTACGGGGTATTCATGGACGCCACCTGACAGAACGTCGTAGGATCGCCTCCGATCATCAACTCTCCCTCCCCTCTGATGAGTTTTGACTCTCAGAATCGGTAGGTGCATCGACCTAGGGACGCCACGATCTCGTGTTTGGACGGGTCGAGCTGCACCCCCAGGTGTACGCCCGAATCGCCGATTATGAGAGTCAAAAAC
>JBKQHM010000479.1:0-7788 GCA_052148775.1 Isosphaeraceae bacterium | reverse complement strand
TCGACGGCGGCGTGCTCGCTGGTGGTATATCGATAATCGTGGGGCTGGCCGGGCTCGTTGTACTCGGGCGCGATGAGGATATACCCGTGACGCGCGGCCTCGGCGGCCCATTCGTCGATCGCGGCGGACGGTCCCTTGCCGGAATGCAGGACGATCACCGCAGGATAACTGCGGAGCGGGTGGTACTCCGGCGGTAGCCGGACGGCGTATTCGGTCGGCTGGGCGTTCTCGTCTTCCAGAACGCGGTGGATGACTGTCTTTTCGGGGACTCCGCCCGAGTCGTGCCGGGGCGGCGGCATGAGCTGAATGATCCGCGTGAGAAGCTCGAGCCGGCGAATGGCATCATCGGCCCCGGGCAGGTCATTCCAGGCGAGTCCCTCGATTGTGGCCGCGCTGGTGCTCCGGTCCGATTGCCCGGCGCCGGTGAGGTAAGTCTGGACGCCGTCGCGCGCCTGCCAGAGGACGTCGGCGGCCTTGAGGTCAAACGAGGAGTCGTCCTGGCCGACGATATAGGCCGACATCGCCAGGGCGAATCGAGCCTCATCCTTCTTCGATGGGTCGGACTTCGCTTTCTGCCAGAGGGCGAACCGGCCCCGGACGGCGTCGGGTGCCTCATCGATCGCCTTGAGGACCTCGTTCAACCGCTTCTGCCAGTGCCCGCGCGCGTCGCTGGACAATCGTCCGAATACCTGGCGCAGGTCGTTCGCCAGGGCGTTGTCGGCGGCCTGCTGTTGCGCTTCGCGTCGCTCGAGCTCGCGGACTTCGAGCTGGAGCTCGGCGCCGATTGTCTTGTCATCGAACGTCTTGAGCAGCGCCGCGGCCGCGTGGTACTGCTGGGCCTTGCGACGAGAGTCGATCTCGGACCGGCGCTGGGTGGCCTCGGCCTTGATGATGAAGACCTTCGCCCCGGCCGCGCGTTCGCTCAGGTCGGATTTGGGGAAATCCTTGATGATGCGATCGAGCTCCTGCTTGGCCTCGGGATACCAGGCAGCGTCCATCAGAAAGCGGATCACGCGCTCGCGTTCGGCGGCATTCTTGGGGTCGACGCGGCCCAGCAGCGCCATGATCACCGGTCGCGGGACGCGATTGAGCTCCTCGACCCCGAGCCAGAAGCCGTCGATGCCGCGATACTGGACCGAATGCGGCGAGATCTCGATGATGGCCTGTTCCATGCTCAACGGCCTGGTCGATCGGGAACCGAGGTAACGGAACTGCCGGCGGCCGCGGTCGTCCCACGCCCCGGCCTCGACCCTGAGCACTTCGCGGGGCATCTCGCCGCCGTGCTTGATGATCGGTTGGATCAGCTTGAACCGCTCCCCGGTGCGGAATGCGTTGTCGGCGATCACCTTGTCGATCTTTGAGTCGCGGACGATGACGCGTTTGAGGCCGTCCCAGATGTAGACGAGCGAATAGTCCTTGTCGGGGGTCCCCTGGCTGGGGTAGACCATCCCGTTCTTCATGATGACGCTATCGCCCCGGCACGCGGTCGATGCCAGAGACAGGGACGTCAGGATGGCGACGATGGCGAGAGTGCCTTGAAGACGCCGAAGCCGAACAGGATTCGAGCTCATGCCGCGTTCCCTCGTGCTCGTGTCGATGTCGCGCCGGCTGGTATTGCCGGCCCGCGGCCATTCCCGGGCCGGCCGGGCTCGATCGCATCCCCGGGGCGACCGGCCCCCCGATTCGGCCGGGGGCGATCTCCGGATCGGGACGGGATTGGAGCCCATGGACGCAATCCCCACTCTACCTGACGCTTACTCATTGTGACACCCTCACGGGGCAGGTCAAGCCACCGAGCGACTGGACGACGTGGCCCTCGCCCCTATTCGTCGCCCGCCCCGGACCTCGAACGATCGTCGTGTCCGGGGCATCTCCTCGATTCGACCTGATCGGCCTCCCGAGTAAACTCGATCTATTTTGCCTGGAGCCCCGCAGAAGCAAGACCCTCACGCGACCATGCCTGATGAGCGTTGCAGTCGTTGGAATCTCGGAAGCCCCGGGTGCTAGGGAGCCGAAGTCTCAGGCTGATGAAGGATCCGGAGCCAGTCCGATGCGACGTGCTCGTCGTGAATTCGGCGATGCTCCGCGGGCAGCTTTTTCCGTTGCCCCTCGTATTGCGCTCGGAACCACGGCAGGAATTCAGGGTGGAGCTTGATCGGGAACATCATCAGCCATCCATCCGGCAGTGCCTGCTCCAGGTCAGAGACCGGCTCGGTTCGCCAGTTCGACCAGGCTTCGTCGTCGTTCTCGTCGAGGCATAAGGAGCTCCCTTCCTGCCAGAAGGACCAGAGTGTCCCCGTCTGTTCACCATAGATGGTCGCGCCGCCGCCCTCGACTCCCAGGCTCACGACAACGATTTTCTCCACGTTGGACCTCCCTTTTCCCAAGAAATGAAGACCCGGATCATGGCTGCTGGCCGTGGTCGCAGTCCAACCGGAAATCGCTTCGATCCCGTCGGCCGTTGCTTGAGCCCGCTTGCGGTCTGGCTTGTTGTGGGGACGACTGACACTGAGGGTTGCGGAAAAGGACCGATTGACATCCATGGATTGGCGGGGGATCTGCAAAGGAGGGGACTCTATCCCGACGCATGGCCATTCAGTTCATCATGGTCACGATCGATTCCACGATCTCACCATCACGAACCAAGGCGATCCCCGCTCTCCCCGCCAGATGTTCCCAACTCTCCGGCGGGCTGCAGAATTCCCATAGTTCATCTCCCTCGGTCATCATGGACACCATTTCGCGCCAGCAATCATTCTGGAATCCGAATGGGACCGGTGCTGGGCCGAGCCGTTCATGCTCCACAAGGTGGGCGGCCTCAGCCTCTTCAACCGTGATCCGGCTCTCGAGCCATTCTCTGACCATGAAAGGGCTCCTCCTCCAAAGTTGCGCTGGTAAGTCGGAAACACCTGAATCGTTCGATGAATGGTGCCGCGCTTACGCGCAGATTCCCTCCTCTCTTGCGATTTCGGGTTGCTATCACCTTGTGCCACCTCATCCCGAGTGTCTGGGTACTGGCATGCGCGGCGGGGCCGTCTCCCACATCAATTCGACCTCCTCCTCGGTGAGTCCATAGGCTTCATTGACCAGGTCGCTGATCTTGCGCTCCAGGTCCGTCGCCTCCCTCGCCAGGGCCTGGGCGGGGAGGATGGTCCGAGTGTGCTCGTCCCGGAGGCTGCGGTGGGCCGCGAGGCTCAGCGGGTTCTTCTTCCCCCGAATCTTCCGAACCTCCGAGACAAGCGCGTCGGAGTCGAGATCCGTTGGTTCCTTCAGGCGATTGGTGGGTTCCGAGATGCCGTGCTCAGTCCGTAACCAATCCAGCAGATCTCGACGTAGAGATTGGAGAGACTTAGTGATCTCGAGGAGCCGGGCAACCGCTTTCTCGACACTTGAACGTAGCTGGTCACTCGCTTGTGCGATGGGTAGTTGGTCCATCATATAGCCCATCGGCGATAAAGCCTCGTCTTTCAAATGCGTCAAGAAACGCCAGTTGTACCACCAGATTATAGGTGCATTCAGTAGCCCGAGTAGGTAGAGATCCTGGGAGGGGATGAAGAAAGTCTTGTCGTTTCCAAAGTAGCCGTCCCGGTCCAAGCAATAAGCGGGATAGTATTGTATGACTTGATAAGAGATTTTGGGTGCCTCAAATTCTCTCCAATACTCAACTGAGTCCTGAATCTCATACCATTGATATGCACCGGCTTTTCTTCCTGGCCAATGTTTGCCTTCCCAGTCCGTGGGCTTCGGCTCCAGCCGCTCGCGATGAGCCGTCAAGTGACGCTGAATTGCTGGGTATTCCTTCAGATCGATCCCTCGTCGGCTGAAGATCATCCAAAGGCCGTCCCACTCAGGTAACCACCTGCTGATGTCTTGGCCGCGGAGAAATGGCCGGATGATCTCGGCGCTCCGCGCATCCTCTCTTACTAGGGCATCCCTCGTCGGGGTGTCAATTACGAAGGCATCGTTGAAACCAGTAACGACACCTCGGTAGGGCTTTGCTCGAGAAAACTGTGAGAGTGGTACTCCCACCCTGCGTATCTTCGCGATCAGTTCGAATACGCCCTTGGGTTCGAGCTGCCAAGTCTCGCTTGCAAGTCGACTGCGTTCGACGCCGACCCCCTCTCTCTCGATCTGCACGCTCAGGTCATCAATCTTCAACTGATCCCTCGGGATCGCGCAGACTCTCGTCGTATCGGGAACGGCCCCATCATCCGGGCGCCGAACCACGATGATCGACGGGAAGACGTCGGCGTCCTGGAAGATCTGCTTGGCGTGCCCGAAGTCGACGACCGACTCGACCCACCCCTTCTCGGCAAACAAATTCCTCAATGGCTCGCCATAACCGGCCTTCATCCATTTGTTGGTCACGACGTAGGAGAGCCGGCCGCCCGGCTTGAGCAGGCTCAGGCCCAGCTCGTAGAAATAGACGTAAAGATCCGCCATACCGTGATAGGCCGCGTATCGGGATTGCAAATACGGCTTGATCGGCGACAGCCATTCCTGGCGGATATAGGGTGGATTGCCGATCACGACGTCGAAACCACCGGTGCCCGGCTCGGTCCCGAAGACCTCGGGAAACTCGGCCTGCCAGGCGAACGCCTTCGGGTCGATCGTCGGATCGGCCACGATGCTGTTGCCGACGCGGAGGGTATGGTCGAGGCTGGTGAGGACCTTGCCCTTGACCGCCGTCTTGATCCAGAGGCTGAGCTTGGCGATGTGGACGGCCTCGTCGTTCAGGTCGACCCCGTAAAGATTGTCCTGGAGGATCTTGCGATCCAGGTCGAAGAGCTCGGCGAAGCCACGGAGCTCCTGGACGCGGTCATTGGTGTGCTCGTACTCGGCGTGGAGCTGGTCGAACGCTTCGATCAGGAACGCGCCGCTGCCGCAAGCCGGGTCGAGGATGCGGATCGAGCCGAGCTCGAGCTGCCAGTCCAGCCAGAACGCCAGCAGGGCCTCCCGTTGCGGGGCCTTGAGGGCATCGAGGTCGTAGGCCGTTGGATCGGCCAGGGCGCTCCGGGCCGTTCCCTTGGCCTTCGCGACGTGGGCGCGATGGAGACGCTCGAAGCGATCGCGGAGGACGCCACCCAGAGCTTGCTCGACGATGTAGCGCGTGATGTAGTCGGGCGTGTAGAAGGCGCCCTCGCGCTTGCGACGGCTGACTTTCTCAGGTTCTGGGGCGGTCGATGTGAGTTGGGAGACCTCCGGTCGGGCGGTGGGCGGGGTCGGGAGACCCGCGCCCCACATTGGGCCGGCGGTGGGGGGGGTGGGGGGGCCCGCGCCCCACAGTGGCCCGGCGGTGGGCGGGGTCGGGAGACCCGCGCCCAACATTTCGACGGGCCGGTCGATCTCGGCCTGGAGCTTTTCCAGGTCGTCGATCGACTGTTCGAAGATATGGCCGAGGATCTCGACGTCGACGAGCCGGGTGTCCGTGACGGCGTCTTCCTCGGCGATGGCCGAGGCGGGCCGGAAGTCGTACTCGGCCAGGTCGCGGAACAGGCCGAAGACCTCGTCGGGGACCTTGAGAGTGTCGAGGACCGGGTCGTCGGCGAAGAGGCCGCCGTTGTACTTGCGGATGTCCAGCTCGTCGCTGCCGGCGTTGATCGCGCGGAACATCCCGCGGAAGTTGTCCCAGAGCGGGCGGGGGTTGTAGGGATCTCGGTGGGCATAGGCCCGCTTGATGGTCTCGGGCGGCAGGAGGGTCCGATCCTCGCAGAAGGCGATGAAGAGGATCCGGTCGAGGAGCTTCTGGGCACAGCCGAGGATGAGGCGGGGGTCGATCTCGGGGTTGGCCCGCCGCAACATCGAGAGCGTGCTGCGCCTGATGAAGGCATATTCGGCGTAGACCTCCCGAGTCAGCTCGCGGCCGACCTTCTCCGACTCCTGGAACAGGGTGTCGAGATGGCAAGGCCCGTGGGTTGGGACTACCCGGTTCGCCTGGAGCAGGAAGACGAACCGGCGGAGCTGACGATCGTCGGCGGCCAGGGCCTCGGTGTCGAACCGCTCGTAGGTCTGCTTGTCCGCGCCCTTGTAGTAGAGCCGGGTCTGGCGGATGTTCGTGACGATGATCCAGTTGCAGCGGAGGTTGATCGCGTAGTCGAACGCCTGGTCGACCGCGGAGACCTTCCGGCCGGCGAAGGGTCGGTCCAGCGGGTCCTTGGGGCCCTTCCCTTCGACGGCGGCGATGTAGCGCTTGCCCTCGGGCCCGAACTCGCCGAGGACGGCGTCGGCGAACTTGCCGTTGGCCTGGACGTGCTTCTCACGGGTGACCGTGTAGCGCTTGGGGTTGTCGACGGCGCGGGTGTAGCCCAGCAGCTCACAGAAGATGCCGTTGAGGAAATCGCCGAGGATCTCCTGCTCCTTGTGGGCGTCGACCGAACCGGTCGCGATGATCTCGGCCCATTTCTGGAGCTTTGGTCGGCGCTGGAGGACCGCTTCGGGCAGGCCGAAGCCCAGGATCGGGAGGCGGAGCACGTCGGGGCGGAAGATCGGCTTGGCTTCGACCGGCACGGATTACCCCTTCGCTTCGGCTCCTGGGCGTGGACTCTCGGTTCCTCGTTGCTCGATCCGTCGATCGTTTGTCCAAATGTTGGCGCCCAATTCTGGGCCGCTCTACTTGATGTGTCAACGGTGATGGTTGCAGCGGTGGTTTTTCTCCGCGATGAAACCGCGCACGACCCGAACACCTTACCGATCCTGGCCCCGGCGATCGCCCAACAGCGATCTGTTGGGTGGTTTGTTCCGTTTGCTCCTCGATTACTCTGGCAGGAAAGATCGGCAGAGACGAGCCAGAAGCGTCAGAAAGCGGATTCCGGCGGCGACGACATTCCCTCTCTGGCACCGTGAGCGCGTCGGCTCGCCAGGGATGAATCGGCCGCCGAGACGATCGGATCTCTCATCCGACCTCCCGATGCCGTAGAATCGAGATGGCACGGCCCACCCGGTGCGGACCGTGCCGAAAGAGTCTGCCCAACGGGTTGACCCAAGCCCGGCCCCCGGTGTCATCGGGGGCCGGGCCGTCCCGAGCTTATCGGGCGATCCCGACAGTCGCGTCACGGCAGCAGTCGCCGCGATCCACCGTTACCTCGGCCGCGCACGCAACTCCGGCAGCCTTCGCTGCCTCGGCCGTGCAGCAGACCGAATCATCGCAGCACGCGCAGGCGTCGGCCTGGCTCTTCTGGCGAGCATCCGCGTCGCAGACGCAGGCCGGGCAGGCACAAGCCTCACCGCAGCAGGCGCACCCGGCCGCGTTCGACCGAGCCGCCCCCGCCTGCACTCCGATCGCAAGGGCCAACGCCCCGACCAATCCCAGCATTCGTCGACGGTCCATGGTCCGTCTCCTTTTCCCAATGAAAACTCGGAACTCGCAGCCTGCCCGGTGCAGGCCGCGCCCCTACCACCACCGACAGGCAGGGAGGGGGAGGACGAGCCGTTCGCAGGACGGACCGTCATCCCCATCCCCGGCGTCAAGGGGACGTATCGGTCATCGACAGGCCACGCCCGATGTCCGGCCGAGGGCCGAAACACGGACGATGAGCGTCAGTCAGGGCCGCGATTGCCTTGAATAAGAGCCCATCTTCGTAGAGTGGGCACAGCCCACCGAGATTGCGACTGGTGGGCCGTGCCGACCCTACGAAGAGGTGGGCCCGTGTCCACCCTACGAAGAGCCTACCGGGATAGGCGCTTTAGCCGGAGACGCTTCAAATGAGGAGGCGCGCGCACCGCAGGTAGATGGGAGAATCGGGTGGGCTCACCGGAGGAGAGACGGCCGGGGCGACGGCAGGAGTAGAC
>JBKQHM010000478.1:0-30076 GCA_052148775.1 Isosphaeraceae bacterium | reverse complement strand
AGATTTCCCAGTGGATCGAGGCCATTGTGCGGACAGGACTATCCTTTGAGCCGATCCGATTCGTGGCTCAACTCTTTAGGCACGGAGGAAACACGGCGGAAAACCGAGTCGAGACGAACCGGCTTCCGGCCGATGGATCTGATCCCGATCCGTGTTTGGTCTGTGTTCCATCCGTGGCTAAGATTGGTTGAGGCCATTGTGCGGACATTACTTTCCTGAGAGCCGATAAAGCAAAGATACCGGGCATGAGGCCCCTTCGGGGCGACCGACAGAGGTGCCGGTTTCGATGCGACTGTGTCGGTTCCTCCTGCGATTTCGCGGACTAAAGCTCGTCGAGGTGTCGCGGCCAGTCATCCTTGAGCAATCGCGACAGCGAGCGGTCAGCCAGGATTCGTCCGTCGGTCTGACAGCGCGGGCAGTAATTGGTCTCGTTATCGGCGTAGCGAATCCGCTGCACGCTCGTCCCGCAGACCGGGCACGGCTCGCCAAAACGGCCGTGCACGGCCATCTCGGGCCGGAACGCCGTGACCTTCTCGGGAAAACCATCTCCGGTCTCGGCCCGGAGGCGCTCGACCCACTCGGCGAGGACCTCACGCGTGGCAATATACAGCCTCTCCACTTCTGGTTCCGTTAGCTTCTGCGAGAGTGCCAGTGGTGACAGGTGGGCGCGATGAAGGATCTCGTCGGAGTAGGCGTTGCCGATGCCGCTGAAGAGATGCGGGTCGCTGAGTGCCCTCTTCAGCGTGTGGTTGCGGCGGCGGAGAACGGCTTGGAACTGATCGAGCGTCGCCGGGATCAGCTCCAGACCGCCAGGGTCCTGCGCGTGCAGGGCGTCTTCGCCGCGGAGCACGTGGAGCGCCGCCCGACGCTTCGAACCCGCCTCGGTGAGCAACAAGGTCCCGTTCGGGAAATCGAAGGCCGCCAGGTTGTACTTGCCCGAGAGTTTCGCGCCGCGCGTCTTCCAGTGGAGCCGTCCGGCGATCATCAGATGCAGCACGAGCCACAATCCGTCGTCCAGTCCGATGGCGATCCGCTTCCCCAGTCGTCGGACCTCGCGAACCGCCTTGCCGGCGACCGCGTCCAGAGGAGGATCGAAGGTTCGCAGCAGGAACGGGGCCTGGATCCGCACGGACTCGAGCCGCTGGCCGATGATGCGGCGCTCCAGGGCCTCGATGTAGATCGTGATGTCCGGTAGCTCGGGCAACGCCGCGACTCCGATGTCTCGAATCGTCCTTGCCTACCGCAGGCTCGTGCACGATATTAGGATAGCCCTACCGGCGCGAACGATCCAGCGGAGGATGCCGTCCGAGTCCCTATCGGTTGGAGCAGGGGAACATGATGGAGAGCTGGAAACGACGGATTCCCTTTCGAGTCGACATCGGCGGCGTCATCGAGATCCTGGGCTCGGCCCTCTACAGCAGGCCCGACACGGCGGTTCGCGAGTTGATCCAGAACGCGCACGATGCGATCGCGCGGCGTCGGAAGACGTCGCTCACCTACCAGGGGCGGATCGACATCGAGCAGGATCCGGCCGGCCACGCGCTCCGGTTCAGCGACGACGGGATCGGGCTCAATGCCGAGGAGGCGGAGACATACCTCAGCACACTGGGGATCGGCATCACCGGGCTGATCCGCGGCCGAGGATCCGCGACGCCCTCCGAACGCGCGGGCAGCAAGGACAACTCGCTGATCGGGATGTTCGGCATCGGCCTCTTCAGCGCGTTCATGCTGGCCGACCGAGTCGTGGTCGAGAGCCGCAAGGATGCGGAGGAAGCCGGCGTGCGGTGGGAAGCCGGCACGGAGAGCGAGATCGAGCTCTCGAGCTGCCCGAGGCAACAACCCGGCACAACCGTCACCCTCTACCTCAAGCCGGCCCACCATCGACTCGCCGAGCCGCTCGAACCACTCGAGGCCATCATCAAGGAGTACGCCGACTTCCTCCACATCCCGATCTATCTCAACGGCGGCAAGGCGCGGGTCAATCTCATCAATCCGACCTGGTTCGACCCGACGCCCGACCGCGAGGCCATCGAGCTGGAGCTGGAGAGTTACTTCGGCGAGACGCCCCTGGACGTGATCCCCGTCCGTCGCGAGCGGTCGCCGGCCATCGCCGGCGCGCTCTACGTCACCCCCCGGCGCACGCCCGGCTTCGCGGGCGAATCGGTCGTCAGCGCCACGGTGCGGCGGATGGTCATCTCGCGCAAGATCCAGGGCCTGCTGCCGGAATGGGCGCCGTTCCTCCGTGGCGTGCTCGAGCTCAACGACTGCACGCCGACACTCAGCCGCGAGGACCTCGTCCGCGACGACGCCTTCCATCAGGTCCGGGCGGCGATCGAGGCCATGCTCTACGAACACCTGGAGAGCCTGGCGGACGACGATCGGACGAGGCTCGATTCGGTGATGGGCTGGCACCGCTACACGATCGCCGGCGCCGCGTTGTCGGAGCGACGGCTGCGCGACCTGCTCCGGAGGACCTATCGATTCCCCACGTCCCAGGGATTGCTGACCTTCGACGAGATCCTCCAGCGGAGCGCCGCCGACCCGCTCTTCGAGACCGAGGCCGAACGCGTCCTCTGGTACCATACCGATCGCCGCCAGGAGGGATGGGCCAACACCCTGTTCGCCGGCCACCCGGCCCCCTGCGTACACACCTTGCGCAGCTTCGAGGAGTCGCTGCTGGCGGCCATGGCGGCCGACCGGACCGGCGAGGGCGAGGCGGTCGCCCTGCGGCTCGCCAGTCCCGGCTCGCCCGGCTTCGCCAGGGCGGTGCTCGGCGTGAGCGACCTGGACGACGCCCCCTCCGAATGGCAGGAGTTCTTCGGCAATGACGCGCGGATCCTCTGCGCCTCGTTCCGCGAGAACCTGCCGGTGATGGTGTTCCTCAACGAACGCTCCGAACTCCTCAAGACGCTCGACGATCTGAAGAAGCAAGAGGCGATCCCGTCGGGATTCCAGCGGATGATCGACGCCCACGTCGGGAACAGCCCGGCCGGGAGAAACGAGGTCTTGCTGAACCGCGAACACCGACTGGTCGCCAGGGCCCTGGGCCAGTCGACCTCCACCCCGCTGGCGAGCGTCCTGCGCCTGCTGGTGAGCCACGGCCTGTCCTCCGCCGGGGCGTCGCCGACGCGCACGATGTTGCGGCAGCAAGCGGACGACCTGGATTGGATCGCCGACGCCCTTTGGGGGCGCAAACCCTAGCGCTGGGCGCGGGTCTCCCGACCCCGACCTCAGCGGGAGACAGCGCTGGGCGCGGGTCTCCCGACCCCGACCTCAGCGAGACCGAAGGTCTCCTGATCGACAACAACAACCACCGGATAGCCGACCTGAGCCCCGACGTTTCCTGTCACAGTCGTTGAGGACGACCGATGAGCGACGAAGAACGCGATACCGACGGATCCGACGAGCTCCTGGACAACCTCGAGCGGGCGAAGAACGACGCGATCAATCGCTGTCACTATCGCACGGCGAGCCGGCTGGCCGCCGAGATCAAGCGCAAGGCGAGGGCGGAACGCCGGCTCCGGCCTTATGTCTGGGCCTTGCACACCCTGACGAACCAATCCAGCGCCCTGCTCGAACCCGAGCAGGGCCGCGAATCGGCCGTCGAGCTGATCGCGGTCCTGGAGAGCGAAGACCGCGCGCGTCAGATCCAGCCGGATCTCGACATGGGCGAGTACGAATCGCTCGTCTCGTGGGTCTCGTCCTGCGCCTACGACAACCTCGGCCGGGCGACGGCGGCCTCCCGCGGATACAATTCCGAGGGGCTCCACGAGGCAATCGCCGAGGGGATCCAGGTCTGCCGGCGCACCGGCAAGCACCAGTGCATCATCTGCTTTCGCGAGTATGCCTCGGATGTCTTCCTCGCATCCGACGACCTCCAGATGGCGCTCCACCACGCCCGGCACGTTGTGGCCACCGGACGGTCCAACGCGGAATTCGACCGCCGATGGTCCGGGGCCATCGAGGAGGTCGATATCATGCTCGTCGCCGGCCTGATCGACGCCGCGGAGGCGGCGGCACGCCAGGCATGGGACCTCGCCGGCACCTACCATAGCCCGCTCCGGGCCCGCCTCCGGACCCTCACGTCATTCGAAACGATCCGGCTCTTGCAGGGCCGGGACGGGTTGCCCCCGGAAATCGTCGGGACGGCCGAACTGGACGAATCGCGGCCCTCCGCCGACGAATGGCCCGAGCTCCAGCTCCGCCGCGATATGGTTTCGGCGCTGGGCTCGTGCCTGCGGGGCGATCACGCGACGGCCACACAGGTCCTGACCTCCTGGGACCGACGTCTCCAGGAGCGAGAGCACCTGGAACAGTGGTTCGAGGTCCGCCTGCGGCTGATCGCCGCCTACCGCCTCGCGGGCGACGAGAGGCGCGGGGAGGCCCTGACGCGGCAACTGGAGCCCCGCGCCCGCAAGGCGCGCGACTGGCTGACGCTCCGCCGCCTCGCCCGTTTGGCCGATCCGGACGCCCCCATCTCGCCGATCGCATCGACCGGCCCGATCGTCACCGGCTCGGCGCCCCCGACGGCCGGGTCCGCCTCGCATGCGACCGAAAAGGCCCAGGACCCCGACTCGCCGCAAGAACGCGTACCGACACCCCTCGAGCCCCTGCTGGACGAGATCGAGGCAAGAAAGACCCAGGGATCGGACGATCCCGAGACCCGAAACTCAATCCTGGATTCCCTCCTTGCCCTCAGACCGGACGTGGCGACGCACCCGGCGGACGTCGCCCGGATGCTCGGGCTCGCGCGGGAATTCTGCGGCGACCCCGCTCGCGGCCCCTCGGTCTGGGACTGGGCCGAGTCGCTCGCAGCCCCTTTCCCCCGCGAGGCGTCGGTGCTCAGCCTGCTGGGCTCGCTCGGCGAAACCCTCCGCAAGGCCGAGAACTCCCAGGTCGCCGACCGCGTCGACGCGAAGGCGATCGAGTCGCTGTTCCGGCAATCGATCGACCTGGACCCGAACAACTTCCACAATTTCGGCCGCGCCGCGGTCCATTATCTCAACTCCGGCCAGACGAACGAGGCCGAGCGATGCCTGGCCCGCTGCCTCCGCCTCGACCGCGGCAACGCGCTCGCCTCGCTCTGGCTGGCCGAGATCTACAGCAAATCCGAACGGTCGAACGACGCCCTGGCGATCCTCGACATGGCGCTGCGCGCCGGCTCCGACAGCCCCGATGTCGCCTGGCAGGCGGCCGTCCTGGCCCATTCGCTGGGGAACTACGAGGCCTTGCTGACGTACCTCGACCATTACGAGAGCGTCCAGCCCGGCCGCCCCGTCGTCAATTATTATCGGGCCAGCGGCTTGATCGAGCTCGGCCGGCATGCCGAGGCACTCCCGGCACTGGATGAGGAGGAGCGTCGGATCGAGAACAGGGCCCTTCATCTGCTCATCTTGAGGGCCTGCGCATCGAGCGGGCTCGGCCGGCAGGAGGACTTTCGCACGCAACTGGGCGAGATCCTGGCGATCCGCCTCGCCGAGGTGAACTACCTGACGCATCACGGACTGCTCAAACTCTTCGGACGGCTCTGGAACGCCATAGGAATCCTGGGCGACGACCCCTTGGTCGACCGGCTGACCGATCGCTTGCTCGTCACCGGGCTCGCCCCGAACGAGCTCTTCGGGCCGCATCGGAAGGCCAATCCGAAGGCGGAGGGGGTGAAGTTTTTCGTGTGCAACCTCCTCCAGCCGCTCGACGATCGCTGGCGCGAATCGCCGGGATGCCTGTACAATGAGGGGGACTGGACGAGTTATCGTATTGCCTGGGGCGCCCTGGCGTCGGACGAGGCCGAAGCCGGACGGACGGCGCTGGCCTGGCAGGCCCGCGGCAACCCGCTGGATGCCGTCGTGGAAGACGTCGTGCTCCAGGGTGAAGGTTATACCGACCACCCGGGTATCGTCTGGCAGGGCCTACGCTCGTCATAAATGGTCGCGAGTCGATACACCGACGGGGGTGTGAAATGGATCTCACGTTCATCGACCGGGCCCTGGGGAGCAATATCCCTTACATCACTTACGCGGTGCCGGTCTTCTTCCTGCTGATCGGCGTCGAGCTGGTCGTGGCGCTCTGGGAGCGTAAGCACTATTATCGCCTGCACGATTCGATCAACGATTTGAGCTGCGGCAGCACCGAGCAGATCATCGGCCTCTTCCTCAAGGGCGTGCTGTTCCTGGGCTACCAGGGCACCTACGGCTACGCGACCCGCACCGGGATCAACCTGGTCGACGTCCATCATTACTCTCCCGGCGGCAAGTGGCTGGCGGCGATCGCGCTGTTTCTCGGGGTCGATTGTGCCTACTACTGGTTCCACCGCATCGCCCACGAGTACAACGCCCCCTGGGCCGGTCACGTGGTGCACCATTCGAGCGAGGATTACAACCTCGCGGTCGCGCTACGACAGGGATCGTTCCAGGGGCTGTTCTCCTGGGTCTTCTACCTGCCGCTGGCTCTGATGGGATTCCCGCCCTCGTGGTTCGCCGCGACGATGAGCTTCAACCTGCTCTACCAGTTCGTGATCCACACCCGCACGATCGGCAAGCTGGGCCCGCTGGAGTGGGTGTTGAACACACCGTCGCATCATCGGGTCCACCACGCGCGCAACCCCAGGTATCTGGATAAGAATTACGCGGGCACGCTGATCGTCTGGGACCGGATGTTCGGCACTTTCCAGGTCGAGGAAGAGGAGCCGGTCTACGGACTGACGAAGCCGTTGAACAGTTGGAACCCGCTCTGGGCGAACCTTCACGTCTGGCGCGACCTGTTCCGCGACGCCTGGCTGGCCCCGCGTCCGATCGACAAGCTGCGGATCTGGTTCATGCCGCAAGGTTGGCGGCCGGAGGGTTTGCCCCCCAACCCGAGAGCCCCCGAGGTGACGCCGGAGACCGTCATCCGCTACGACACCCAAGTCCCGCGCGGATTGAATATGTACGCACTGGTGCACTTCGTCGGCATCGTGCCGCTGACCGTCGCCCTGATGGCGGAAGGCAGGTCGCTCGCTCGCGGCGAGCTGGCCGTGGGCGCCGGGCTGGCGCTGTGGGGCCTGCTGAACCTCGGCGGCGTCTTCGACCGCCGCCGATGGGCGCTCCCCTCCGAACTCCTGCGACTGCCGGTGACGGCCGCACTGCTGGCCACCAGGCTGCCCGACGTCCCATGGCGCATGCCCGCTGAGATCGGGCTGGCGCTGGCGGTGGTGGCGTCATGGCTTTGCCTGCTGGCCTATCGACGCCGGTTCGACGGCGCCCCGCAACCGCCCAGCCGCGTGATCGGGGGTCCGGTTCCTTCAGCGGACGGGGCGCAGAGCCGGCCCAAGCTTGCGGCAACCGCAATGGCCTCTCCAGTTGTCGACGGCGGTTAGAAAGTACCCCTCATGCAAGTTGTGAACAAATGAGTGGAGCTTTAGCGCCTGGAAAAACGTGTTCCTCGCCCCCGCCCATGTGTTCTCAGATGCTCCGCGCGAACCCACATATGTAAGAAAACGCGAACCCGTTCTCGAGATGTCTCGCAGATCTCCGCGGCCTCCATGGCCGAGACGCTTTCCATCGTTTCGAGGGCCGCAAGCAGTCGTTCTCTACGGACCGCCGTGGCGATGAGCGGTGCCATGGTTTCGAGCCAGGAGATCGGATATCTGTTGCTCGTGAAGGCTTCGTAATAGATACTTCGTTGCTCATAAATCTTATCGCCATCGTCGAGTTGAAGCCGCCTCAATGTGAACTGTGCCAGTGGTCGAACTCGGGGTGGCACACAGTTCGTCAGTCGCATCACAAGCGAAGGCAAGACCACCTCGAACCAATCATCCCGCACATGGAACGGATCGAGCACGCGCTCATCGAGCGATTGCTTGCTGCTATTGAGCCACCCCGAGACATACCGGAAGTTGGACCACTCATAGGAGAGATGACGATGATTCTTGCGACTCAAGAAATGATCGATCGTCCCGTTCAGATCCCACATCGCCGAATAAGCGCATCGGTTCTGAAAGCCTCGGCAAAGATCCCTGATGAAAGGGCGCCAGAACTTCGCCGGGGGATCGCCATCGCGATGAGACGCGAGCCATCCATTTCCCGGCCTGCGACACCTCTCCTCAAAACGGTCGGGCTCATTTGGGGGCTCGATTCGCTTCACCGGCCATGTGCCCCCGTCGAGATCGACCACCGGATGAGGAAGGGATCCTGACCGCCGAGCAACTCATGTAGCCTCTTGTCGATCTGGTGTCTTGTCCTCAACCCGGGAGGTAGAGAAGCTCGATCCTCCCTGATAAAGGCCTTTGCCGCTTCAATTGCCTCTTCCGCTTCCTTCGATCGGGCCTGTTTCAGATCAAAAATCTCCGACGTCAGCCACGCATCAGCGTCACCTTGTTTCGCCCAGGGAAGCTTTCGAAGCGTGACTTCCCTCGAACACTCCTTAAGCTCAAACAAGAACAGGGAATCGCGATCCTGGTCGAAATGAGGCTCGATCGATGCCAGGACCATGGGCGAGTGGGTCGTCGCGAGGATCTGCAAATCGATATCGGCCATGAGGGCCTCGCCCACATCGAGGATCGACGGAAGCAACGTTCGTTGCCACCGCGGATGCAGATGCGACTCGACTTCATCAATCAAGAGCACGATATGCTCGACCGGCTCCTGATTCCGCAGGCGGGATGCCCGCTTGTGCTCGTCCCACGCCCACGTGAGCAAGTACGCTAAACTTACGATTCGCTTCATCCCCGCTGAAGCGTGGACGATCGGGATGTCGCCGTAGGACATGGTCAGTGCCGGATAGTCCTTGACATCGTCAGGGTGAATTCGAACCGGCATACCGATCTGGATGAACTCTCGGGGCGATGAAGCGGAGTGATTCAGCTCTGTAGGAGGAGGGGGTTCGAAATGCTTGATCAAGGATCGAAGCACGACGAAAGGCGAGCTTTCGGGAGTAACCTGATGGAGCGCGTCGTCCCGCATCCATTGGTTCTGCCAGGTCACCCAATCCCTAATCAGGCCATTACACAGGGTTGGGTCATTTTCCGGAAGGCCGTACCAGAGTGTCTGTTGTGAAAAATGGAATGACCGTGGCCTCCGTTCCCATCCTGTTGGATTGATGGTCGTGAGTGATGGTTTCCAATAATTCCTCGCCGGATCCCAGACCGAAAAGCCTCCATCAATTCGCGCATAAACGACCAATGACGGCAATATGGCACGTTCACGCTCACGCGGCCATTCCTGATTCCTGAAGTCGAAATCGCTGGTAGCAGGGTTCCGCGCGACGCCCGTCTTGCCGCTCGACTGGAACTCGATTTGCGGATGCGCTCCATTCTCTCGCCGTGGCCAGGCGGGATGGGACGCCCAGTCGCCGGTCAGCGCCCACCAGGCGATGTCGAGGATGAATGTCTTCCCAAGCCCGTTATCGCCCGTGAAGATGTTGAGCCGGTCCGAGAATTCGATGTCGAAGCTCGGAGCCGGCCCGATGTCCCGCATTCGGAGCTTCTTCAACATGGAACCACGCTTCCCTCTCCGAGTCGTTTCTTGAGAGATGCCCTATTCATCTCGAATTCCATTCTCATCCCTCGGTGATTCTACCAAACCTCTCGGCCAGATCTCGACCATCATTCTGTCGAGCAGAACATGGGGCAACCCGACCAAGGCGGACGGCCTCCATTCGGGAATCGGCCACCACCATTCGAAGGCCGTCGAACCCTCGATCCCGGATATCGCTTCCGCTCCGAGACCAGAGGCTGGCGCCGAGACGGTGAAGTTGACATAATCGGACGGATCGACGGTCAGTCCTCGACACCGATGAACGGGAGAAACCTGTGGCCATGCTCGTCCTGCCCGTACTCCTCGCGGCCCTGGCAACCCCGCCCGTCGAAGATGCCACGCTGACCTCCCGCACCTTCACCTTGAACTACCGCGCCGCCGTAAGAGGCATCCCCGAGGGTGCGAAGGCCCTCGACCTCTGGTTGCCGTTGCCGCAGTCCGACCGGAACCAGACGATCCACCAGCTCAACATTGACGCCCCCGGCCCACTGACGATCGGCCGGGAATCGCAATTCGGCAACCATTGCCTTCATGTGCGGGTGAAGCGACCGCAAGGATCGGTCTCGGTCACCCTGGGTATCGATGCGACCCGCAGGGAGAACGGCGGGGCCATCGAGCCCCTGAGCGCCGCGGACCGCGGCCGTTATCTGCGTCCCGAACCGCTGGTCCCCCTGGATGGTCCGATCCGGGATCTGGCCGTCGAGGCCACGAAGCGATCGAGGACCGACACCGAGAAGGCTCGGGCGATCTACGATCGGGTCACGGCGATGATGCGATATGACAAGACTGGCACGGGATGGGGTCGTGGCGACGCCCTGTTCGCCTGCGACGCCAGGCGAGGCAACTGCACCGACTTCCATGCCCTGATCATCGGCATGGCGCGCTCGGTCGGCATCCCGGCCCGGTTCGCCATCGGGCTGCCGCTGCCGTCGGATCGCGGCTCGGGCGAGATCGCCGGTTACCATTGCTGGGCCGAGCTCTATGTCCAGGACCGGGGCTGGGTGCCCGTGGACGCCAGCGAGGCGTCGAAGTATCCGGCCAAGCACGCATACTTCTTCGGCCATCACGATGAGAACCGGCTGGAGTTCAGCCGCGGCCGGCATCTGACACTCTCGCCCCCCCAGCAAGGACCGCCCCTGAACTTCTTCGTCTATCCCTATGCCGAGATCGACGGTAAGCGGCATGCGTCCATCGATCACAAGTTCACGTTCATCGATCGCGAAGTCGACTGAGTACGCCCCTGGTTCCGACATCCGCAGAGATCACAGCCGGGAGAACCCAATGAATCGACCGATCCTGTACGTCCTCGCGCTGGCGAGCCTGGTCCTGGCACTGGGGGAGACCGCAACCGCCGCGGCGCCGCCCGGCGACTCGGAGACGACCCTCTACCGCGACGACTTCGGCATCCCGCATGTCTACGCCCCGACGCTCGAGGCGGCGGCGTACGCCATCGGCTACGCGCAGGCCGAGGACCGGCTCGAAGAGCTGCTCAAGAACTACCGGCGTGCCGCGGGCACGATGGCCGAGGTCTTCGGGTCCCGGTTCTATGCGGACGACCTGACCCAGCGCATCTGGCGTCACGAGGAGATCGCCCGCACTCGCTATCGGGAGATCAGCCCGAAGCTGCGGGCGGTCGTCGAGGCGTATGTCGCCGGCGTCAAGCGGTTCATGAAGGAGCACCCCGACCAGGTGCCGCCCTGGGCGCAGGAGATCCACCCCTGGGATACCGTCGCCCTCTCGCGGTACATCATCTGGGGCTGGCCGATGGGCGAGGCCGTCCACGAGCTGAGCGCAGCCGGAGTGCGGCTCACCCCGCCCGCCTACCGAGGCTCGAACGAGATGCTCATCGCCCCGGGCCGATCCGCGATGAAAGCCCCGATCGCGGTCGTCGACCCGCACCTCGGCTGGTACGGCTCGTTCCGCTTCTACGAGTCCCGGATCTACGCGCGTGACGACCAGTTCAACGTCTCCGGCGTGTCGATCCTCGGCCATCCGATCCCCAGCCTGGGCCATAGCCGGTATTGCTCGGTCGCCATGACGACCGGCGGACCCGACACGTCCGACGTCTATGAAGAGGAGATCAGCCCGGACGACCCGCGCCTCTACCGCTTCGACGGCCAATGGCGCAAGATGACCGTGCGCACCTGCACGATCGGCGTCAAGGAGGGCAGCGAGGTGAAGTCCCGCACGGTCGACATCGAGTACACCCACCACGGCCCCGTCGTCGCCCGCAAGCGGGGCAAAGCTTATGCGTTCGCGATCCCCTACATGGACCAGATCGGGCTCGACGACCAGATCTTCGCGATGATGCAGGCGCGAAACCTCGACGAGATGAAGCAGGCGCTGGGCCGGCTCCAGTTGATGGCGCAGAACGTCATGGTCGCCACGGTTCAGGGCGATATCTACTACCTGCGCAACGGCCGCGTCCCGATCCGCGCCTCGGGCGTCGATCCCAGCCGGCCGATCCCCGGCAACACCTCGGCCAACGATTGGCGGGGCATCCACCCGATCGCCGACCTCGTCCAGGTCACCAACCCGCCCGGCGGCTGGATGCAGAACTGCAACTGCTCACCGGCCGCCATGATGCTCGATAGCCCGATGGTCCCCGAGAAATACCGGGATAGACCGTATCTCTTCCACGTCGGCCCCGAGGCGACCCACCAGCGCGCCCGGATGATGAACGACCTGCTCGCCGCCGCCGACAAGGTCACCATCGCACAGGCCATCGATATCGCCTTCAACTCCCAGGTCCATCGCGCCGAGACCTGGCAGGCCCGGGTGAAAGCGGCATGGTCCAGCCTCCCCGACTCGGCCAGGACCGGCGACGCGGCCGACGTCTTCCGGCAGATCGTCGGCTGGGACCGGCGCTGCGACGCCGCCTCCGCCGGCGCCCTGGCGTTCTACGCCTTCAAGCGAGCGCTCGGCGATGAGCTCGGCGCGAAGGTCGAGCCCCCGGACGGGCTCGCGGACCGGACGATCATCGAGGCCCTGCACCAGGGTGCCGGGTGGCTGCGGTCCCAGTTCGGCTCGGTCGAGATCCCGTATGGCCGATACTTCCGCGTGGGCCGCGAGGGCGGCGATCGGACCTGGCCGGTCGGCGGCGGGACGCTGAAGGGGCAGGGGATGGCGACGCCTCGCGCCATCAGCTTCGGACCGTCGCCCAACGGCAAGTCGATGATCGGCCATGGCGGCCAGACCTCGACCCAGGTCATCATCATGACCGACCCGCCACAATCCTACGCGGTCATCCCCCTGGGCGAGAGCGACCACAAGGACAGCGGCCACTGGGACGACCAGGCCGAGAAGCTCTTCAGCAACGCCCTGGTCGCACGCACATACTTCATGGATCGAGCCGAGCTGCTCAAGCACGTCACCAGCACGAGAGTCCTGAATCCCGAGTGATCGCATCGGGCCAACTTCGGCAACTCGACGATTCCCGCATTGACACCACGCGCCACGCTGCTAAATTCGCCGAACCAAATTTGAGAAACCAAACCAAGAAGGCCAACGGAGGGCCGACCATGGGACGACCGCCGTCGAAGGACCTGACGGAACGCGAGCTGGAGGTGATGCACGTCTTCTGGTCGCGCGGCGAGGCGACCGCCGCGGAGGCGCGCAACCAGCTCGCGGCGACCGGCCTGGACCGGACTTATACCACGATCGCGAACCTGGTGCGCGGGCTGCACGACAAGGGTTTCTTGCGCCAGCTCAATGCCGAGCGGCCGTTCGTCTACAAGGCCGTGCGTTCGTACGAGGACGTCTCGGGGCGGCTGCTGGGCGACCTGGTCCAGCGCGTCTTCCGCGGCTCCCGGGCCCAACTGCTCTGCCGGCTCGTCGACCAGCGCAAACTCACGGTGGAAGAGCGTGCCATCCTCGAAAAGATCTTGAAGGAGGAAGGCCGATGAACGACCTCGGACTGACTTTAGTATGGCTCGCCGTGCAGGTGGCCATCCTGCTCGTGCCGGCCCTGGCGATGCATACGCTGACCTCGCGACGCGGCCCGGCCCCGGGCGCCTGGGTCGCGACCCTGAGCCTCGGGCTGGTCGTGGCCTTGAACGTGGCCGCATTCGTGCCCGGCATCAATCGGGAAGTTCCTGCGAACGCGATCACACCACCGTCGATCTCGCATGTCAGCGCACCCACAGAGTCGATCCCAACGACCCAGACTGGCCATGTCGAGGGCTCCGACGTCATCCATCCGGCCGACGTCCAGGGCCGGGGGCTCGCGTGGCTACGGCTGGCCTGGGACCGCCTCGGGCGCGGGACGGCCGAACCGGCGATGCGCGTCCGGCCCTGGGGGAGCATCCTGGCGACCCTCGCGATGGCCGGGACAGTCGCCGGACTGCTCCGACTGTTGGTCGGCCTCTGGGCGGTCGCACTCTGCCGACGACGCGGGCGACCAGTCGACGACCCGGCGATGACCGCGTTGCTCGATGAGTTACACGGTGCGATGGGATGTCGCCGATCCGTCGCGTTGCGCGAGGTACCCGACCTGACCACCCCGGCCACGGCGGGCCGACGACGGCCGGTGGTCCTGCTCCCGGACGACTGGCGATCGTGGAGCGCCGCCGAACGCCGCGCCGTGTTGGCACACGAGCTGGCCCACATCGTCCGCGACGACTACGCCGCCGGCCTGCTGGCCAGGCTCGCCGTCGTGCTGAACTATTACCACCCGCTCGTGCGCTGGATGGCCGCGCGGCTCCAGCTCCAGCAGGAGCAGGCCGCCGATGCCCTGGGGGCGCGGTTCGCGGGCGGACCGACGCGCTACCTCGTGGCGCTGTCGAGCCTGGCCTTGAGGCAGGACGGACGGTCCCCATGCTGGCCGGCGAGGGCGTTCCTCCCGGCACGCGGGACCCTGATCAGGAGGATCGCAATGCTACGGGATGGAGCTCATGTCAGGAACTGCGAGGGGCGCTTTTCGAGGGCATGCCGGATACTCACTGCTTCCGGCCTGGTTGGCTTGACGTTCGGCGTGGCGACGCTCCGCGGACCGGCCCGAGGCGATGAGGGTCGCCCCGCCGCTCCGGCCCCGGCCGCCGTCGCGGTACCCGATGCCCGCAAACCGACGGAGCCCTCCGTTCCGATCTACGTTCGTGAGGGCGCCGATGGGGTGGCCATGATCCGACTCGCGGCGGCGCTGCGACATCCGGGGATGGACCGGTTCCTCGCCGTGATCAAGGAGAACCTGGACGAAGACATCGCCAGGCTCGCGAAGAGATTCAAGATCGATACCGCGCGGCCAGACTTCTTGAAGCTCCGCGCCCAGGATATCGAATGGGTAACCGGCGCCGTCACCTTCAGTATCAGTCGCCCGAAGGGCGATTCCAAGCAAGAACCGCTTCACAGGTTCGAGTTCGGCAATCCGGTGATCCGGATGGTCGCACCGTTCGACTGGCTGGCGTTTCTGCGCCAGTGGCGATTCGAATGTGAAAAGGTCGACGCCGGAGGCTTCGCCTACTACAAACTCAAGGGTCCGCTCCTGGAACTCTTCGGGCCGAGTCTCTGCGTGTTCCTCCCCGACGACCGAACGATCGTGTTCGATGATGAAGCCACGGTCCGCAAGATGGTGGGCGGCGCGAAACCGTCAACACCAGCCTACCTCGGCGGGCCGGCGTGGGAGCGCGCGAGCCGCGGGCTGGTCGCCCTCGCCATCAAGAACCGGGACGACTCATTCACAAAGAACTATGATCTCGGCCGAGTCGATGACAAGGTGGTCCTGTCGTTTTTCAAGGGAATCGACTGCTGGACGTTCGGCGTCGACGACGCGGACGCAATAGGCCTGCATGCGGACGCGGCTAGTCGCAGCCGAGAGGCCAGCGAATCCGTGAGCCGACAGATTGATTCACTGCTCGCGATGGGGCGGCAATTCCTCAAGGAGCTCGACCCCAAGTCGCCCGAGGTCGCGGCCCACCGGCTCGAGGCCCGGGTCATCAAGGCGATGGCCGCGAACGTCCGCGTCGAGCATACCGACAGGACCGTCACCGTCCAGACCCGAGACTTCGCCACGCTCGCCGACTTCGCCGCGATCGTCGAGGGCGAGGCGCAAGAAGCGAAAGCCCGGACCGCGGCCCGGAAAGAGGCCAGGGACTCGGTCAAGCGGTAGCAAGGCTCCGGAAAACCATCAAAATCGGGGAGGGCCACCTGGCCCTCTATCTGGTTCAATTGTATAGTATCCCCGTAGGTCAAGCTTTCCAGCCTGACTCCGAAACCGCGTCGGGTGGCAAAGCCTGACCTACGGGGACTCACCGGCCATGAACGGGGCAAATCCGCCGTCACCGAAGGGCAGGGGGGCGGGGCACAATCCGGCGAATCGATTCGAGTCGACCCACCACGAGCTCGAACTCGACCAGGTGGAAGGGGACGACGAGTATCTCGAATCCCTGGGCCGGTCGCGGACCGAGTACCTGCCCGACCATTCGCGCAGTATCATCGCCGAGAACGACAGCCCCGACGTTGGCTTCGAGGCGAGCCTGAACCCCTATCGCGGATGTGAACACGGTTGTATCTATTGCTATGCCAGGCCGACCCACGAGTTCCTGGGCTACTCGGCCGGCCTGGACTTCGAGACCAAGATCCTGGTCAAGCACGATGCCCCCGGGTTGCTGCGGAAGGAGCTCGCGTCGCCGCGATGGCGCCCGCGGGCACTCGGCCTGAGCGGGGTGACCGACCCCTATCAACCGATTGAGCGAAAGCTCGAATTGACCCGGCGCTGCCTGGCGGTGCTGGCCGAATTCCGGCAGGCGGTCTCGATCATCACCAAGAACCGGCTGGTGACCAGGGACATCGACATCCTGAAAGACCTGGCGGCCCACAGAGCGGGGGGCGTGTTCATGTCGATCACGTCGCTCGACCCGGAGCTGATCGGCCGGTTGGAGCCGCGGACCTCGCGACCATCGGGGCGGCTCGAGGCGATCGCGGCGCTGGCCGACGCCGGCATCCCGGTCGGCGTGATGGTCGCGCCGGTCATCCCCGGCCTCACCGAGCACGAGATGCCGGCGATCCTGAAGGCCGCGGCGGATGCCGGTGCGCAGTCTGCTGGGTACATCCTGGTCCGGCTGCCGATGGCCGTGTCCGGTCTCTTCCAGGACTGGCTCGAGACTCACTTCCCTGACCGGAAGGACAAGGTCCTCGGCCGCATCCGCGGCGCGCGGAACGGCCGGCTGAACGACGCCCGCTTCGGCGTCCGGATGAGCGGCGAGGGGCACCAGGCCGAGTTGATGGCGCGGCTGTTCCAGACGGCCAGCCGTCGCGCCGGGTTGAACCGGCACCCCTGGCCGGTCTCCACCGCGGCCTTCCGACGGCCGGGACCGCAGCAAATGAGCCTGTTCGAGTAGCGGTTTTTCGGCCGTTTTTGAGGTTGGCCGGATTCTCGATTTTGATTAAAGTCCGGCCACCTTGGGTTCGACACGGTGAGTCGGTCGAGCCCTGGTCCCCTCAACGCGTCCCGATCTCGGATCGGTTCCGGACGATCACAATCCACGACAGGCGGAGCGTTGCTGCCGTTTGCCGTCCTATCTTTGTCTCGGGGTGTCGAGGCCCGTCCTGGATGCGCCCACTCGTCGTCGGGTGGCGTGCCCCCGGACACGAAGGCCGGTTCGCCCCGTCCCACGGGAGGTTCGCCATGCGACAAGCCCGCTGCTTACCGCCGACTCGGCATCGATCGTGGAAGGTCATCCCGGCCTGCCTGCTGGGATTCGTCGGCTGGGGCTGCGCACAGCCGCCCACTTGCTTCTACTACGGATATGGCGCGCCCCCGTGCGCACAGGTCATGCCGGCGCCCGGCGGCACCCCATGCGATCCGCCCGCGCCGACGCTGGGTCCGACGACCACAAGCGACGCCGGGACCTCGTCATCGGCCGTCGCCAACACCCGCAACACCCCGCGCGTCGTGGTCAGCGAACCCGACAACGGAATGCGCCTACCCTGGAAACGCTCCAACCCCGACGCCGCACTCGCGACGACCAGCGTCGAGGGCGCCGTTAGTGACTCCTCGGTCAATCGCTGATTGGTCGAGTTAGTCATTGGTCATTGGTCATTTGGCCCAGGAGCCGATCGGGAGGGGAGACGCGGCCTGAGACCAGATTGAGGGCTTCAAGCTATTGACTAATGACCAATGACCAATGACCAATGACCAATGACCAATGACCAATGACCAATGACCAATGACCAATGACCAATGACCAATGACCAACAAGACTAACCGAGCGACCAGGGCTTGCGATATTCATAGTGCAGGAGCTGGTTGGCCTCGTCGCAGTGGATAAAGCGTTCGGCCTTCGGGTCCCAGTCGAGGCGCTTACGGGTCGCCAGCGCGATATTCGCCAGGTGGGCGAACGTGGTGGACCTGTGGCCCTCCTCGATATCGGCGGCGGGCCGCTTCCGTCCCTTGACATTGTCGAGGAAGTCGCGGGCGGCCTGCTGGTCGAGGTCGCCGTCGGTCGACTTGACGACTAGGCCCTTCCTCCTCGGCTTGGGGTCCTGGAACGCGCCGCCGCGTTCGGGGACGATCTCGAAACCGCGCATATTCGCATAAGCCGTGCCGAGCGTGCCACGGAGCTCGACCTCGGCGCCGCGGCCGAGCACCGGCTGTCCGTTGGCCTCGTAGATGCTGAAGACGCTGAGCATCCCCGAGGCGTGTTCGAAGATCGCCTCGGAGGTATCGGGGATCGTGCGATCGTCGTCGACGGCAAACCGTCCGCCGTGTGCCGAGACGCTCGCCGGGGCCTGCTCGCCGGTCAGCCATCGGATCAGGTCGAAGTAGTGGACGCCCCAGTTGGCCATCTGCGACGAGTAGAGATTCCACCAACGGAACTTGTAGGGCATGATGGTCGCCTGGAACGGGCGTTCCGGGCGAGGGCCGAGCCAGAGGTCCCAGTCGAGGCCGGCGGGCGGTGCCGATTCGGGGGCGTGGCCGATCCCCGAAGGGGCCATGTTGCTGGTGAACGCCGCGCGGGCCACGGTCACCTTCCCCAGCGCCCCGGAGTGCACCGCCTCGGCGAGCTGCGCGTACATCCGCGACGACCGGCGGTGGACGCCGACCTGGACGATCCGGTCGTACTTCCGCGCCGCCTCGACCATCGCGCGGCCCTCCACGATCGTCATGGAGAGCGGCTTCTCGACGTAGACGTCCTTGCCCGCGTTGCAGGCGGCGATCATCTGGATCGCGTGCCAGTGGTCGGGCGTGGCGATGACGACAGCGTCGATGTCCTTGCGATCCAGGACCGCGCGGAAGTCCTTGACGCGGGCGACGTCCCCCTCGATCTTCGGCATCTGGGCGATGCGGGGGCCCAGGCCGGCGAACCGCGGATCGAGCCGGTCGTAAGCCCCGTGGAGGTAGGGCTCGTACACGTCGCACAGCGCGACGACCTGGGCATCCGGATGCGCCAGGAAGCCCTTGAGGAGCTGGCAACCGCGATTGCCCACGCCGATGAAGCCCAGCCGGACCCGTTCGTTGGCCCCGTAAGCCCGGCCCGGCGCCAGGCTCGCCGCCGCCGCCACGGTCGCCGCCGCCGTCACGGCGGTCTTCGAAAACGCACGACGGTCGATTCCCTCGGACATGGCTGGAGTCTCCATCGAAGTATGCGGGCTCGAATGATGACCTGCGTGCCGCCGGCGCGGCCGTCTTACGCCCATGAGACTGCGCGCCTGCCCGGAAGTCAATGACGCGGCGAGACATCAATAGTGCGACCCATGCCCGGAACGCGATACAATGAAAGGGGTCCGTCGAGGAGGCTCAACGATGTCGATGTCGCTTTGCGTGAGGCTGATGGTATTCCTGGTCGTCGTGACAAGCGCCGCTTCGCCGGCCTCGGCCTTCGGCCCCGGGGAAGCCGCCGGCGGCCGGAGGCCGGCCGAGGCGATTCGCGCTCTCCCGGGCCGCGCCGATTTCATCGTCCTGATCTGGTACCGACGCGACGACCCCCTGGGCACCTTCCAGGAGCAGGTCTATGACGTGCGCAAGGGCGAGTACACCCCAGCGGTCGAGGACTGGGTCCGGAATACGCGGACGAAATACCCGTCCTACCTGGTGCTGGTGCGGGCCGTGGACCTGAGTCGCGAGCGCGGCCGGACGGAGAAACTCAAGGTGGGCTCCGTCATCCATCGCGAGCTGCTGATCGCCGCCGCCCAGGCCGGGGTCTTCCTGGGGGCGCCGGTCAACATCGGCGCGGGGCCTTCCGCCGGTCAGAGCCAGGCGTCGCGCGCGAATCAAATGCCGCCACCCGATCGAAGCTTCCTGGAGCCCGGTCCGAACAACCTGAACATCCCCGTGTATCCGCGAACGCGCACGCCGTGAGGAAAAGCCGGTGGCCCCGACGCGAATCAGCAAGGTCGATCAACCATGCGGAAATGGATCATCGGTAGTGCCGCCGATTGCGACCTTGTCGTCGCGCGACCGACCGTATCGGGGCGGCATTGCTGCCTGACCGAGACAGCCGACGGCTACCTCGTCGAGGACCTGGGGTCGTCGAACGGGACGTTCGTCAACGGCAAGCGGATCTTGTCGCCAACGCCCATCTCGGCCGGCGATACCATCACCCTGGGCCTGACGATCCCCATGCCCTGGCCCGATGTCGCCGTCTCGCCGGGCACGAGGGTCATCCGGATCGGGCGCGCCGAGGACAACGACGTCGTCCTCAACGATTCGAGGGTCTCGGGCCATCATGCCCGCCTGCTCGTCGTCGCGGGTTCGAAGACGCTGATCGAAGATCTCGGCTCGTCCAACGGGACCTTCCTCAATTCGCCCGACCGGCGTGTCACGCAGCCCGTCCCCTTGACCGAGTCCGACGTCGTCTACTTCGGCTCGCTCGCCGTCCCGGCGACCCGGCTCTTTCCCGCGCGATCCGAGCCCGTGAAGACAGCCCCTCCTCCGGTCCCGCCCCCGAGCCCCGTACCGGTGCCACCCCCGGCACAACCCTCGACGGCCCCCGCGAGCGATGGCCGATGGGCCATCCTCCTGCTGGCCCAGGCGCCTGTCCTGGCGATCCTCATCGTCCTGGTCTCCGGCCAGCAGGCCGCCGCGACGATCGCCGAGGCGAATCGGGCCACGGTCGCCCAGGGCATCGCCGCCACGACCTTCGCACTGGCCCTCGCCTCGGTCTGGCTGGGTGGTTCCCTCGCCGTGTGGGCCTCGGTGGCCGGCCGATCGTCGGGCCAACCCGAGCGATCCCTCGAGGCCCGGCTCCTCGCTTCACTCGGCTTGAGGCTCGTAATCCTCGCAGTCCTGTGCGTCGCCCAGAGCGCGCTGCTGCTTGCGATCGTCCACGGGGGGAGCGGCCTGAGGGGCGATTGGCCGTCGATGCTCGGCGTGCTGACGATGGCTTCCGCGGCCGGACTGCTCCTCGGGCTGGCGGCCTTCTCGCTGGTCCCGAACCCCGCGATCGCAATCGGAGTGCTGCTGCTGGGCCTCGTGCCGATGGTTGCGCTGGGCGGATGGATCCGGCCGTTGTCGGCCCTGGGTGCGGCCCTCCAGCCCATCGCGGCGTTGATGCCCTCGCGTTGGGCGTTCGAGGGGCTGCTCCTGCTCGAGACCGATCGGCGCGCGTCGCCGACGGCCGAGGCCGGATCCCAGCCGATCCCGGATAACGACCTCGCCGAGGGCTACTTTCCAGCCGCGACGGAGCGGATGGGCCCCACGGCCGATGCGACGGCCCTGGGGTGCATGCTGGTCGGACTCACGGCCGCGTCGGCGTTCATTTCGGGGCGTTCGCGGCTTTCGCCATGAGTTCCTCCAGGTGCTTCAACCGCTTCCAGGCGGCGGTGTGGGCGCGCAGGTGGTTCTCCACCGGCGAGGCATCCCGGCCGGGTTGCGGCTTCCCGCGGCCGTTGACGAAGTCGTGGACCTTGGCGTGTCCTTCGAGTTTCCGGAGGAACATCAGCGACTCGCGATTGGTCCGGCCGAGCTGTCTCATCCGCGCATAGACCCAGGAATCCGCCTCGAACTCCAGCGGGTCCGGGTAGGCGTAGGGGATGATCAGCAGGTAAAGCTTCTGCAAGGTGCTCCCCGTCAGCTTCGTGACCTCCGGGTCGCTGAGGCACTTGAGGGCGTGCTGGAAGTCGACGTGCGCGATCTCGTGCCCGACGACGAACTCCAGGACGTAATCCTCATCCTCGCCGATGAGATTGAAGAGCCCCCGACTCAGGTAGACGAAGCCGCCGGGCGTCGAGAACGCATACACGGCATCGGAGTCCAGGATCGTGAACGTGTAAGGGATGTCCTTTCGCGAACGGGCCTTGAGGAACGGCTCCGCGGCCTCCTCCACGCGACGCTGCCATCCGCCGGTCTCCACGGGCCTGATGTACTGCACGATCAGGTCATGGAGATCGGCCCCGAGGCGGACTTCATCCTGGGCCTTCAGGCTCGTCAGGTCCCAGACCTTCTTCATCGGGGGTTGATCCCAGATCGGATCGAGGTCCGGCGGCCTCGTCGCCGGGCCCGCAACCTTGCCGACGGCGGGTTTCGGTTTCGCCTCGGCATGACCGGCGACGGTCGAGGCGAGCGCCGATGGCCCGACGACCGGCGTGGCGGGCGGAGACGCGATGATCGCCGCGGGCGGCTTAGGCGGCGTCGGCTCGGGTCGAGGCGATTCGGGCCCCGGGGCGGCAATGGCCGGCGCCGCCGCCACGACCACTTCGATCGGCCGGGGCGGCGGCGCCTCCGCTTGTACGGCCCCAGGTTTCTCCGGGTGCAATGACTCGCGATAGGCCCGGCCCTGACTCTGGACCAGCCATACGGAGGCACCCACATAGAGACAACCCAGGATGACGGCCACGATAGATCGGACCATGTTCGAAAGCCCCTCCTGGGTCATCGTCCCTGCGCCGGAAACGCAGCCGAGACCTTATCGCGCTGCAACGACAGCGCCGCATGCAGTTCGGGATAGAGCGTTCGCTCGTCGGGAGTCTCGGCCGGCGCGAATTGCAAGTTGTGCCGCTGCATGAAGGCCCTCAGGTCGCCGACGGTCGTGCCGGGGTACTTGTCGATCTCCCCGAGGGCCTGCTGGACCTTGTGGGTCTTGAACAATTCCACAACTTTCTTCAATTCATCCAACTTTCCCTTCGCCTCCATGTAGAGCCGATCGCTGCTCGGCAGGACCACATCATTCAGCCTGCGTTCCAGGTCATCCACGGACTTCTTGACGGCCTCGATGGCGGGGATGGTCATCTTCCCGTCGATCGCCTGTTCCATGGCGTTGTCGAGGACGCGCTCGTAGGCCCGCAGATAGCTCGCGAAATGCGGGTCCTGCAACGCCGGCGGCACCTTCGCCTTCCCCTTGAGCGACAGCCGGCTCAAGGAGAACGTCTCGTTCTTCTCGCCCAGCTTGAACGGGATGCGGCGGATGAAATCAGCAGGCAGGGGGACCTCGGCGGATCGGTAGGACGACTCGGAGATCCTCGGGTCATTCAACTGCTCGAGGACGGCGTTCAGGGCGTTTCCCTTCATGACGTCGAGGTCTTCCGGGTTCTCGAGGTAGCGCTTCTGGATGGCGCTGTATTCCTCTTCGTGCTTGGACTTCTCGTAAGCCTTGCGCGCGGCGTACTCGCGAGCTTGGACCTTGGTCGACGCCCAGACGTACTCGTTCCACGTCATGACCGTTTGCGTATTGATCTGGTTGGCTTGCGCCGACAGGAGGTTGTACTGTCCCATCCCCTGGGCGGCGATCCCCACCCCGCGGAGGTAATCGCCCGCGGGCGTCGAGCCGGCCGTGATGAGCTGTGCCCGAGCGGGGGTGCCCAGCAGAATCGGAATCAGCAAGGCCCCCAGAATTCTTCGCGACATCGCCGTCTCTCCCTTGAAAATCAAGCCGTGAACGAGATCGGTCAATCCGGGTTTCTCACCACAGAGTCACAGAGAGCACAGAGAAAATGCTACGGATTACAGGCTTCGGACAGATCCACGAAGGGCAAACGACTCGAAGTGCCCTTCAGTGATCGCCGCACATCCTCGCTCTCTGTGTCCTCTGTGATTCTGTGGTGAACAAGTCTGAGTGTTTTGACTCGAATTGCGAATTCCCACGGAGAATCTGCCGCCTAATAGATTCTGCGCTTGATCCCATCCTTGAGCAATCGCACATTGAAATTGATCAGGAGCCCTTTGGAGATCTTCGCAAGTTTCATGTAGGTCAGCAATTGTGCCTCGTGGATCGGGGAGACTTCCTGGACCGCCTTGAGCTCGACGATCAGCAGCCCTGGCAGGAGGATGTCGACGCGGAGATCGCAGTCCAGGACACGGCCCTTGTCAATAATGGGCAACAGGGCCTGTCGCTGGAATTCGACCCCGAGCCGTTCAAGCTCGTCACAAAGGCAGGTCTCATAAACAGATTCGAGCAATCCCGGTCCCAAGATGCGGTGGACCTCGATCGCCGCGCCGATGATCGATTCCGTCAAAGGGTCACGCTCGTTGACTCCTTCTGTTCTCATCGATTCTGATCTCCGCGAATGACTCAGAGAACTCCGCATCTCTCGATTTCTGTGCTCTCTCCGGAGAAAACCGTCCTCGATAAGTCTACGCTGCAATCCCGCCCAGGACACCTGACCGACCGCAAGCACCCCCGTTCTTCCTGGCATTCTCTCTGTGCTCTCTGTGACTCTGTGGTGAAATCACTCTTTGATGATCTGAAAGCTCACGTCACCTTGAGCTGGAACCGTTGCTCGCCGATCTGGAACTGGGCCATCGACTCGACCGTGAGCTGCGACATCCGCAGCCAGAGGCCGTTGGGCGTCTTGTTATGCTCGGCGTGCCAGCCCCCCTTGGGTTTCCGATACACTCGCACATGCCTCGCCTCGCAGAACGGGTCATCCGGCCGGCAGATCGGGCAGGACGGGTCCGAGCCGATCCAGTACTCGGGCTTGACCAGAACGATACGGTTGCCGATCTCCGAGCCGATCAGCTCGGTCAGCGCCGGCGGACGGAACGGGCTCGGCTTGTCATCCCAACCCTGGGTCTCTCCGGAGACCTGTCCCGCCGGGGCGTAATCCCCCGTCTGGTTCGGGTCGACCTGCGGTGCGTCGAACCGATAACGTCCGTTGCCGACCAGGAATTCGGCCTTGTCCGCCAGCACGGTCCGACTCACCCGAACATAGAGCCCGTGCGTGCTCTGGAGGTCGGTGACGACCCATCGGTGCATTCCGCCCACGTTCTGATAAGTGATCTCGACATGCCGGGCCGACATCCGGCCGTCGAGCGGGATGCGGAGGTCGCCCTCGGTGCGGCCGATGTGGAAGCGGGGCTCGCGGAGCCGGATGACCTCGCCGTCGGTCCGGCCGTCGTCGAAGACGGTCAAGAGCGCGATCGGCGGCCGGGCCGTCGGCCGGAACGGGCTGGCCGACTTCGCGACGGGCAACGGCTGTGGGACGGCCGCGGGCATCGGCGGCGCGGCCGCGGGCACCGCCACCGGGATGGCGGGCTGACCCTTGAGTCCGGAGAGCAGCGCCTTCCGGACGTCTTCCTCGGTCTCGATCACGGTACTGGACCGCTCCACAAACGGGGGAGGCTGCCCCGCCGGTTGCCTCAGCAGCGGGTTTGCACCGCCCTCGATGAAGGTCGCGTTGCGTTCCGGGGGAGGGTTTGGCTGACCCGGTCTTGTCGGCTGAGACATCATTCGTCTCCTTCATGCGGCCAGAGACTTTGGAATCAGGATCCGCTCGTCTGGCGCACGCCCGGGATCGGCTTCCCGACGCTCGGCGTTGCGTGTGGAACCGACATACCAGCGACTTCGAGCAGGCCCGACGGGTTCTGACGAAACACCTGGATCAATCTCAAGGCCGCCTGCGACGGCTTGCGATGGCCCTGTTCCCAGCTCTGGACCGTCTTGGTCGAGACGTTGAGCATCCGGGCGAAGATGGCCTGCGACATCCCATTCGCAAGCCGGAGTTCCGTCAGTTCCTCGGCGCTGACCTCCGGTGGCCGATCCGGCATTTCGAGGGTCGTGGTCTTCAGGGTGATCTCACCCTTCGCGTGGAGGATCCCTTCTTCTAAGCCTATCTTCAACCGTTCGAACAACGGCCTGCGACTCTTCGGCGACTTCATGGAATCTCCTTATCGAGAACCCTCGCCGCCAGAATGGCAGCGGCCTTGAAACCTTGGGCGAGGCCCTTGAGGATCTTCTTTTGATCGGCGTTCAGGTCCTCTTGCTCGTCCTTGCCGTAAATGTCCATCAAGAAGATGATGTCGGCCTCGGCGACATGCAAATAGATCACCCTGACCCCACCCCGCTTTCCTTTGCCACGTCTCGAGTCGGCCACCCGCATCTTCCGGAGGCCGCCACATCCTGGCATGACCGAGCCCGTCTCAGGATCATTCATTAGCTCTCGCTGAAAATCGGAAAGTGCGTCGTCGGAGAGGTAGTTCTTGACCAACTGGGTGAACTCCCTTGTCTCCACGAAGGTCTTATTCATTCTATTGACGCCGGTGAACGCCCGAGCCGGAGTTCCGTCATTTTTTCGCCGTCAACCTCCGATGGCCGGTCGGGCAATTCGAAGGTCGTGGTCTTCAGGGTGATCTCGCCCTTCGCGTGAAGGATCGCTTCTTCCAGGCCCTTGCGAATCTGCTCCGCGATCGGGAGCCGCTTCCGCTGGTCTTTCATATTTGCTCATCCCTCTCCGGGTCGGCGCGACTGGTTCTTGACCCCTCAATGGACCCGCTGGTCTCGACGACTATGCCGGCCGTGCCTTCGCGGCCCGGCGTCACTCGTTTCCTTGAACTCAACGGGCCGAATCCCCTCGGGCCACGCGGAAGCCCAGGAAGTCGCTCCGGTTCCCCGGAGCGAATCGGTATCGGTTCGCCGATCGGCACTCGCGCGGCTCGGAGTCCCAGCCGCCGCCGCGGAACACCTGGCTCGCGGACCCGGAAGCCCCCGGCGGGTCATCGTCCGGCGTCTTCTTGTAATAATCCGCATCCCACCCGTCGGAACACCACTCCCAGACGCCTCCGTGCATATCATACAGCCCAAGGTCGTTGCGTCGTTACTGGCCGACGGGGTGACTACGGCCACCCGAGTTTGCTCCAAACCATCCGTATTCGCCCAGTACCGATGGGTCATTGCCGAAGGAATACTTCGTCGTTTTCCCTCCCCGGCAAGCATATTCCCATTCCGCCTCGGTGGGCAGCCCAGTAGCCAGGGCCCTTCCTGTCCGAAATCTCCACCTTATCCCCGTTCACCTGGTAAAAGAGAGTGAGACCATCTTTTTTGCTCAAGGCGTTGCAAAACCGGACCGCGTCCAACCACGAAACGTTCTCCACCGGATACTGACCGGTTGATTGGCCAGCGACTTTGTCTCTGCCCGACCCCGTCGCTGAGAAGTAGCTCGGATTGTTCCCCATCACCTCCTGGTATTGCGACTGTGTCACCTCGAAAATGCCGAGGTAGAACGGGCTGATCCTCAGCGTGTGCGGTGGCATCTCGCTGGTTGAAGCATCTTTGTCTACATCGGCTGACCCCATGGTGAACTCGCCTCCCTTGATGCGGACAAACGGCATCTCCGTGGTGGGACTTGTCGAGTCTCCATGCGGCTTCTGAGCGAGTCTCGATTTGACCCCTGATGGGACGGACTTCGACCTCTTTGTCAACATGGCGCCAGATTTCACATCGCCCGATGGTTGCGCGGTTTTCGATTCCTTGGATAAGGGTATGGCAAGCCTGGTACGCCCTGCCAGGTTATCGATCTCCGGGATCGCGCCAGGCGAAAGCCGTTGCGGTAGTGCCGGAGCTCCGGCTTCACCCCCCCGCAGCTTGCCGACCGGCACTCGCTAGCGGAGCTGTTAAAATCTCCCCCTCGGTACACCCGCTCACCGATCTCGTAAGCGAGCAATGGGTTCTCCCTCGGCGACTTCATGTAAAAATCACTATCGAATACATCTGAACACCATTCCACGAGATTCCCGTGCATATCGTACAGGCCAAAGCCGTTGGGACGCTTTTGTCCAACAGTGTAATCGTCAGGCTGGAAAGCCTGACGTACAAAGATCTTAGACCCGACCTCGACCTTCGATAGCAAATGGATCACGGCGTGCGCAAGAGGTCGTCCCAGGTCTGGATTCCCAGATCAAGCATTCGATCGGCGATGGCTTCGAGCCGATCAAATTCCTGGATCGCTTCGAATGTGGCCAGGGTGTCGGCATCGGCCTCGCCAAACCGCTTGGTCCCCTGACGGAGCAAGAATCGCTTCCCCCCTTCGACGCGGCCCAACTTCCGCCCTTCCTCGCGGCCCTCTTTCAAGACAGCCTGATAGGTGCTCGATCCCCGCATGTTCCGCACTCCTTCCAGGCATGGAAACGCCCACTCGTTCGAATTTCGCAACCCGACGAGGAACTACGCCGCAGTCCGGAGTTTCTCCGCCTGAGGCCCAGGCTTCCGGCTCACGAGGGGCCGAGCAGTTCGTCCCAGGTCTGGATTCCCATGTCGACGATTCGCTCGCCGAGAGCTTCGAGCCGATCGATGTCCTGGATCGCCTCGATGGCGGCGATGGTCGCGGCGTTGGGCTCACCAAATCGCTTGGTCCCAACACGGATCAGGAACCTTTGTTCACCCTCGACGCGACCCTCATTGCGACCCTCGATCCGTCCTTCCTCGCGACCCTCGATCCGTCCCTCGTCGCGGCCCTCTTTCAAGACAGCCTGGTAAGTCGACGATTCTCGCATGTTCTGCACCCCTTCCAACACTCGAAACACCAACTCGTCCGGGTAACGCATCCCCATGAGGAAACAAGCCGCCGTCCAGAGCTTATCCGCCCGAGGCTTCGGTTCGGCGTTGATCCGCTCGGCCATCCGATTCCTCAGGCCCCATAGCGCCTCTTCGGTCTCCACGACCTTCGTCAGCGGAGCCAATGGCACCAGGTTGACTCCGGCGGTCAAGTACGACTCAGGGTCTTCCTCCCAGAGCCGGATGACCCGGTAATTATACCGATTCGTTTCCCAGCCGTCGGGTAAGCGACGCTCGTACTTGCCATCAATACTGGGCGAGTTGGCCTCCTTGCACATCAAGATCAAGATCGTCAGCACCGGCAGGCCGTGACGGCGATCGAGGGCGACCTGGCGATACCAGAGCGTCCGCACCAGCTCGCTGTCGTGGTAGGTATGGGGCTCGAGAACGACGAGGTAGGGCGTTTCTCCGCCGACCTTGAGCACCTTGTCGGCGGATGCGGTCATGGTGGCGACCTCCGACTCGATGATCTCAACCGGGCCCGGCGGGCCGACCCCATACCGTTCCAGCCAGGCGGCCGGGTCGTCCCAGATCAACTCCTTCGCCGAGACGTCAAGACGGTTGAATTCCAAGGCAATGGCCTCGATCTCTCCGCGTCGGTACGCGTTCGAACCTCATTCGCTTCCCCGTAAGCCGGCCAGCCGACCCTGGAAATCCTTACGATTCTATTCTTGGACATTCATGGCATAGATAACGACGGTTCCCGACTTGACGAACAGGCCGACCGCCCCGGTGTAGTCGCTGGCGGGGGGACTCGTATAGGCCCTCTTCCACGTCTCCTGGTTGATCCGGACCTGGGCGACGTTCGCGTCATTGATCTCGAACCGGAAGACAAACGACTTCTCGAGGGGGAATTCCAGGGGTTTCGTGCCGGCCTCGGGGGGTTGGAAGTCGAGCGATGGGTGGTGGACCCGGATCTTACCCCCCTCGTCGGCGATGCGCGCCGTGATCGCGCACCACTCGCCTTCACGGCGATGGGCCCGCAGCGCCAGGTAGGCTTCCGTCCCCTTCGTCGCGGCCAGGGTGACCTTGAACGTACATCGCTTGTAGTTCTCGCGCTTCGTCAGCAGCAGGTTCCCGCCCGGGCCGGCCGAGAGGAAGACGCCCTGGTGGTTGATCTCGATGTGAGCCGGGTCGCCGAACTGCCAGGCCGCGACGTTGTCCGCCGCGAGCGCCGGCCAGATCCCCTGCCGGGGCAGCCATCCGTCGGGATTCGGGATCCGCGTGACGCCGCGTCGGACCTCGAGCTGCCGGATATCCCGCGGGCTCTTCGCGACGGCCGGCCTGGCGACAATCGAACCGTCCCCTCCGTGGACCTTCGGCGCGGGGTCGAGGGATCGACTGGCGATCGTGGGTTCCGGTACGACCGCGGAGGCCGCGGCCTTCGGCACGGCCGGGCTCAATACCAGGCGTCCCCGATCGGGCCGACTTTCCGCGATGATCGCCGGCGGGGGCTCGTCCCGAGAGACAGGCGTGTCATCGCTCGGCGTCTTCGCGGGGCCTCGATCCTCCGCTCGAGGTCGCGATGCGACGACCGGCTCCGCCGGTTTGCCATCGACGCCTTTCGGTCCCGAGTCGAAGCCGAACTTCCAGGCGAGGGCAAGTCCGAGCAGCAATGCGACGCCGGCGATGGACGGCCACAGCCATGCGAGACCATTCGAGCTTCGCCGGGTCAGAGCGCCTCTCTCCTCCGACAGGCCCTCGGCCGGCCCGAGGTCGATCCTGTACGGCGACGGTCCGGGAGGCGATGGTGCGGGGTTCGTCTCCGGCTTCGGTGGTCTCGTGCCGGCCCCTCGACCGCCGGCCGCATCGGCCTTACCCTCCGGTTGAGCGGCGCGGGCTTCGCCCGGCTTGAAGAAGGGTTTG
>JBKQHM010000477.1:0-6075 GCA_052148775.1 Isosphaeraceae bacterium | reverse complement strand
GAATCTCGATCAGTTTCAAGCCAATTTGTTAGCCGGTTTCCCCTCCATGGGAATCCAGGCTAGGACAAGCCGGCCGATCCGGTTAGACTCCGGCCCGGCTCACTCGCAGTTGGAGGATTGCCCATGTCCGGTCGACAAGAATCTTCGGCGGGAAGTGTAGAGGGCGGCGAGGCCCGGCAGGCGGGCGACGCGATCGATCCGGTGATCGCGCTTCGCGACCGCGCGATCGTCCTGTCGCTCCGGGGCCAGTTCGTGGAGTCGGAGGAGTGCTCGCGCGAGGCTCTTCGGCTTTGCCCGGATCATCTCGACGTACTCAACGAACTGGCGGTGGCCGTCTGGCGTCAGGGGCGATCCGAGGAAACCGAGCAGATCTGTCGCGACGCCTGCCGGATCAAGCCGGACGATTTCCGGATCCTGACCAACCTGGGCCTCGCCCTCATGGACCAGCGCCGGGAGGATGAAGCCGTCGAGGCGTTCCAGGAAGCCCTTCGCATCCAGCCGAAAGCCTTCCACGCACGGATGAACCTGGGGATTTTGCAGTCGAATCGGGGAGACTTCCAGTCGGCGATGGACTCGCTCTGGGAGGCCTTCGAACTCTGCCCCGACTCGCCCGATGCGCTCCAGAACTTCGGAATGAACCTCGCCCGGATGGGATGGCTGAACGAGGCGATCACCTTCTACGAGCAGGCCCTCATCCTCCGGCCGGAGTTTCCGGAAGCCCACCGCAACCTGGCCTACACGTTGCTGCATCGCGGCGATTATGAGCGCGGGTGGCCCGAGCTGGAATGGCGATGGAAGTGCAAGCCCCACCCCGGGTGTCGGATCCGACGGACATTCTGGAACGGCGATCTCTTCCGCGACCGGACGATCCTGCTCCACTACGAGCAAGGTTACGGCGACACCCTCCAGTTCATCCGTTACGCGCCGATGGTGAAGCAACGTGGCGGCCGGGTCGTCGTACTCTGCCAGCCGGCGCTGGCTCGATTGATCGAGCGCTGCGAGGGGATTGATGAGGTGTTCGACGTGACCGGCGACGAGCCGGACTGTCACATTCAGGCGCCCTTGATGAGCCTGCCGGCGATCTTCGGCACGACGATGGCCACGATCCCGGCGCGGGTACCCTATCTCCACGCGGACCCGTCGCTCGTCGAGCACTGGCGATCGGTGCTGAACCGCGTGGTAGGTCCGACTCCGGGGCCTCGACCGTTCCTGGTCGGGATCGCCTGGCAAGGTCGGCCCGAGAATGACGGGGATCACTGGCGGTCGTTCCCCCTGGCCCGGTTCGCCCCGCTGGCCAAGTTGCCCGGTGTCCGGTTGATCAGCCTCCAGGTCGGCCACGGGACGGATCAGATTCCCGCGCTGGGCGATCGGTTCCCGGTCGTCGAGTTGCCGGGGCTCGACGGAGGCGACTTCAGCGAGACCGCCGCCGTCATACGCCTCCTCGACCTGGTGATCGCGCCTTGCACGGCCGTTGCGCACCTGGCCGGCGGGCTGGGAGCCCGGACCTGGGTCCCCCTGTCTTACATCGGCGATTGGCGATGGCTCGCCCGCCGCGAGGACAGCCCCTGGTACCCCTCCCTGAAGTTATTCCGACAGACCAAGCTCGGTGACTGGGAGCCCGTCTTCCGTCGGATGACCGAGGCCCTCTGGTCGGAACTGGAGGGCCGGGTTGCCTCGATCGATCACGAGGCGGCCTGAGCTTGTGCATTCGATCAGGAATTCAGCCGCCAGATGGTGCCGTTGAGGGTCGCGGCAAACGTCACCCAGGCGAGATAGGGCACCATCAGCAATGCGGCGATCCGTGAGATGCGCCACTCCGAGCAGATCGTCGCCACGATCGCCATCCAGAGGAAGAGGATCTCCACGAACGCCCAGCCCGGCTGCTGCCAGGCGAAGAACACCCAGGACCAGAGCGCGTTCAACACGAGCTGCATCCCGAACCATCCGACCGCGAATCGGACGGCAGCGGGATCATTGGCACGATGCCTCCACGTCAGCCAGGCCGAGACGGCCATCATGGTATAGAGCGAGGTCCAGACGGGTCCGAACAACCCGTTGGGTGGATTCCAGGGGGGTTTGCGAAGCATCACGTACCAGGAATCGAGTGTCTGGTTGACCGCCAGGACTCCCACCCCGGATGCCGCGAAGCAGATCGCGATCCACATCATGAGCTCCCCGAACGATCGCAGGGGCGATCGTGCATCCTGCGAGCTCGGCGCAGGGTTGGGGTCGGTCGACTCGGGCTTCAAGGTAAGACTCCGGTATCCGGATCGGTCCTGGAGAACTCTTCAGCACGCTTCGCACTCCGATCAATTCTTGTACGCAGGCGTCAAGCCTCCACCGTAGGGACGGACCAGCCGATCGCGGAATCGCTTCGGCGCGGGAATTCGGATCCTTGACGCGTCAGACGTCACGCACTTAGCATCGAAACGCCTCGGATCGCCGGCCAGCATGATCCGACGGGGCCGGTCGAGGCGAGAGAGTTCCCTGATGCCAGAGCTGATTCCACAACCTACTCGGGTCGAAGCGGCGGGCAACAAGCCCAAGCTGATCGATGAGTTCGTCGGCCGTGTGAACTCGGGTCATTCCGGGGTCAGCATTGCGCGGATGCGTAGTCCCGGCGGATGGGTCGAGCCGGGACAGACGCCCGAGTTCGACGAGTACACCGTGGTCCTCGCGGGTTTGCTGCGGGTCGAGCATCGCGGCGGGGCGATTGACGTCGTCGCGGGGCAGGCCGTCGTGGTACGCAGCGGCGAATGGGTGCGTTACAGTACGCCCGAGCCTTCGGGTGCCGAGTACATCGCCGTCTGCCTGCCCGCGTTCACCCTCGACGCCGCCCGACGGGACCCGGAATAAACCACGCCTCAGGCGTGGGGGATGACGATCTTGGAAGGAAACGACGCGATGAAGGGCAAGGTCTGCCTGATCACAGGCGCCACGTCGGGCATCGGCGAAGTCACGGCGCGCGAGCTGGCCCGGCTCGGGGCGGAAGTGGTCATCGTCGGCCGTTCGCCCGAACGTTGTGCCGCGACCCTCGCGCGTATCCGCACCGAGACCGGCGCGACGGCCGTCGACGCGCTCGTCGGCGACCTCTCATCCCAGGCCGACGTGCGTCGGCTCGCGGGGCAGATTCAGGACCGATGCCCGCGGCTGGATGTGCTGGTCAACAATGCCGGCGCGATCTTCATGCCTCGCGCCGAGAGTGTCGATGGCATCGAGATGACCCTGGCCCTGAATCACCTCTCCTATTTCCTCCTGACCAACCTCCTGCTCCCCACGATCACGGCGAGCGCGCCGGCCCGGATTGTCAACGTGGCCTCGGACGCCCACCGAGGGGTTTCGATCGATTTCGAGGACATCCAGGGCAAGAAGCGATACAGCGGATGGCGAGCGTATCAGCAGTCGAAGCTGGCCAACATCCTGTTCACCTACGAGCTGGCGAGACGGCTCGAGGGCTCCGGGGTGACGGCCAATACGCTGCATCCGGGCTTCGTGCGGACCGGCTTCCTCGGCGGAGGCGGAGTCGTGGGCTGGATCGCCCGACGGATCGCCGACGTCGTGGCTCTCTCGCCCGAGCAGGGGGCACGGACCTCGATCTACCTGGCGTCTTCCCCCGATGTGGCCGGCATCACGGGCCAGTATTTCGTCAAGGAAAAGCCCGCGCAATCCACGAACCAATCACATGACCGCACCGCGGCGGAGCGGCTGTGGCGGCTCAGCGAGGAATTGACCGGAATCTCGACCCCGGCGCGGACGTGACGATCACTCCTTCGCGGCTTGTAGCCGCTTGAGGAGCTGGATCTGTCCCGCATGGTAGACGTCGTGCAAGGCGATGCCGTAGAGCATGTTGACGAACGAGACCTTGCCGCCCGTCGGAAAGTCGTCAAGCCTCTCGATCGGGAAATCCGCCACCTCGGCGCGGAGCAGACGATGTTCCGACTCAAGGAGGGAGAGATACTCCTTCCAGCCCGGCTCGCTCAGCGGCGAAGCGATCGGGAACCAGTTGCTCCCCTTGAGTACGAAGGATCCGCGCTTGTCGCCGCGGAGCCGCCTGCGAAGGGCGTATTTCCAGTATGCGCAGTGAATGACGTGCTCGACGATCGAGTGCCGGCTCGGGTTCGGACGCCATGCGGCCTTATCGGCGGAAAGGCGACGGATCGATCCCTTGAGATTAGGCCCATGCCAGGATTTCTTGTCATAGCCCTCGTCGAAGATCCGGAGCAAGAGCGCGACCTGGCCCGATGCTGAGGGGCCCGAGGCGACCCTTTCGTGTGGGCGTCGCATGAATCTCCCTTTGATGTCTCGATGGGTAGTACCCGGCCCAGGACGCCTACAGAGACGTTTGGACACGCGATTCGCCACACCTTAACTTACGTTCGATCAAGGATACAACTCGCGGTAGGGAGGCTTCCAATCCCGGGAGATCGGTCCTATGGAGCACCACAATACGCCGCGCGAAGGCGAGCTCCCCGACGCCGATCCGGAATCGATCCGGGCGTCGATGAACTCGATCGCCATCACGACGACCGACCCTATCATCGAGATGCTGGCCGCTTACCAGCCGGAATGGAAGAGGCATCCGGATGCCACGACCGTGGTGGCCACCAACCAGGTGGACGAACCAAGGCTTCTCCGCCTTCAACACCCCGAGATGACTTCGAACGGAGAAACGAGGCATGTCCCGACTCCCTTCGCAAATGCAGATGAGCGAAATGGCCCACGATATCAATGAGGTTGCCGCGCTGCCCGCGATGGTCCGGCAATTCGACAAACGCGTAGAGACCCTCCTGGAGGAAATCAAGACGGTGCGAGCGCGACTCGACGCCGTGCAAGTCGACCCGATGACCGGCCGGGCTCCCGCCGTCATCAGGCCGACGAATGAAGCCGTGAAATGGACGGCCGGATCGCAACCATCGGGCGCAGGCATCGGCGCGCGATGACCCGCCGAGGGTCCTGGCGTGTCCTCATCGATCGGATGTCGCGGTCCCTGATCAGAAGAAACTCTGGACGCGCAGCCAGAACAGATTGTTCGTCTTCGAAAACTGCCCCGGGCTGTAGGCCACCGGTTGCCCGAAAATGGCGTGCTCCCAGTCGAAGTACACCTTGACGAATCGGTTGAGATACCAATTCACGCCCACGTCGATCAGATAGGCCTGGTTGGTCCACAGGTTGGGGTCGGCCAGGCCACCCGTGAAGACCTGCTTGCCGAGCGAAACATCGGCGAAACGGGCGGTCGGCTCCCAGGCACCCAGGCCGAACCGGCCGGGCCGCAGGTCGAATCGCCTGAGGGGATCGATCAGTCCGGTCGCCGTTCGGGTCTCGCCGGTGAGGAGATAGGCGGCTTGCACGGAGTAGCCGTTGACCGGGACGCGGACCGGCTCATGGGGAGAACCATTGACGGCCCAGCTCTCATAGCCGGAATCCCAGGCACCGAGCAAGGTCAGTCCCTTGTAGTAATACGCCATGTGCAGCTCCCAGAGCGCACGCGCACCCTTCTCCGTGACGTTGTTGTTGAACGCCAGGAAAGGGACGTTGGCCGAATTCACCGCCGAGGTGCTGGTGATCCCGGCACTGGAGGCATTGGTCGACGTGCGCAATACGGCCGGGGTCAGCGGATTGTTTTCATTACCCCAGGAGCCGGAGCCGCCAATATTGAAATCCCGGAGGAACGACAAGGCGGCGGGCGGACGGGCCTGTTCGAACGGCTTGAAATTGAGGAACCCGATGGCGTCCGGGGTGCTCTTGTAGGGTTGGTAGGAATTCCGGGCCCCATCGAAGGCGCCGATGGCGTATTCGACCCGGTTCTCGAAGAGCTCGCCCCAGAACATCGCCCCCAACTGGCGGTTCAAGGCGAAATTGACGTTGTAGATCGACCGCTCGGGTGCGTAGAGATTCCAGACGTTGACCTTGTAGAACTCGTAAGTATAAGGGGTTTTGAAACGGCCGATGCGGAACTGGAGTCGCTTGTCGTAATTGAAGTTGAGGAACGCGCTGAGCAGATTGAAAGTGTCGTAACTCTCCTGGAAAGAGATCTGGTATTCGATCGGCCTGGTCAGGTGTCCGTCGAAATAGAGT
>JBKQHM010000476.1:0-6097 GCA_052148775.1 Isosphaeraceae bacterium | reverse complement strand
CCGGTCTATGCGAGGCTGTCGGCGCTCGTGAGCCTGTTCCTGGTGACGGTGGCCTCCGCGGTCGGCGGCGAGGCTGGGATGTCGGTCCTCGCGCCGGTCGGTGGCTTTGCGGTCGCCGGGACGCTCTGGCTGATGCTGGTTTACTGGAAGGGGCTCGGCCCGAGGACCGGCGCGGGGTCCCTGGCGCGTCGGCTGCCGATCTCCGGCGCGGCCTGGGTGCTGGTGGTCGTGGCCCTGGTCGTGGCGGTTGCGGCGTTCGGGCCTTCGCGGGCGGCCGTTGCGCTGGCGGGCCTGGTGCCCACCTCCGGCGGCACCGACTGGAGCGACCCCAACGCCAGCTCGGGGGTCGGCGACGGCGACAACGAGGTCAGGGGCAGCGAGCATCCGGAATCCGTCGGCTTCACCGAGAGCGAGGTCTACCTGGAGACCGACCGGCCGAGCCTCTACGACTCGTTCAACGAGACGTACGGCGAGCCGTTCAAGCCGAGGAAGAAGGTCGATAAGATGATCGCGCTGGGGCCGCAGGACGTCGGCGAGCAGAAGGAGCGTCCGGCGGAGAACCTCCAGGCCGGCCGCGAGTTCGCCGCCGTGCGGCGGAAGCCGGAGCCGCGTCCGCGGCGTCCGGGCGAGCGGGCGGCGAAGGCCCTGGTCTACGTCAAGGGCCAGACTCCGCTGCATTTGCCGTTGACTACGTACAGCCACTTCGATGGCACGGCCTGGCGCGAGGAGCCTTGCTGCAACCGACACTTCCCCGCTGAGCAAGAGCCGCGCAGCGCCTGGCTGAGTCTGCCCTGGTCGGAGGCGCCCTTCTACGCCGGTATCGCCGCCCACCAGGTCAAGATCGGCACGCTGGAGTCGAGCCCGATGCCCGTGCCGCCGCACCTGACACGGTTCCGCGTGGGGAGCGTCAATCGGCTCGATTTCTTCGGCTGGGCCCAGTTCGGGATCATCCGGATGACCGATCGGACCATACCGGCGGGGACGGTCATCGACTCCGAGGCGCGGACGGTGGACCCGGCCCGGCTGCGTTCGCTCGAATTCTCGGCCCGGCCGGGCGACGAATCGGACCACCAGTTGTCGTTCCAGGGCGATTACACGATTGATGCGTCGGTGATCGCGTTGACGCGCCAATGGGTCGCGGACCTTCCTCATGGTTGGTGCCAGGTCGAGGCGGTGATCGCGGGGCTGCGACGGGGCTACGCTCATGACCGTTCAGCCACGTCGCCTCCCGGCTGCACCGACGTCGTCGCCGAGTTCTTGCTGCGCTCCGGCCGCGGCCCCGATTACCTGTTCGCCTCGTCGGCAGCCGTGCTCCTGCGGACGCTGGGCTACCCGGCCCGCGTCGTCAGCGGCCTGTACGCGGCGCCGGGGCGGTATGATCCCCGCACGCGCCACACGCCGGTGACCGGCGATGACGTCCACTTCTGGGCCGAGGTCCGGCTGCCGGACGGGCTCTGGGTCGCCGTGGAGCCGACCCCCGGCTACGAGCTGCTGCCGCCGATTCGCCATTGGTCCGAACGAATCGCCGCGGTGTTCTCGGCCGCCTGGGGTTGGGTGCGAAATCATGCCCTCGGGGTGTCGATGGCACTGGCCGGCCTCGTCGTGCTGGGCGTCCGGCTGCGGGCCATGGTCGATCGGTTTGCGACGATCGCTTTCGGCCTCATCTCGCGGGACGACCCGAGGCGATGCGTGATTCGCGCCCTGGTGCTGATCGAACGCCGGGCACGCTGGGCGGGCCGCCCGCGTCCTTCGGGGCACACGCTCGCGAGATGGTACGGCCCGGTCGCTCGAGAGGCCGCGGGCGAGCCCAGGGCCGCTCTCGAAAGGCTCGTCCGCCTGGCCGACTGGGCGATTCACGACCCCGACCGATCGGGGCTGCCCGCGTCCTCGAACGCGAGCGACATCCGGCAAATCTGCCAGTCCGCGGTACGGGCGTGGACCCTCGCCCGCTTCCGCCAACCCGGGCCATTCTCGCTTCGAAAGGCGGCCATGACGTGAGGACGATGACGACCAAGACGGCCATGATGGACGAGCCTGATACGGGCCCGATCGAGGGAATCCGCGCCGCGCTCAACGGCGCGGTGCGAGGCAAGGCGGAGGTGGTCGAGCACGTGCTGGCCTGCCTGCTGGCGCGGGGGCATTTGCTCGTCGAGGACCTGCCGGGCCTGGGCAAGACGACCCTGGCCAAGGCCCTGGCGCAGGCACTGGGCGGGCGGTTCGCGAGGGTCCAGTGTACCCCGGACCTGCTGCCGGGCGACATCACCGGATTCCGCGTATTCGATCAGAACACCCGCTCATTCGAGTTCCTGCCGGGGCCCGTCTTCGCCGACGTGCTCCTGGCCGACGAGATCAACCGCACCACCCCGCGCACGCAGAGTGCCTTGCTCGAGGCGATGGCCGAGCGCCAGGTCACGGTGGACAACGTCCGTCATGTGCTGTCGCACACGTTCTTCGTGATCGCCACCCAGAACCCCGTCGAGCAACACGGGACCTATCCCCTGCCCGAGGCGCAGCTCGATCGGTTCGCCATGAAGGTGCGGATCGGCTATCCGGGGCGCGATCACGAGCTGGCCATGCTCGAAGCGGCGGTCGGACCGGGTGTGGAGGCAGACCGGTCCGTGCCGCCCGCGCTGGAACCCGGCCAGCTCCGGGCGCTTCAGGATCGCGTTGCCGAGATTGCGGTGGGTGGGGCGGTCCGCGAGTACCTCGTCGCCCTGGCCCACGCGACGCGAACGCATCGGCAGGTCACGCTCGGGTTGAGCCCGCGCGGCCTGCTGATCTGGCAGCGGCTGGCGCAGGCCCGCGCGTTCCTCGACGGCAGGCGCTATGTCACGCCGGACGACATCCAGGATGTCGCCGAACCCGTGCTGGGGGTCCGGCTCGGCATCGAGCCCGAGGCGGCCGCTCGGGTCCTGTCCGAGATCACGGCCTCCGTGCCGGTCCCCGTTTACACCCAGGCCAACTCCGCGTGAGCCGGCCGCATCGAGACGCATCCCGAGAACCTGGAGGGGCATCTTATGTTGACGACGACTGGTTTTGCTGTCCCCGCATGCCGGGCGGCTCTCGTGGCCGCCTGCCTGCTTGGGCTGGCTGGCTGCCGCGGAGGGCATTCCCCCGGCCAGGCCGAAGATGGCCACGAGGACCACGTCGGCCACGTCATCCCGGCGCACAAGCCGAAGGCGTTCCCGCAGGCCGTCCACCGCCTCCGCGAGTTGAACGATCAGTTCATCCACGACGTCGGCGCGGGCCAGGCCGGCTCGTCGCTCGACGAGAAGACCCTGCACATCGCGCTGGACATCGCCAACTGGCTCCCCGAGATCGCCGCTGATAGTGATATGCCCGAGCCCCAGTGGGACGAAGTGAACGCCCGGTCCGCCCCGATCGTCGCGGATTATCAGGCGATCGTGTCCGGCGACGCCGGTAACGTACCGAGCGAGCTGAAGCACGCGGGCGCGGAGATCGGGAAACTCGAAGAGCTGCTGCTCGCGTCCGATCCCAAATAGTTTGCCGGCCCGCACAAGGCCGCGGCGGCGTCCTTATCAAGTTCAACCGATATGAAGAGTCCCTGAACCGCCATCGGGCATGAGGATAAGGTGATGTTCCAAGCGATCTTCTGGGGCGCGGTGCTCCGGGTCTCCCAGGCATTCATCCAGGCCGCTCCGACGATCCTCGTCGGCCTGGTCGTGGCGGCGATCCTCCGCCGGCTTCTCGGGCAGGAGGGCACGCGCCGGCTGTTCGGCTCCGGGACCCGCCGCGAGCTGCCGCAGGCGTGGCTGATCGGGATGCTCTTGCCAATCTGCTCGCTGGGCGTGATCCCGGTCGCCAGCGAGATGCGGCGGTCCCGCGTCTCCGGCGGCGCGATCCTGGCGTTTGCCATGACGGCGCCGCTATTCAACCCGCTGTCGATGCTCTACGGTCTGACGCTCTCGGCGCCGCTGGTCATCCTCTCGTTCGCGTTCTGCACGATGGTCGTGGTGACGGCCGTGGGAGCGGTCTGGAACCGGGTCTTCCCGATCGTCGAGGTGGAGCAACCGGCGCCGGCACCGGTCGCGTACGGCGTGAAGCGGATGGTCGCGATCCTCGTCGCCGCGGCGCGGGAGGTCGTCGGGCCGTCGCTGGGTTACATCGTGCTGGGCCTGCTGGGCGTGGCCTTCCTGAGCGCGGTCCTGCCTCAAGGCAGCCTCCAGTCGACGATGGAACACAGCAACCCGTACGCCCCGCTGGCCATGGCGGCGGTGGCGATCCCGGCGTATGCCACGCCGCTCGTGGCGATGTCGCAACTGGGCTCGATGTTCCAGCACGCCAACTCGGTCGGGGCCGCCTTCGTCCTGCTGACGCTGGGCGCGGGGATCAACCTCGGGGTCGTCGCCTGGGTCTGGCGGAATTACGGGCTCAGGCGCGGGCTGGGCTGGCTCGCGTTCCTGCTGATCGTCGTCCTGACGCTGGCCTATGCGATCGAGAATCCGCTCCACCCCAGCGAGATCGAGCCGCCCGGCCATACGCATGCCTTCGACATGTACTGCCGCCCGTTCGAGCCCGGCATGATCGGCCTGCCGAGCATCGTTGCCGCGAAGTTGAAGGAAGACGTCCAGCCGTTCGAGCGCGTCGGGATGACCGTACTGGCGATGCTCGTCGCCGGAGGGCTGGCGCTGCGGGCGCTCGACCGCCGATGGCGCATCGACGACTGGCTGGAGAGCCCTCCGAAGCCGAGCGAACCGACCGCACCCCGCTTCGACTTCGCGATCCCGGCACCGGCGCTGGGCGCGATCGCCCTGGCGGGCCTGGTGGTCCTCAGCGGGGTCGGGTGCTACGCCTATTACCCTTCGCCTTCGGAGATCTTCAAGGAAATGTATATCATCCGGGGCGAGGTATTGACCGCGGCCTCCAGCGGCAACAAGAAGCACGCGGAGCACTTCATCCCGATCTGGGACGACTGGACGCGACGGCTTCAAGTGGGTGCCTTCCTTCGCGAAGGATCGGACCGCCCGTACCGGCGGATGAAGACCAAGGTCTTCCGCGATCGGCTCGAATTCCTCAAGCATGCCGTTGAGGAGGGGGATCGGGAGGAGACCCGCGAATACATCCAGTCCGTCGACAGGGCCTACAGGCGGATGCGCCAGGTTTACCTCGGGATGCACGAATCGGCGCCGCGGCCTTGATGGTCGGCCCTTCATCGGTCGGTGCGGCAACAATCGGTTCCATCGAGCGATGGGGATGATTTCCGACGGATGGGGTTATCTTTTCGGAGAGGTCGAGATATCTTCACAACGGGGGATGACCCGTCGGGCGATGCTCCTGGGTTCGTCGGGCCTGATACTGGCGGGGTGTGGTGGGCGGCAGGACATCCAGGCGATCCCGCCCGACATGCGGGGCCTGAAGGAGCTTGGCGAACTCTACGTCGCCAATGCCAGGAAGAACCGGCGTGGTCCCAGGTCGCTCAAGGAGCTCAAGGTGCCGGGGCAGACCTACCCGCAGGCCGTGGAGATGATCAAGTCGGGAGAACTCATCGTCCAGTGGGGTGCCCCGCTGTCGGCCGAGGGCGCATCTGCGGATAACCTCCTCGCCTACATCAAGAGTGAGCCCGATCACGGGGGCAATGTCCTGATGCAGGACGGCAAGACGATCAAGACGATGACCGCCGATGAGTTCAAGGCTGCCCCGAAGGCGGCGGGCCGGTAGGGCCTTCAAAACGAGGACAGCGGTGAACTGTCCCGGGGAAGGGAGAGTCACCGCGGTCGGATCGGATCGAAGAGATCTGATCAGGATGTGCGACGCGCCGGCCGACGAGCGGACGCGGGCGTCGCAGCGAGGTTCAATACTGGCCCGCCGCCTTCGCCGGGGCCTGGGGGACGGCCATCGGCACATACTTGGCCGGGGCCTGAGGAGCGGGGGAAACTTTGGCCGGAGCCTGGGGCGCCGGGAGGATCTTGGCCGGAGCCTGGGGCGCCGGGAGGATCGTGGCCGGAGCCTGGGGCGCCGGGGCGATCTTCGACGGGGCCTGGGGCGCCGGGAGGATCTTCGACGGGGCCTGGGGCGCCGGGGCGATCTTCGACGGGGCCTGGGGCGCCGGGAGGATCTTCGACGGGGCCTGGGGCGC
>JBKQHM010000475.1:0-15050 GCA_052148775.1 Isosphaeraceae bacterium | reverse complement strand
GTTTTTGACTCTCATAATCGGCGATTCGGGCGTACACCTGGGGGTGCAGCTCGACCCGTCCAAACACGAGATCGTGGCGTCCCTAGGTCGATGCACCTACCGATTCTGAGAGTCAAAACTCATCAGGGGAGTCCTCAGCCGCCTCTGCGGAGGAACGCGATCAGGTCGGCCATGTCCTGGGGGCCGATGGTTTGTTCGAGTCCCTCGGGCATCAGGGATTGTCCGGTGGATCGGAGCTGTTCGATCTCGGCGCGGAGCAGGGTGTCCTCGACTCCCTCGGCGCGTCGGAGCTTGTCGGTGGTGGCGGTCTCCTCGGCGAGGAGTCCGGAGTGGGTCTGTCCGCACCAGGTGGCGGCGGCGAGTACGACGTAGTCAGGCTCGATATTCCGGTTGGGGTCGAGGATGTCGCTCAGCAACGCATCGGGGGCGCGGCCCGCGATGCCGGAGAGGTCCGGTCCGACGCGGTGACCGTGTCCTTGATGTTGGTGGCAGGTCTGGCAGTTTTTGGCGAAGACGGCCTCGCCGCGTCGGGCGTCGCCCGGGAGCTTGAGCGCGTCCTGATAGCGGGCCAGCACGGCCGAACGCTGGGGCGGCGCGAACTTCGCCAGCACGGCCGATGCGCGGGCTCGCAGCGCGGCATCGGCAAGTTGCTGGAGTCCCTGCCGCGTCGCGGCGTCGAGCTCGCCGGGGGCGATCACCTGACGCTCGAGGGCGCGGATGAGGGGTTCGGCTAGCGCACGCGAGCTGGCCAGCGCCGATAGGATCTCACGCCGTGTGGCCTGCGCGAGATCCTCCCAGCGGTCGAGCACCTTATCGGCCAGTGCAGGCTTCCCGACCCGGGCGACGGCCCGAGCGGCGGCGGATTGGATCTCTCGGGGTTGAGAGGCGGCCAGTAAGGCGGGGATGACCGATCCGGCCAGGTCGGGGCGCCCCCGCGCAAGCACGTCCAGGGCGATGAGGCGATCCGGAACTGGACCAACGGAAATGGCCGTGGCCGACGCCATCGGCCACAGCGGCGCCAGCCGCTCCAGTGGAGCTTTCAGCAGGGGCGGCGGCACGGTGACCAGGGCATAGAGCGGGCTGCCGGACCGCTCCAGCCCGTCTACCAGACCGGCGAGCAGGGTTATCGCGTCGATCCCCCTGGCATGGCCCCGGTCGGCGATCATGCCGATCAAGGCGGCCACATCCGCCGCTCGGTTGCGGGCGCCGACCATAGCGGCGGCCTGGATCAGGAGCTGAGAACGACCCTCTGAAGGCGCGATCCGCTCGACCAGGGGGATGAACGCCAGTGAGGTCTCGGCCAGGCCGCTGAGGATCGCCAGCCGCATCCAGGGGTCGGCCGCGTCCCTGGCGGCGATCCGTCCGAGGGCGGCCAGCGCGGCCGGCTCGATGTGGCAGCGATCGCCGAGGGCCAGCGCGGCGTGGAGCCGGACCCGGGTTGCCGGGTCGTTGGCCAGCCGGGTCAGGCTCTCCGTGGGGATTTCCTGCATGTCGAAACATGCATCGGCGCGGAGCGCGTGCTCGCGCAAGCCCGGTTGAGGGTCGCCGGCCAACCGATCGAATTCCTCCGGCGTGACGGCGGCGCCGATCCCGATCAACGTCCAGAGGGCATGGAGCCGTGCCAGGGGAGTTGGCGATTCCCTGAGTACCAGACGGAGCAAAGGCACACTCGGTGGCTCCAGGTTCAGGTTCATCCGGAACTCACCGCGTTCGACGAGCAGCCGTTGCGCCGTGACGCGCCACCAGCCATTGCGGCTTCCGAGTAGAGCGACCAGCATGCGCTCGTCGGCCTTGGACAGCTTGGGCCGTCGAAGAGCGGCTGCGTCGGGTGGCGACTTCGGCCGGATGCGCCAGATCCGGCCTCGGTCGTGCCAGCGGCGGAAGTCGACGGCGTCCCGCGACGGCTCGGGCACGAACTGGGGATGCTCCACCAACTCGCGGTACATATCCACGACGTAGAGGGCACCTTCCGGCCCATTCGCGAGGTTGACCGGCCGGAAGGCCGGGTCGGTCGATGTCAGGAATTCGCGACCCTGCTCGACCCGTCGGGCAATGAAGGTCACTCCGGACGGCTCGAGCACGCGACGATGGACCAGGTTGCTCAACGGCTCGCACACGAACGCGTTGCCGTGATACGCGGCAGGCAAGAGCCCCCCGCGCTCGATCATCGGTCCGCAACTGGCGTTGAAGAACGCGACCGACTCGCGGTTGAACCGCGCCTGCGGCGGGCTGATCCCGAAAATGCGGCCGCCATCGGTCGGATCGAGGATCTCCGCGACCGACGCGGTCTCGGCCAGGTAGGGGTTACGGTCCAGTGCGTCCTGCTCGAGCACGACATGGCGGATCGGGATCGTGTTCCACGAAGGGAAGCGGTTCCCCCAGTCGTCGTGCGGCAGGCCGAACTGGCTGAAGCCGGCTATGGCTTCGAGCGCGACGACCGTTGGGATCAGTGCTCGCTTACCCGGATCGAACACCGCGTGCAGGCGGAACCGGGCGTCGCGGCGGCGGATGGAGACTGCTCGATCGGGCGGATCGGCCGGCACGCGGATCGCCCCATCGCTCCGGCCATTGGCGACGTAGATCCAGTTGTCCAGCCCCCACGTCAGTCCGTTGACCCGGAGTTGCGTGTTCCCCTCGCCGAAGCCGGACAGCACCACGCGACGCTCGTCCGCGCGGCCGTCGCCATCGTCGTCTCGGAAGAACCAGATGTTCGGCGCGGCGGTCACGAGCAGGCCGCCATAGCACGGCAAGACCCCGTTCGGGAACGGCAGGCCATCGGCGAAGACGGTCGCGTGCTCGTATCGGCCGTCGCCGTCGCGGTCCTCCAGCATCCGGATCCGGCCCGAGGTCGTCGCGGTCGGGTAGTCGAGCATCTCGGCCACGAACAGCCGCCCCTCCTCGTCCCAGGCGATCGCCACCGGGCTGGCCACCTCCGGCTCGGCGGCGACGAGCTCGATCGTCAGCGCGGGGTCGGCCAGCACGAACGCGGCCTGCTCCTCGCGCGGCGGACGCGGGGGCTGGGAGGGTCCCTCCGCCCGGCTCGCCATCGGGTACGCCAGGAGAAACAGCAAGATTCCACGAAGGAAACGACCGGGGCGATGATTCATTGTCCCACCGGATCATCAGGCGAGTCAGATATCGGGGTCGATCATTTTTTGAGCGGGCTTGACCGACCTCGGTGCGTTCCAGAGTAGCAGGAGCGCCAGGAATCCGATCATCGGCATCAGGCCGGCCAGGAAGGTGACCTCGGAATACGAATGGGTCCGGTCGAGCCATCGGCCGATCGGCTCCTGGACGAGGGCCGTCGCGGTCCAGGTGAGGAAGCTCAACGCCCCGGTGACCCGTCCCATCCGGCTCACCGATAGTTCCTGGGTGAAGGAATAATACACGGGGAACTGGCCGAGCGATCCGAAGCCGATGACGAGCAAGATGCCCAGGAATAGCGACGAGGCGGGCAGGAACGCGGCCAGCATGCTGAAGGCGGTCAGGAACGAGCAGACCAGGAACGTCGTCATCCGCGCCCCGTGGACCGAGAAGCCCCGGCCCGTCAGCCACTTCACCAGGAACCCGATCGCCAGGCAACCCACGTCCGCGGCCAGGTAATACGCGATAGAGAACACCTGGACCTGGGTCTGGCTGTAGCCGTATTGATCGCGGAGCATCCCGGGCATCCAGGCCCGGAAGTATTGCCAGCACCAATTGATCATGATCACCACGACCGCCAGGGCCAGGAACCGGCGGACGAGACTCAAGCGTCGCGCCGAGAGGTCCCCGGCCAGGAGATCGTCCTGCGTCGCGGCCTTCAGGTCGCCATCCTCGGGGCTCGACTCCGCGGCGTCCGGCTTGACCTCCAGGTCCTTCGACCGGATCACGGCCAGCCAGCCGATGACCCAGAATATGCCGATCCCGCCGATGACGCGGAATGGCAGCCGCCAGCTCTCCGGCGCGTCGCTGACCAGCAGCAAGACGACGATCGGCGTCGCCAGCGCCCCGAGCGAGGCACCGCTCTGGAGGATGCTGTTGCCGAGTGGCCGATCGCGGCGAGAGAGCAGGCGCTGCGAGGTCATCAGCGCGCAGGGCCAGTGCCCGGCCTCGAAGAATCCCAGCAACACGCGGCAGGCGAGCAACTGCCCGTAGTTGGTGACCCAGCCCGTCGCGAAGCCGACCCCCGACCAGCCCAGCAGGACGACCGGGTAGAACCATCGCGGGCTGATCCGGTCGGCCATGAGCCCCGTGACGATCCCGCCCACCGCGAAGGCCAGGCCGAATCCCAGCTCGAGCCGGCCGTAATCCGTGTTGGTCAGGTTCAGCGAGGTCAGGATCTCGGTCTTCTGCTGGGAGAGCGCCTGGCGGTCCATGTACATGAGCATGGTCGCCAGCAAGAGCAGCCCGCAGATGCCCCAAGCGCGGAGGCCAGCTTGCTGCTCGTCGATCGTCGCCGATGTGCTCGGGCTCGATTCCATGTCAACCATCCCAGGAATGGCCATCCCAGCCGATCACCCGCTCCAGGAAGGTGACGACGTCCTGGGAGAAGATCCGGAAAAGCGTCTGACCCTTCTCGGCGGTGGCGCGGCGGGGGTCGCCGATGTGTCCGACGGCGCTCCGCTCTCGCGTGAGCCAACCGCGCGAGGCCGGCTCGAACGGCGCATTCTGCGGGACCGGCTCGATCTGTCCCAGCTCGCCGACCAGTCGGGGCGCCAGGTGCAGGATCATCGAGGTCTCCCACTCGCAGGCGTGCCCCATCTGATCCTGCACGATCGACGGATCGACCTGGTTCGGCTTGCCGCCCAGGAGCCAGTAGGTCGCCGCCAGCAGGAGCAAGTCGTCCCGCTCCCGGTATCGCTGGCGGGCCTCGAAGACGGCCTGGTTCGCCGGCACGATGTTGCCCCCGTGTCCGTTGAGCAGTACGATCCGGCGGAAGCCGTGCACGACCAGGTTGTCGATCAGGTCGCCCAGCAGGTCGAGGTATGTCCGCGGCGCCGCCGAGAGCGTGCCGGCGAAATCCATGTGGTGGTGCGAGTTGCCCAGCCAGAGCAGGGGGGCCCAGATCACGCGATCGCCCATCGCCTCGGAGGCGCGACGGACGACTTCGCCCAGCAGCATGCTGTCGGTGAAGACGGGCAGGTGCCGCCCGTGCTGCTCGACGGCCGCGATCGGCACCACGACCGGCACGTCCTTCGAGGTCCCGGCCACCGCCGGCCAGTTCATCTCCTGGAGTTGCAAGACGCCTTCCTCCCTTGTCTCATCCGGCAATCGACGATGGCCGATCGCGTCGCGATCCGGCGACACGGGCCAGACACCAGTTTAGTCGAGCCGGCGCGGTTCACAACCCTGTTGCCGCGAGAACGAAGGCGGGATGGCCCGCGATCGGCGCCGGCACCGCGTCAGGATTCACCCTCATCGCGGTGGTAGGAAGAGCATCGGCCGGGATTGGGTCGAGAGTTGCTATTCGCCCCCGGAGCGGTCATGATGACGAGCCTCCATGCGATCGACGTCGTGATCGCGTTGGAGTCCGGCGTCTTTTCCGAATCCCTCGCCGAAGGGGAGATATCCCATCGGTTCGACCCCGGGTTGCAAGTCAGACCGACCGCGTTCGACATTCGAGGCCCGCTTCGCGAGGGCAGCACATCATGAGCAAGACGCTACATCCTTTCGGCAGGGTCCTCTTCGACGAGCTGGAGCAGATCGCCATCCGCCGCGGCGGGTTTGCCAGCCTGTTGGCGGTCAAGCAGGAACTGGCCGAGGCGCGGAAGCTCCTGGAGAAGGCGATCGCCGACGCGGCCGACCCCGGCGTTCCCCTGGAAGCTCCCGCGGAGATGGCCAGACTCGGGGCCCCTCGTCCGCCCTCTCTGAGGGCGACGACGGAAGAGGGGACCCGCCATGCACGCGAGGCGATGGCGCTCACGGCCCTGGCCGCCGACTCGGTCGACCAACTCGGGCAGGTCGTTGCCCACCGCGTCAAGACGGCCCAGGAGGTCATCAAGAGTCATCTCGAGCGGCCCGGCCCGGCCCCGGTACGCCCGATCGCCTTCATTTCGCTCTTCAGCCTCTTCCGTGCCATCCAGAGCTGGGTCCAGCCGGAGGAGGATCCGGGGAAGGATTGGGATGATCGAAGGCCGAAGGCCAAGGACAAGGTCGACGACTATGGTCGACTCTTGGATGAAGCCCAGAAAGCCCTGAGGGTGGAAGCGATCCGGGATCAGGTGGCTGTCGTGAAGCGGAACGAGGGATGGTTCGATCGCCTCTGCCGCGTGGCACACAGCCTGACCGACCCCCAGAAGACCCGGATCTCCGATTACAAGCCGGTCCTGGATGAAGCCGATTACCGTGACGCCGCGAAGGCGATCCGGATCGCCATGGTCCTCGTGGCCTTCGGCGAAGGGACCCGCGAGGCCTTTCGCGGCTGGACGCTCCGGGAGCGGCTCATCCGGGGCGCGGTGATCATGCGGTCCCGCGAGCTGGCTTCCGCCCTGGACGAGGTGGCCGGGCAGTTCGACGAGGTCATCAGGGCCTACTGCGACGTCGCTAATGCAAGCGAAGGGGTGATGGTCCAGATCCAAGGACTGATCGATGGCCAGTCGGACGAGTCGCGGTATGCGATCTACGACGTCATCGAGGACGGGGCACGGAAGGCCTCCTTGCGGCTAGGGGCCGTCGGCCTGGCGTTCTCCGGCGGCGGCATCCGCAGCGCGACGTTCAACCTCGGGTTCCTCCAGGGCCTGGCCTCGCTCGGGCTGCTGAAGCAATTCGACTACCTCTCCACGGTCTCCGGCGGCGGCTACATCGGCAGTTGGTTCGCCGCGTGGGTGCGCCGCGAGGGCGGGCACGCCGGCGACCCGGGACCGATCGTGCACGCCGATGTCGAACGCGAAGCCGCCCCCTTGATCGCGGAGGAGGAGCGGAAGATCAGGGATGCGGAGAAGAAGAAGAAGTCTCCTCACGCGGCCATCGACCAGCTCGTGGAGGAGGCCACCCAGAGGATCCGATCCGAGGTGCGCAAGGCGCTCGATCGGAACCGCATGGAGCAGGTCAGGGCCAAGCGACGACGCACGGCGCGGGCGCTGGAAAACGTCGAGCTCCAGCTCAATTCGAGGCGGCACGTCCAGGGCCGGGCGGACCGGCGCTGGGTCTCGGCCGATGAGGTCCGCAAGGGCCGCGAGTCGGTCGCGACCCCGCCGCCGATGCTGCGGCGAACGGTCGAGGAGGAGCCCGAGCCGGTCTACCACCTCCGCGCCTACAGCAACTACCTCGCCCCGAAGATCGGCCTGCTCTCGATCGATACCTGGACGATGATCTCGGTCTACCTCCGCAACATGTTGCTGAATCAGTTCATCCTGCTCCCCATCACGCTCGCGGCGATCGCCCTGCCCAGGCTCTTGCTGCTCCTGTTCGCCTCGCCGACGACGGGGCCGGCAGTGGCCACCACGAAACACTGGCTGAGTGAGCATCCGGAGCGACACGTAATGATCGTGCTGGGAGTGGCGGCCGTGGCCATGTTGACCGCGCTCAAGCTCTTCGACTACTTCGCGCGCTGGATCGTCAGGAGGATCGGCGATCGCAACGCCACCCGGGCGATCTACGCCCTGCTGATCGCGGGCCTGGCGGCGCCGGTGGCCGATCTCGCGGTGGTCGTCGCCTCGGCATCGCGCGCCATGGACCGCTTGGTTCGCCCCGGCACGGTCCTCCGCGGGTGGCTCGCGGACACGCCATGGGTGTGCGCATGGGCGATCCTGCTGCCCCTGGCCCTGATCGCCACGTTCGGTCAGCGGCGTGCCGTCGGCCTTGCCCCGCTGACACCCAAGGAGCGCAGGCGGCGCGAGCGGCTCGGCGGTTGGACGATCCTCCTCCTCCTGGTCTTCGGCCTCGTGCCATCATTGCAGTGGCTGCTCCTCCTCGGGCTCACCGTGGTCGAACCGGTCACGCCGTGGCTGACCGGCGATCTCGTCCTGTTCCTCGGGACGTTCGCCATGGCTTTGCTCGGATTCCACCGGACGTACCGGACGGTGGCCCTGATCCGCGAGAGCCGCACGCCCGCGTCGGTCACGCAGGCCGACCGCGACCGGTCGGCCGACCTGCCGTACCCGCTCCTCTGGGAGCAGATCCTCATCCCCTTGACGCTGGCGGCATTCGGCGTGAGCCTCCTGTTCTCCCGGCCGGGGACGCCTTATTTCCGGGTCCCCCTGCCGGTCGTGGGCGATTGGTTCAACCCCGAGCACTGGGACGAGTGGAGCAAGATCTACCCCGCGCTCTTCTTCGGGGCGATGGTGGGCCTGATGCGGCTGGCGGCCTTCGTCGGGATCGAGCTGAGGGAGTCGTGGCATGGCAACTGGCGGCTGATCGACCAGGTGGGGCGTGCCGCCTCGGCGTTGATCTCCGGGCTCGTCACGGGTTCGGTGCTGGCGGCGGTGCTCATGTGGCTGATCGGCCGGCTGTCCAACTCCTCGGAAGTGGGGACGAGCGGTGGGCTGGAAGCCGCGATGATGACGATCGGCCCGCTCCTGGTGATGATCGCCATGGGTGCGGGCTCGGCCATCGAGGTCGGATTGATCGGAGGCTATGGCGAGGAGGACATGCGCGAGTGGCGGTCGAGCCTCGGAGCCTACCTCCTGCTCACCGGCCTACTCTGGACGGGTTTCTCCCTGCTCTCGGTGTACGGGCCGCTGCTGCTCTGGGCGGCGGGGACCGCGATCGCCTCGATGGCGGGCCTCGGGTGGGCCGCGATCTCCGGCTTCGGCGCCCTGGCGGGCGGCAGCGCGCGGACCAACGGCGTCAAGTCCAGCCGCAGCCCGCTGGAGTACGTCGCCGTGCTCGCCCCGCCGGTGTTCATCATCGGCCTGGTCATCGCGGTCTCGACGCTCGCGGTCGTTTTGCAGGGCATCCACATCCCGCTCAAGAGCGACGTCCCGCCGGCGGCCGGTCGGTTCCTCTGGGATCTGTCGCATGCCGACCCGGTCTGGACATGGGCCATCATGCTCGCGTCGGTCTGGGTGGCGACGATCGGCTGCCTCTACGTCAACATCAACCTGTTCGCCCTCAATGCCTTCTACGCCAACCGCCTCGTCCGGTGCTACCTCGGGGCCTCGCGGCCCAAGGAGGCGCCCTCGGAGGGTCGGCCCACCTTCGCCCCGACGAATAGCCCCGTCCCCGTCCGCCGCCCCAACCCGATCACCGGCTTCGACCCGACCGACGACTTCCCGCTGCGCGACCTGGTCGTCGTCCGCTCCTGGCGCGATGACGACCTGGTCGTCGACTACCGTGGCCCCTACCACCTGATCAACACGGCGATGAACCTCGTCGCCGGCAGCGAGCTGGCCTGGCAGGAGCGGATGGCCGAGTCGTTCACCCTCAGCCCGCTCTACTGCGGCAGCAAGACCACCGGCTATCGCCGGACCCATGTCGTCAAGGGCGACCTCGAGGCCGACGAGCTCGAGCCCGACGAGGCCGACTACCCGGCCCGGAGGGAGGTGCCCGGCTACGGCGACGACGTCCGCCTGGGGACGGCCGTCAGCGTCTCGGGCGCCGCGGCCAGCCCCAATGCGGGCTACCATTCGTCGCCGCTGGTCGCCATCCTGATGACCGTGTTCAACGCGCGGCTCGGCCTCTGGTTCGGAAACCCGGCGCGGAATGCCTGGCGGCGGTCGGGCCCCGGGTTCGCCCTCTACCTCTTCGACGAGCTGTTCGGCCGCACGACCAGCAAGGGGAAATATGTGTATCTCTCGGACGGCGGGCATTTCGAGAATCTCGGGGTCTACGAGCTGGTCCGCCGCCGCTGCCGGTACATCGTCCTCTGCGACGCCGGGGCCGACCCGACCTTCTCGTTCTGGGACCTCGCCGGCCTGGTGCGCAAGTGCCGCGAAGATTTCGGCGTCCGGATTGAGATCGACATCAGTCCGCTCTCGAGGAAGGAGGGGACGGTCCACAGCCAGTGGCACTGCGCCGTGGGGCGGATCCATTACGAGGACGTCGACGCCGGGGCCTCTCCGGGTACGCTCTTCTACATCAAGCCCTCGCTGACCGGCGATGAGCCGTCGGACGTCCGCAACTACGTCGTGGACCATCCGACGTTCCCGCACGAGTCGACCGCCGATCAGTTCTTCAGCGAGTCGCAGTTCGAGAGCTACCGCGTACTGGGCGAGCATGTCGCGGTGAACGTGTTCCAGGAGGCCGCGCGCGGCGCCGGGCCCGATCCCGGTCCTCCCTCGCTCTTCTCGCGACTCCGCCGCCAATGGTTCCCGCCGCCTCCCGACCTCGACAAGAAATTCCTCGCCTCGATCCGGCCGTTCGTCGCGGTACAGCAGGCGCTGCGCACCGACCCCAATCTCGAGCGCCTCAGCCTCGACCTGTATCCCGAGCTCGCGCAGGTCTACCGCACGCCCACGCCCGCCGGCGATCCCCGCGCCGAGATGCACGCCGTCCTCGAGATGCTCCAGGCCATGGAGAATGCCTGGGTCGCCGTCGGCCTCGATGCCTACTCCGATCACCCGCTCAACCGAGGCTGGATGAACGTCTTCCGCCGGTGGACCAGCTCGAGCGTCTTCCAGACCCACTGGCCGGCGGTACGCGGCGAGTTCAGCGAGGGGTTCGTCCGCTTCTGCGAGACCGAGCTGAACCTCGCGGTCGCCCCCAACAAGGTCGTCTGGCTCCGGCACGGGGTCCCGGCGCCGAGCGGGCGCGAGACGATCGAACCCTCGGCGTTCCGGGACGCCGTGACGGTGCTCGACCGGGAGTTCTCGCTGGAATGGCCGAACATCGTCCTGCACGAGATCAGCGACAACCCTTCGAGTCTCGTCGACATCTTCGACCATGTCCTCAAGTACCCGCCGGTGCCCGGGGGCAGCCCGAAAGCCGGCCTCATCCAGCGCGGCGCGATCGCCCACGACAGGCCGGCGACCGCCGAGCCGCGCGACTACGGCGTGATCCTCGCCTGGGCGTCGTTCGACGGCACGATCGACCTGGTCATCTGGGTGCGCGGCGCCTACCGGACCCTCGGGCTCGGCGACACGATCAAAGGCACCATCGATTCGTTCAAGAAGCAGCTCGAAACCCTCCGCCCCACCGGCTATACCCTCCGCACCCGCTATCCGGGCGATCATCGGGGCAAGGGCAACCAGGAGTGGCAGAGCACGCTCTGGACCGACTTCTTCCAGAACCAGGGCTTCCACTACGACGAGTCCGGTACCCACGACGGCGACTGGGACACCCTCATCTATCAATACAGCCCGCGGTGAACGCCGACCGGCCGTCCTCGGGCTCAACCTTCCACGTGATCCGCGCTCTTGTGACAACCCAGGTCGCCGCCGGATAGCCGATCGATGATGACGTCGGACGCTTCGATCTCGATGCCGAGCCATCGGCGATTCTTCCGTTCGCAGACGGCGAAGGTCGTGCCGCTGCCCCCGAACGGATCGAGCACGACCTCGCCCTCGACCGTGCTCATCTCCACCACGCGGTCGAGGATCTTCGTCGAAAGGGCGTTCGCCTTGCGCTTCGATGACTTGAACTTGCCGTGCCGCACCGGGGGGATGTCGGTCCAGACATCCATCAAGTTGACGCCCATGTCGTTCATGGCGTCGCGATGACCGCCGTAATCCTTGATCTCCCCGCCGCAATGGCGGCAGGTCTCGATCGGCGTGCGGATCTTGCGGAACGTCTTGGGCTTGCCCTTCGCATAGTAGAGCAGGCTGTAATGGGCCGGGTAGAGCCGGCCTCGGATCGGCAGGCCGAACTTGATGCTGACGGTGATCCAGTGCCGGAATTGCATGCCCCGCGTATTCAGATAATGCCCCAGCTCGATGTTCCAGCGGGGGATGTTATACAGGAAGAACGAGCCGCCCGGCTTCAGGATGCGGCAGCACCCGTCGATCCATCCGCGGCACCAATCCAGGTACTCGGCCTCCTGCCGCAGGTCGTTGACGCTCCCTCCGTATTCCTTGCCGAGATTGAACGGCGGATCGGCGAAGACCGTGTCGACGCACCCGTCGCGGAAGTGTGGCAACAGTTCAGTGCAATCGCCCCGGAAGAGGGCGCCGAGGTCGGTGGCGAAGACGGGGGGCGGATCGCCACCGATCCGGAACGGCGAGAGGTCGAAAGTGCCTGGGAGGGTAAGCACGCTACGGTCGGTCATCGCACAGTCCTGGGGATCGGGGAGCTTCTTTACACGCCGGGCCGGTCCCGAGGCATCAACTCAGGTCATCAATCGGTAGCTTGTCCTTCGGGCACCAGCCGAACAGGGCGAGCTTCTCCTCCCGCGTGAGGTCGAACCAGCGATGGACGATCTCGTGAACCTGATCCCAGATCGTACCCGTCAACTCGCGGTATCGCCGCGCCGCCTCTCCCGGCTTCCCGAAGAGCATGAGGTCGTCGATCTCCGCCACGCCTTTCCCAGCTTTCCTCGCCTCGGGGAAATCGGGCAAGTCATGATCCGGCCCGAACATCGCAGACTTCAAGCGTTGCCTGCCCAACTCGGGACCGGATTGTGCGATGTACGCGTGAAGGGTCTGCGGTGACAGGCCCATCCAGACGTGTCCGCACGACGTGCAGCAAAGGGTGCATATGGGGATACCCAAACCTCTTGTCCCGTGCGGTTTGAAATTCAATCCCAATCCGTTGATGGAGGGGGGGACCCCGACCGGGATGCAGTTACCTGAGATGACGGCCGACGAATCGCAATTCGGACAGCGCGGGGCTTCCATGGTCATGACCTCGACCGGATATCGGCTCAACCGAGCGAAAACGACTCCTTCCACCATTTCAGCGAAACCGGCCCTGATCGGCCAGATGTCTGCGAGGACACATCATCGCGCATTCTCGCCCCAGAACCCCTCCGGCGAACTGATGATCGCACCGGTCGTCAGGAGGCCGATGGCGTCAAATAGTGGAGAAACCACTCGCGGGCCAGCCGGGCGACTTCCTCGAGGGCACCGGGCTCGGCGAACAGATGGGTGGCGCCGGGGACGATGTCGATCTGCGCGGTGCAGGTGAGTTTATTGAACGCCTGGTGGTTGAGCTCCAGGACGACCTCATCGTCGCCGCCGACGATCAGCAGGGTGGGCGCGGTCACGCGTCCGAGTACGTCGTCGGCCAGGTCAGGCCGGCCGCCGCGCGAGACGATCGCGCCGACGGACTCCGGTGCCTGGGCCGCCGCCCGGAGCGCCGCCCCGGCCCCGGTGCTGGCTCCGAAATAGCCCAGGCGGAGCCCCTGCGTCTCGGGCTGGGTCGTCAGCCAGTCGGCGGCGGCCTGCAAGCGTCCGGCCAGTAGCCCGATATCGAAGACTTTGGACCGGTCGTCGGCCTCGGCGGGCTCCAGCAGGTCGATGAGGAGCGTCCCCAGGCCGGCTTCTTCCAGGAGCTGCGCGACGTACTGGTTGCGCGGGCTGTGCCGGCCGCTCCCGCTGCCGTGCGCGAAGACGACCACGGCGAAGGCCCCATGGGGCAGCTTCAAGGTCCCGCGGAGGGTCGCATCCTCCGCGGATATCGCCACCTCGCGCTCGAGGACGCTCGGCATGCCGGCATCGCTCATGATGATTTCTCCTCGCGCCGCGCGACCGCCCCGGCCGCGCGGGCCAGCAGGTCGCCGACCTCATCGTCGCGGGTCTGGGTGAAGTCATCGTACCACATCCCGACGGCGCGGAACGGCTCGGGTTTCACGACGCAGACGACCTCGTCGGCGATCGACCGGAATTCGGCACACGTCGAGGGGGCGCCGACAGGCACGGCGACGACGATCCGCGCGGGGTGCTGGCGCCGCATCGCCGTCACGGCCGCCCTCATGGTCGAGCCGGTGGCCAGTCCGTCATCGATCAGGATCACGGTCCGCCCCCGCACGTCGATCGGGGGGCGGTCGCCCCGGTAGGCCCGCTCGCGCCGCGCCAGCTCCTGGCGCTCGCTGTCGATCGCGGCCGCGATGTCCTCCTCGGAGACCCTCATCGCATCGAGCACCTCGTCGTTCATCACCACGACGTCCCCCGAGGCGATCGCGCCCATGGCCAGCTCCTCGTGGCCCGGGGCGCCGAGCTTGCGCACGAGGAAGACATCGAGCGGGACGCCAAGCGCCTGGGCGACCTCGTAGGCCACGGGGACCCCGCCGCGAGGCAACGCCAGGACGATCGCGTCGTCCCGCCCGGCGTAGGCCGCCAGTTTCTCGGCCAGCACCCGCCCGGCCGCGGAGCGATCCGCAAAAGGCTTGATCATGGACGAGATCCCCACCCGACCCGCGACGGCCGTCAACGAAAACGCCCCACCCGTGTCGACGTCCCTCGACGCCGCACAGGAGGGGCTACCATAGCCGCCGGCTTGCCGCCCGATCACGAACGGCTCCTGATTCCAGGTTAGTTCCACCGCGCCTCGGGCGTCAAGGACGTTCCCGATGCCGGCGGATCAGGACCGTTTCGCGCCGTCTCTTCCGCGCCCCGCGCGGGGGAACGGAATGAATGCCGCCCGACCTGGGAGATCACGATCGTTTCCCGCGGGCCTTTCCTGCGACTGGCTTCTTGGGACCAGGGCGTTTCTTCTCCTCGATCGGGGCGTGATCCGGCTTGGACGCCTCGGCGTTCTCCGCCTCCACCTGTCGCCAGAACTCGTCTTCGGGGATCCCTTTGCCTTCGCGAATCCTTCGTCGAGCTGCCTCGAGAATCTCGCGTAGCCGCTTGGAATGGCCGAGTATCAGCCGCTCGATCTCATCCTCATCCTCGGTGCCCAGGATGACGGCGACGGGGCGGCCGTTACGCGTCACGACCACGGCCCCCTTTTCGCTCTCTTTCAGATACTCGCTGAAGTGTGCTTTGACGTCCGCGACCGATGCGATCTTCATGACTCGACTTCCTCCCCACCGATGAACAAGCGGTTTCTCACCTTCGTCCCGATGGCCAAGATCGCGACTTCGTGATTCTCCGGGTCGATGTTGTAGAAGACCCTGAATCGGTTGTCGGGACCGAATCGAAGCTCCCAGCCCGCTTCGAGCGGAGCGGGGTGCTCCAAAGGCTTTCGGTTGCGTGTTTGGTGGTCCGGCTCAAAATTGCAATTGCTCGTGGATCTTCTCGTGAATGAGCTTG